>VXWI01000107.1:34658-61273 GCA_009835985.1 Acidobacteriota bacterium | reverse complement strand
CGCCGCCGTGAGGCGGCGAAGGCTTCTCGGCCGGCCTGCTGTTGGCTCGGGCTACACGTTCTCCGCTGGCAAGCGCGACGAAGCGGACCCCCGATACTGTTGGGCTTTGCCTACCGGCCGCGGCTAGTGAGGTCCAAGGGCTGCACCCATCGTGGCGGCGCCACCGGACTCCCGGCCGAGGGAGGCTCAAGAAAGGTAATGCTGTCGTAGTAGTCGTCGAGAGGGACGAACACGCCGTTCTCCTCCGCCCACGTCCGCATCCGGCCGTTACAGCTGTGATTCCACGAGAGGACTTCAATTCGCCAGCCCTTGCTGTGCATTCGCGTGAGATCGGCGTGGAACCCCACTCCGTCCATGAATCCGGCACCATCGCCAGTGAGCATGACGGCAATCCCGGGATCCCCGTTGTGATCGAGTGCGTCGCGGAGCATGTGTGTTTGCAAGATCTGATCCACTCCCACTTCGCGGCCATGAACCGCGCCTCGTTCGACGAGGTTCACCTCTACGCCCTCGTTCTCGAGACGGTTCCAGACATGACGTAGTTCAGGGGGTACCGAACCGACCGCAACGGCCCTTTCGATAGGCCGACCGGCACTTGCGAGTTGGAGCAGACTGGAAAAGTGAATCCGAACGCGTGGCCGTGCGTCCCAACCCTCCCGCTCAGCGGCGGCATCTTGCGCGCTGATGAAGATGTTGGAGTTATCCCAGTAGATGAAAACCCGTTCCATGTCCCGTGATCCTTTCCGCAGACATTCCAAGAGGAGACTGAATCAGCCAGATGTCCGGCAAGACAGGTCCCGCCTGACCGTCCGAAATCGTAAGCTTGAAGCTCGGCCGACGAGGTGCGGGCCGGATACTAGCGCCACCGCCCGGCATGGACGCCAAGTCTCTACGAGCAGACCGCACCGAGAAGCGTCCGCCGTGTAGATCATGCCGATCTCGTCTCATGCAACTGGTTCTTATCGTAGATTCTGTTCTCGGGTTCGTGAAGGTGGTTGATCTGGGCGCATCCGACGCTATCTGCTCTGTCCCAAGGCCGGCCAGAGCGTGACGATGAACCGTTCTTCGCGAACCGGAATCCGCACGCTGCCGCGCATACCGTCGTAGAGCGGGTATTCCGAGCCCGTGCTGCTCACGAGGAACTCCGGCAGGTCCGCGTAGACGAGCGCCAGAACACCGTCTTCGGTCGCGGTCGGCAATAGCTGTCCCATGAGCGCCCGCGCCTCGGCGACGCTGATCACCTCCGGGCTGATTTCGCGGGCCAGCAGGTGGAATCGGCTGCCGGGAAACTGTTCGAGTTCCGCGACGACGGGAAGTCCGGCGGCAAGCAGGGGGCGGAAGTTGCCCGGAACCGCCGCGACGATCTCGAACCCGGGGGTGTCCGCTCCGACGGTAGCAACCGTCTGCCCCGGTGAGACCAACGCCCCAGGCCGTACACGCACGTCCGTCAATATGCCCGCCACCGGCACGATGAGCTGCCGCTCCTCGAGTGCCGCGCGCGCTTGCTCGCTCGATGCGCGAAGCCCGGCAAGCCCTGCTCCGGCCGTGGGGTTCTCGGGATCCCGTAGCAAACGCACCAGCGCGTCCTCGTACTCGTGCTCCAGACGTTGTACTTCAGCCAGTTCGGCATGGTCATAGAGGGTTCCAATCACGTCGCCGGGCACCACGGGCGTTCCTGGCGCCAGTTGGATCGCGGCAACGGTGCCCGCTTCGTTGGCCACCACGGGTATGCGCCCGCGACTGTGGACCACCGCGCTTCCCTCCGCATACTCAGTCGCCGTGCCGAAGATCAGGAACGCCGCGAAACCGAGTAGCAACGCGGCCATCCCGCCCACGATCCAGGAGCCCCACTGTTCCGAGACGTTGAGGATGGAACTCGGGCTTTCCGAACGCCGCTGTTCCTGGATGGCTTCCGACCGGAACAGCGAGCGATCCGTTCCCGCGTCTCCGTGCAGCCGGTCGTATTCCCGGAGGGTTGCCAACGGCGGTGCGAACTCGTTCGCGAGCAACCCGGCGGTGCGCGCCAGTTCCGGTCTCAGATGGTCGTGGGCGTCCGCCGGATGGCATGCCAGAACGCCGAAGACGGTGCCTACGAAATCGCGGACGGGCACGGCCATCAAGGCGTGGCCGGCGCCAGGCACGAGGTCCAATTCTGGGTCGAAGAAGGCCGTATCCTCAACCCGGTGCTCCAGCACCACTGCCCCGGTGCGCGCCGCGTAGGCAATCAGGCCCAGAGCGGCGCTCTCGGCAATACGGAAGGGCAACAGTCGCTACGATTGGCCTGAGGGAAGTTGCCCGCCCCGCCCAGTCTCCGGAACAGCGTCGGCTTTGGCTGATTGAACAGGGTTGAGCGTCTCGCACCGACGTCGGCGGCAGTGCGCACGCGTAGTGTGCGACGCCGCTTTTCGATCCCGGCGACCCTTGTTTGTCACCGATCACACTCGGGGGACGAGCTAATCCGCTGTTGAGAATCCTCGGACCGGGAACACCTATACGAGTAGTGGGATGGTCCACACTTCGACGGGTCGTCCGGCAAGACGCGACAGAAAAGGGGGCGGGCCCGAAGGCCCGCCCCCCGATGTTGAGGTCGAGATCGCCTAGAACGTGATCTTGGTCATGAACTGGAGCGTGCGGGGGAAGCCGCTGCTGCACTGGATCTGACCGAAGTTGCCCGCGCCGACCACCGTGCGGGGACCGCACCAGTTGGGCGAGTTGAACAGGTTGAGCATCTCGAAGCGCAAGTTCAGGTTCACGTCGCTGAAGATCGCCGTTGTCTTGTCGACCGAGACATCCCAGGTGTGGAGCACCGGAGTGCGAACGTCGTCCGAAGTCTGCGGACCGGAACCGAGTACAAGTCCCGCAGTCTCGGTCACCCCACCCGGTGACAGATAGTTGAGGTGGTTGCCGCCGCCTGGGTTGCCGCCGCCGGAGACGGCCCCGCTGGACGGGCGCTGGTGATCGAAACCGTACGAACTGAAGGGATTCGAACTCTGCTTCAGGGTGAGCGGGAATCCGCTCCGCAGAATCGTCTGTGTAGAGATCGACCAGCCGCTAAAGATGGGGTTGTCCCCGGGGATCCGGTAGTTGAAGGCGATGTTGAACTGGTGCGGCACATGGATCCTCGACCACCCGTAGTCGGCGTCCAGAATCGAGCACTTGCCGGTCGCGCAGTCATCGGGAGTGTTGAAGATCGTGCTCTCCTCGTCCGAGATCCGCGTGTTGCTCTCGTAGATGTTGTCCTTGTGGAGCGCCATCGTGTAGTTGATCCGGGCGCCCCAGGCGTCGCGGAACCGCTTCTCGAACTCGATCCTGGCCGAGTTGTAGAGCGACTTGCCGGAGGTCACGTGGTTCGCCAGCACGTTCCGGAAGTGGGGGAACGGGCGGAGCAACTGCCCCAGTGGAAGCGTCTCGGCACCCGCGAACGATCCGAAACGGGAATCGCCGTAGAAGGGGTTCGGATACTGATCGTTCAGCCGGTCGCCGAGCGCAATGTACTGGTCGGCGATCTGGTTGATGTTGACAGTCGCGTTGTTCGTGCCGCCGATCGGCAGATCGGCGCCCTGACTGCCCACATAGCCGATCTTGAACGCTAGGTCGCGGCCGATATCACGCTGGATGTCAAGCGACCACTTGTGGATGTACGGGGAGGCCCGGAACTGGCTGTTGAAGCGGACGTTGCCGCCGATGTTCTGGAACCGGCCGTTCCCGGCGCCGACGGGATTGGAAACACCGTTCGGGAAGGGATTCGCGGCCGTCGCGGTTGGCGGAGTCACTCCATCAAGGCTCGTCGGTATCGACGTAACCGCCGTGAAGCCATGGTTCCCCACATGGTCGGCACCGACGCCGCTCGGGATCGCATAGGGCGCCCAGAACACCGCATAGCCTCCGCGGACCACCGTCTCGGGGTTCACCGTGTAGGCGAAGCCGATGCGGGGACCGAGCTTGATGCCCGGAGGATCCCACTGGTTCGTCGGGTAGCCGTCCACTCCGGCATACATCAGACCGCCACGCAGCGGGAAACCGGGAAGCGAGCCTTCGATGGCCGGATCGAGGTTCACCTGGGCGGGGAAGGGATTGGTCCGATCCCATCCCACCGTAAAGGCGTTGCCTTCCTCCATGAGGCCGGTCTCGTGTTCCACCCGCAGGCCGAGGTTAAGGACCAGGTTCTCGCTGGGCCGCCAGTCGTCCTGGACGAAGGCCCCGTAGTAGTCAATGAACACGTCCGCCGGCACGGCCACCGTGGCGCTTCCACTGTCCGGGATCCCGAGGAGCGCATCGGCGAGAGCGCTGCCCGAGCCGGCATCCGGCGCCGTCGGGTTGGGCCCCTGCGTGAACTTCCTCGCGAACCCGATCTGCAGTCCGTTCCGGAAGCTGACCGAATGGAGACCCATCCGGCGGTACTGGACGCCGTACTTCACGGTGTGGTTCCCGAGGAACTGCGAGAAAGTGCCGTTGAGTTCCCGCGAGGTCCACTGGACATCGGTGTTCGTCCAGGAGCCGTGAGTCGAACCTCCGTCGCCGAACTCGTCGATGGAAACGCTCGGGAACTGCCCGTCGTAACCTTCTTGCCCGTACAGGGCGTCAACAAAGCTGCCCTGGAATCCGAGGCCCGTGAAGGCGCCCTGGTCGAAGACCGGGTTCACGTTCGAATCGTTGAAGTAGGTCTGTCCATAGCGCAGGGTCAGAACCGAGGTATCCCCGGTGATGAAGGTGTTGTTGAAGGCGATGGCGTGCACGTCGCGTTCGAGCGTAGCGGCTCCGATGCCGTAGGCGGGGTGCGTGTCCGCGTTCAGCAGGTCCTTGTAGTGCCCGAACGCCGGCTCCCCCGAGGTGTAGTAGAGGTAGGTCAGGGACGACTGCCAGGCGTCCGAGAAGATGTGGCTCAGGTTGCCGGTCAACTGGCGGGCGCGCGTGCTCTGAATCCCGGCCGCCGCGATGTCACCGCCCGGCCCGAGTTCGGTCAGGAGCCGGGCGAAAGACGAGCCGACGGGATCGATCATGTCAGACGGAATCCGATTCCCTGCGAAGGGACGGCGGTTGCCGTTCGCGTCCAGGTCCCACGGGTTGTAGATGGTCACGCCGCTCGCCGAGAAATCGCCGGCGGCTTCGGCCGGAGTCGGCAGCGTGATGGTGACGTTCGAGGCCTGGTCGTCGTTATAGCCCTCGCCCGAGACCCAGAAGAAGGTGCGGTCGCGGAAGATGGGTCCGCCGAACGAGCCGCCGAGCAGAATGTAGGGGCGATCGCTGACATCCGATTCGGACAGTTTTCCGGCGGCCACGTCCTGTGCCGTGTGGTAGTAGTACTCACGGAGGAAGTGGCCGACCTTGGCGGTCCGGAATTGGTGGAGGGCGCTTCCCGCCCAGGCATTCGTGCCGGTGCGGTGGATGACGTTGAACACGCCGCCGCCGGTGCGGCCCATCTCGGCGTCGTAGGTGTTGATCTGGACCTTCATCTCCTGGACCGCCTCGAAGACCGGGATGATCACGGTGCGGTTCCGGAGATCGGTGGTCGAGACGCCGTCCACGGTGTAGTTGTTGCCACGGAGCGGTCCGCCGCCGAGGGATAGAAGAGAAGAGTTCGTCTGGTCGGACTGCTTCACCCAGAACGGGTCGCCGGTGTGGACCACGTTCGGGGTCCCCACCGACATGATGAACACGTTGCGGCCCGGGGTGGGAAGCACCTCGAGCTCGGCGCGGCTCACCGCGGAAGACACCGAGGCGGTCGCGGTCTCGATCAGCGGCGTTTCGCCGATGACGGTGACCGTCTCCTCGATGCCGCCGATCGCGAGCGATATGTCCACCACCAGGAACGACGAGACGCCCACGATGAGCCCCTCGCTCACGTAAGGCGCGAAGCCGCTCAGTTCAGCGCGGAGCGTGTAGGTGCCCGGCTGGACGTTCGCGAAGTTGTACTCGCCGACCGCGCTGGAGACCGCGGTTCGGGAAACGCCCGTATCCTCGTTCTCCAGCGTCACGCTGACGCCGGGCAGGACGCCGCCGTCGGCGTCCTGGATTGCGCCGCGAACGCCGCCCTGGAACGTCTGGGCGAAAGCGCCCGAGGCGAGTCCCACGACGCCGAGCACCGCGGCAGTCCTAAACAAGAGCGATCTCATGAGTGCCTCCTGAGTTCGTATGAGTCCATGAGCCGGACGCCCGAAGCTGCGGGCGATCCAAAGAACAGTTGATGTGCGAAGAGCCGAAACGACGAAACCCACACCAGAGTGCGGAACTTTAGGCGATTCGGACAAGTTTCTCTACCGTCACGGCGGGCAAACGTCGGACCGCGGGCCGAAACACCCCCGAATTCGATCGCAACTCATTGATTGTGTTGTATTTATGCCCTGAGTGCACGAACTTCGGCGAGAGGGTGACCAAGCGGGGGAATTCAACAAACCGAACGTGCTACAACGAATCAGATTTGCTGGCCGCGTTCGAGCTTGACCGATATCGCATGCGGTGCGGTACGGACCTGTTGCCTGCCTGGTCAGGGTTCCGCCATCTTCGCCATGCGGCCGAAGAAATCGGCATGGCCGGCCAGGATGCGCTCCTCGGCCTCGACGTTCGGCTCGAGCGACCACTCCCCCCGCTCCCGGGTTCCGCCGAGCAGGATGCCGTCGGCGCGCGGCATCATGTAGAGCCCCTGGTAGAGCGCGATGTAGCGGATCTCGGGCTGCGGCAGCAGGACGGTGAGCTGGCCCTTGAGCGGCACGAGTTCCTCGTCCCCGACCAGGTCCCGGGCGCCGATCCCGGTGCAATTCATCACGCGGCGTTCCGCCAGGCCGGCGATCTCGTCGAGGGATCCGAATTCGCGGATCCGGACCCGGCCGCCAGCGAGCTGGAAGTCCCGCATGACCGCGCCCAGGTACACCGGCGGCTCGATCATCATGGTCGTGTACTCGCGGGCGTGGCGGACCGGGAACGGGTGGGTCCCCGGTTCGAGATCGCGCGTCCCGGGGAAGAGGCCGGCGAGCCGGCCGGGCTGCCCGGGGCCTCCGAAGGGAGCGTCGCTCAGGGGATAGTTGGGGAGCCAGTGGACGCCGTAGCGGACACCCACCATCTCCTGGAAGATGCGGTGGGAGATCCGGGCGGCGCGCTCGAAGCGGTCCTCGAAGGCGCTCGTGTGCACGCGGGGGTCCGAGACCGAATAGGGGCTCCACTGGGCGCAGGCCACGTTCGAGGTGGTGTTCGGCGGGAGGTCCTTCGTGTAGATGGTCACGTCCACGCCGCGCTGCTGGAGCAGGCGGGCGGTGGCGAGTCCGACCGCCCCGCAGCCGATCACTGCGGCGCGCGCCGGAGGCGGGGCGTCGCCGATCAGTTCCTCGACGGCCAGCCACGCGCTGCCCCAGGAAAGGGTCACTCCGGCCCCGCCGTGGCCGTAGTTGTGGACGAGGATCCGGCCACCGCCGAGATCGTGGCTCTCGACCCGGAACCCGGACGGGCGGTACGGCCGGAGCCCGACCACCGTGCGGATGATCCGGTCCCGGGAGACGTTGACCGCCGGGAGGCGGAACGCCGGACGCGGGACGGGATCGGGCGCCGTGCGGGCGGCCGGAGCTGGCCGGCCGGCGCACGCCGCAGCGGCGCCGGCGGCGAGGCCGGAGAAGAGCCTGGCCGCGGTCCCGAGGACCCGGCGGCGGGACGGCAGCCGCACCGTCCCGCCGGGCCCGGGTGGGGTGATCGGTGGCGGCGGCAACGGGTTTTCTATACTAGGCCAGCACGGCTCGCCGAACGCCCGGCCGGATGACCGGATGACCGGATCGGGAGTTCGCCGGCCCGCCAGGAGGCGAACGACATGGACCGCAGACTCTTTCTGAAGGCCGCCGCCACGGTGAGCGGCGCCGGGATCGTAGGCGTGAACGACCGCGCCGAAGCGCTCGAGCACGAGATGATGCACCTGCTCGAAGCGCCCGAGCGCCCGCCGCTCGCGAAGTCGGAGGACGAGGAGCCGCTCTCGGTCATGCCCGCGAAGCCGACGCTCGTCGATTTCTTCGAGCACCGGTTCGCGCCGGCCTCCCACGTGCTGCAGAGCGCGACCCGGGCGATGAAGCACGGCATGAGCGAGGAGACCATTCTTGCCTGCCTGCTGCACGACCTCTCGGTCATGAACCTGGTGCGGGCGGACCACGGCTGGTGGGGCGCCCAACTACTCGAGCCGTACGTGCCAGAGAAGGTCTCGTGGGCCATCCGCTACCACCAGGCGCTGCGTTTCTTCCCCGACCCGTCGGTGGGCTACGAGTATCCCGAGATGTACGTCCGCATGTTCGGCGCCGACCACGAGCCGGAGCCCTACATCAAGGCGGCATACGAATTCGCCCGGAACCACAAGTGGTACATGGAGTCGCGGTCCATCACCATCCACGACGACTACAGCTTCGAACGGGATGTCGAGGTCTCGATCGATCCGTTCGTGGACATCATCGGCCGGCACTTCAAGCAGCCGAAGGAAGGGCTCGGCTACGACAACAGCCCCTCCGCCCACATGTGGCGGACGATGATCAACCCGAGGCGGAGGTTGTAGGGAGAAGCGCCAGGAGCACCCGTCGGAGCGCCGGCCTCTGGCCGGCATCGACCGCCGAGAGGCGGTCGAAACCGCACACTCCAACCCTCCCTTACGACAAGAACGGCTTGGAGCGCCATCCGGCCTGGTGGCGGCGTGTATCTCGCCTCCCTGAATCGTGTTGATGTCTAAAAAGTACACATACTTCTAGCTATAATAGCGCTATGCAAAGCGCCAGTATTAGCGAAGCACGAAACACGTTCAGCGGATTGCTCCAGAAGGTTCGACTGGGCGAAACCGTCCTGATCACCGACCGCGGCAAGCCGGTGGCGAGGATCGAGCCCTGCGGATCGGCAGACAGTGACGACCGACAGGTGGCGGCGCTGCTCGCCCGGCGGGGGGTCGCCGCCCCGCCCCGGGCGTCTCTCGACCTTCGCAGCTTTCTGAAGGCTCCCCGGCCGCGCCTCCGGCCGGGCGTCCAGGCCAGCGACGCGGTCTCGGCGGACCGGGACGAGGGCCGATGAGATACTGGGACTCCTCCGCGCTCGTTTCGCTGTTCGTGGACGAGCAGGAAACGCCGCGCCGGCAGTCCTTGCTGCGGCAAGACCGGCAGGTGGTCACCTGGTGGGGAAGTTCCGTGGAGTGCGCCTCGGCGCTGCACAGGCTCCATCGTCAGGGCGAGTTGGATGCGGCAGGGCTCGCGCAGGCGGGCGAGAGGTTCGAGACGCTCGCGGGAACCTGGTTCGAGATTGAGCCGTCCGGCCGGCTACGCCGCCGGGCGTTGCGCTTGCTTCGCGTTCATCCGCTGCGCGCCGCGGACGCACTACAACTTGCGGCTGCGCTTGTGGCGGCTGACGAGGATCCCCCAAGCCTCGACGTCGTTTCGAGCGACGTGCGTCTCTCCGACGCCGCTTTCCGAGAAGGCTTCACCGTCCGCTAGTCAACAGCCCGGGTCGCGAGCGCACGGCGACTCTTCAGGAGCGTTTGGCCACCAGGTACAGGACGGCGCCGGCCGCCGCGGTAGCGAGCCCAAGCAGCGATTCGGAGGGCCGCTCCAGCAGCGTGTAGCCCAGTGCCCACGCGCTCATCCCCAGGAAGAACAGCGGGACGACGGGGTACAGCGGGGTCCGGAACCGGCCCGGGACGGCGCCCGGGATCCTGCCGGCGCGCAGCCGGAAGACCCCGGCCACCGCGGCGGCCGTCATCAGGTTCAGCGTGAACCCGGCGTAGAGCAGGATCTGCTCAAACGTCCCGGAATAGAGGAGGATCAGGGTGATCCCGAGTTGCAGGAGCAGCGCCCGGTGCGGAACGCCACCCGCGCTGGCGCGTCCGAGAGGCCGGAGGAAGGGCTCGTCCTCTCCCATCGCGCGGACCACCCGCGGGCCGAGGAACACCATGGCGCTGACGGTGGAGGCCAGCACCAGGCCGAGCACCGCCGCCATCACCCGGCCGCCGGTGGCGCCCAGGATCCGCTCCGCCGCCAGGTACCCGATCTCGATCCTTCCGGCGAGATCCTCCAGTGGTACGGCCCGCAGGATCACGAAGTTGACCAGGACGTAGAGGACGGTCACCAGCAGGGTGCCGGCCACCAGCGCCCGGGCGAGCCGCTCGGGACGCCTCAGGTCACCGACGACGTAGACCGCGGCGTTCCAGCCGGTATAGGCGTACGAGACGAACACGAGCGAAACCGCAAACCCCGGGCTCAGCAGCAACCCGAAGTCCCCCGGCTTCGGAACGAGCGGCGTCGAGACCCCGCCGGCCCAGAACCCCATGCAGCAGAAAGCGATGACCAGCAGGATCTTGGCGGCGGTGAGGACGTTGTTGACCCCGCTGCTCCAGCCGACCGGCAGCGAGTGCACGGCGGTGAAGGCGACCACGGTCCCCGCTGCGAAATGGACCGGCTCGATGCCGGGAAACAGCGGCTGCAGGTAGGTGGCCATCGCCACCGCCGCGAGCGCGGTGGGCGCCGCGAAGCCCATGGTCGCGGAAACGCACCCGGCCGCGAATCCGGCGGCGGGGTGAAAGCTCCGCCGGAGCAGGTTGTACTCCCCGCCGGAACGGGGCAGCGCGGCTCCCAGCTCGCCGTAGACGAGCGCCCCCGCGAGGGCGACCAGCCCGCCGACCACCCAGAGGAGGAGCGCCGGGAAGGCCGAGGGAACCGCCGCGACCTGGAAGCCGAGGCTCGTGAAGACGCCGGTCCCGATCATGTTCGCCACCACGAACATGGCGGCGGTCCAGAGCGAGAGGCCGAGCCCGCGATTCGGGCTTCCGGGACCGCTCGTCACGATGCGGCCGGGTTCTCGGAACCGCTGGTCGCCGGGTCGGTCAGCGGACCGCGATCATGTCGATCTCGAGGAGCGCGCCGAGCGGGATGTCGGCCACCGCCACCGTGGTGCGAACCGGCGGAATCGCGCCCTCGGGGAAGTAGGAGGCGTACACCTCGTTCATCGCTCCGAAATCGTTCACGTCGGCGAGAAACACTCCGCTCCGGACCACGTTCTCGAAACCGAGACCGGCCTCCTCGAGAACGGCCTGGAGGTTCTGCATGACCTGGTGGGTCTGCTCGGCGATGCCGCCCTCGACGAGTCCGCCGCCCTCGTGGTTGAGAGCGATCTGGCCCGCCAGGAACACCAGGTTCCCGTACCCGATTCCCGCGGAGTAGGGGCCGACGGGAGGAATGCGGCCGTCGAGGCGGGACTTCTCGGGTGCCGGTGGCTCGACCTCCACGTTCACCGGGCCGGTGCAGGAAAGGGCCAGGAGGGCCAGCAGGGCGCCGCCGAGAGCAAGACGAAAACATGAAGAGCGCATGGAAGGATCCTCCGGGGATGGGGCCGATGGTACCGGGGCATCTCGCTTACGATGCATCGCATGTGGAACAAGCCCCAACCCGACGAGTGCGCCGGCTACTACCACGGCTACATCCGCCAGGTACCGGACGGCGACGATCTCCCGCGGGCGGCGCTCCAGGAGATGCAGACCCTCCGCTCCCTCCTGACGGGCGTGTCCGAGGAGGCCTCGGCCGGGGGATATGCGCCGGGAAAATGGTCCATCCGGGAGGTCGTGGGCCACGTGGCCGACGTGGAGCGCATCATGTCCGTGCGGGCGCTGCGCTTCGCCCGGGGTGACCAGACGCCGCTGCCGGGTATGGAACAGGACCCCTACGTGGCCGCGTCCAGACACGGGGCGCGCTCCCTCGGATCCCTGCTCGACGAGCTGGAGACGATCCGCCACGCCACCGTGAGCCTCATGCGGTCGTTCGACGAGCCCGCGCTCGACCGGGGTGGCGAGGCGAGCGGCGCGCGGGCCACGGTCCGGGCGATCTGTTATCTCACGGTGGGACACGCCATCCACCACCGGCGGGTGCTCGAAGAGCGGTACCTCTAGTTGCCGCCGGGACTCTTCGCGGCGCTGGTTGTCGCGACCCTGACGCTTGCCGGCATCGGGGCGCGCTACCAGGTGCACGGGGACCTGCACGGCCTTCATTCCCTCCTCAGCCTGTTCCTCTCGATCAATCTGCTGATCGCCTACTGGGAGATATGTCTCTTCCTCCGGCGGGACCTCGTCGAGACGCGCACCGCTTACTGGCGCGAATGGAGGAAACGGACGGGCCGGACGCCGGCCATCGAGTTCCTCCGCGCGCGGGTCCCGCTGGTCCGGATGCTGTCGCCGACGCTGTGGGCTGACATCTGGGCGGTCTACTCGCAGTACGACAGTTCCTACGCGGACCGCCGCACCTTCGGATTCAACGTGGACATCGTCAACGGGTTTCTCACGCCGGTCCCCTCGCTGATCGTGTACGCGGCCTACACCTTCGAGGTCTTCCCCGCCGTCCTGACCGGCATCGTCGGCGTCATCCTGTTCTGGCAGGTGATGTACGGAGCGTCGGTCTATCTGATCAGCTTCTTCGTGGCCGGAAGGCAGGCGCGGATCAGCCGGCGGGAGCTCTACACGTGGATCATGGCGCCCAACTCCCCCTGGATGGCGGGCGGACTGCTCGGGGTGTACGTCTCCATTCGCCTGATCGTGGACGGTGACTACGGCGTGCTGGGGTACTGACGCTGACAGCCCGTGGAGCAGGTTGCGCCGACCGAAGGGCGGCGGACTGCCGGCGCGCCGTGCCGGCTGAAGTCCCTCCACACCTGACGGTGAGCCCGGGATGGTTCCGGCGCCTATTGACAGCTTCGACCAGGCTGGCGCCGAAACCGCGTCTCGACTCCCATTCCAGCGCCCCCATGGGCGCGAGGAAGGCGCCATCGCGCCGGTCTCGCAACGCGGGCACCGCTCCGGCATGTTCCGACTGCTCCTGCTGACGCACCGTTATCTCGGCATTGCGGTGGGCTGGGTGATATCGCTCTGGTGTCTGTCGGGGTTCGTGATGATGTACGTGCCGTACCCGGAACTGACCCCCGAGGAGCGCCTGGCCGGGCTCGAGCCCCTGGACCTGTTCGGCTGCTGCCAGCTGCCGGAACACTTCGCGGGCCATGCCGTCGAGGGTTTCACCATCGAGATGGCAACCGGACGCCCGGTGTTGCGACTGTTCAACGGGCGGCAGCAGGTGATCGACCTGGCCAGCGGTGAGGTGCTCGGAACATTCGACGGGCAGCAGGCGCGGGCCATCGCCCATTCCGCCGCAAGGGCGTTCGGCGCAGCCGGCGCGCCGGAACTGCGGGGTCTGGTCGAGCGGGATCAGTGGACCGTCGCCGGGTCCTACCATCCTCATCGGCCCCTCTACCACTTCGCCGCTGGCGATCCCGCCGGGACCGAGTTCTACGTGTCGAGCACGACGGGCGAGGTCGTGCAGATGACCACGGCGGGCGTACGCTTCTGGAATTGGATCGGAGCAGTCCCGCACTGGCTCTATCCGACCGTCCTTCGGCAACACAGTGCGATCTGGGCGCAGGTCGTAATCTGGCTCTCGATCGTCAGCCTGTTCCTCACCGTCGCCGGGATCACCATCGGCTATCAGCAGTTCCGTTTCCGGCGTCGAGGCGGGTGGTCGCCCTACAAGGGCTGGTGGCTTTGGCACCACTACCTGGGCCTGGCGTTCGGTCTGTTCACGCTGACCTGGCTCCTGAGCGGCCTGTTCTCCGTCAACCCGTGGGGCGCCTTCGAAGGCCGGAGCTTCGCCGCGGAAACGGCCCGGCTGCGCGGACCGGAACTCGACTACGACGACATTCGGTCCTTCCTGCGATTGCTTGGCGAAACGGCGGTCCCGGTGGGCACCGTTCGCCTGACCGGCGCCCCGGTCACCGGGGACTTGGGCGTCGTGGCGGCCGACGCCGAGGGTAGCCGGCAGCGCCTCGCGGGTGACTCGCTACGTATCGCTCCGTTGGCGGAGTCCTATTTCGCATCTGCGGCCGCTGTTCTCCGCCCGGACGAGCCCCTGCACGACGCGGGCTGGATCGCCGAAGGCGACGCCTACTACTACACGCACCATGAAACGCGTCGTTTCCCGGTGTTCCGCATCCGTTACCGGGACGGCGAGCGCTTCTATCTGGACGACGTCAGCGGCGAGCTTGCGTTTGCGGTGGACCGGGAGCGTCGGTGGGGCCGCTGGGCGTTCCACGCGCTGCATCGCGGCGACTTCACGGCGCTGCTACGCAGCCGACCGCTGTGGGACGTGATGATGTGGTTCCTGCTGCTGGGCGTGACCGCCGCAGCCCTGACGGGCAATTGGCTCGGGTGCAGACGGATGGTGCGTTGGATCCTCCGAGCGAACGAACGATGAATGAAGTACCGCGCAGCGGCCGGAGAGCGGCTCAGGAACCCTCGGCGTCTTTCAGCGCGCCGGTCGGAAGGGCAGGTCCTCGCGAACCCCGCCTCCCGGGAGCCGTCGATACAGGCGTCAGAAAGCCGCGCCGTGGCGACGGTCAACGCGCATGTCGATCCGGGCTCGGGTAGCCACGGGCGGCCAGCGCGGCCACCAGCGAGACGGCGCCCATCCCCGTGCCCGCGAAGGCGACCGCCCCAAATCCAAGCTGCGTCATCAGGAGTCCCGAAACCACGCAGGCGACACCCGCCCCCAGCCAGTTCAGCGAATCGGCGAGCCCCTGCCGACGGACCTTGGCGGGTGAGTCGGGACCCTCGGAAATCAGCGTGCTCGCCGCCACGAAAGCCAGGGACCAGCCGAGACCCACGAGGTAGAGCGCGATCCCCAGTTCCAAACCACCGCCGGGACCGAACGCGGCGAGCAGGCCCCCCGCCACCAGCGTCGCGCCGCCGAGCGCGATGATGGGACGCTCCCCGAAGCGGTCGCAGAGCAGGCCGACCACCGGGGACAGGGCGAACATACCCAGGTTGTGAGCGCCCATCATGGCGCCGAGCCCGGCCAGCGAACCCCCGCTGCCCATCATCTGGAGCGGGGCCATCGTCATGAGGATGATCATCGAGGCCTGCGCCGCGACCAGCGCGACGATGGCGAGCCCGAAAGTCCGCCCGAGCGACCTGCCGGCCGCAGGATGGCCGGCAGGTCCGGCCTGCGCTTCGACGGGGCGGGCCCCGAGCGAAGGCCGCGCCCGGAGTGACCGGCTCCTGAGGAACAAGATGCCGCCGAGGCCGTAGAGCACGGCCGCGCACACATAGGCAAGCGCGAACGCCTCCGCTTCGCCGGGCCCGGCGAGGCGCTCGATCCAGCCGAAGATGAGCGGAGCGACGAAGGCGCCGGCCACCGCCACCCAGACCACCAGCCCGATCGCCCGCCCGCTCTTGCTGGCCGGGACCAGGAGCGCCGCCGTGTAGCGGGTGAGGTGGTAGGCGGCGTAGCCGCAGCCGAGCATCAGGCTCACACCGAGGTGGACCGCGAAGCCCGCTTGCCACCATGCGGAGAGCGCCAGTCCCACCGCGGCCAGGCCGGCGAAGCTGAGGCCGAGGCCCAGCGAAAAAGGCCGGCCGCGCCGCGAGAAGAGCCAGGTGAGGATGGGGGTTCCGGCCGCCACCCCCAGGATCAGGGCGGCGTTCGGCAGTCCGATCCAGGCCGAGTCCGGGAGGTATCGCCGGGAGAGGAGCGGCGTGATCGACAGCACCAGCAGATAGGCGGTCGAAGCGAGCATGGCCCCGGCGAGCAGGACGCCGAAGGCCCGCGCGGGGCGCTTCTTCTTGGCCACGGGCCCTAACGGACGGAATCCCGCAGGCGCGCGTCCAGGTCCGTCAGGGCTCGCTGGACTTCGGGCGCCAGGCTCCGTCCGGAGGCTAGCGCCGCGCGGTCCGCTTCGGACAGGCCGAGTTCCGCGGCCCAGGCCTGGAGTTCCTCGACCGCGTCGTCGTCGGGGCCGGCGCCCCAGGCGCCCGGGACGAGGCGGAGTTCGTGAACCTCGGTCATCCCGGCCTCCTGGATGCGGTCGCGGTAGGCGAGCACTTCCGGCAGCACGAAATCGTCCAGGGTCCCCACGACCTCGATGACCGGGCGCTCCAGGGCCACGGGCGGCGCCGGCAGCACCGGGCTCGGCGCCGCCGCCACGGCGTCGTAGAAGGGCCAGAACCGGCTTCCCTCGAGACCGATACCGGCGGCCGAAGCGTAGGCGGCGAGGCCGGCGTCGGATGCCTCCCGATCCGCGGCGAGGGCGAGGCGGGCGCTGCGCCGGCGGGACGCCCCCTCCGGATCACCGAGCGTCGCGGCCACCAGCACCACCCCGGCGAAGGTCTCGTCCGTCGCCGCGGCGCCGTACCGCGCCAGCCCGCCCCCTTCCCCGTAGCCGAGCAGGATGATCCGCTCGGGATCCATCGCGAGGCGCGGCCGGATCTGGTCGAACATGAGCCGGGCGAACGCCTCGGTGAGCCGGTAGCCGTCGGGCCCCGCCCCGACTCCGGCCCGGTCGAAACTCGCCCAGGCGAAACCCCGGTCGAGAGCCCACCAGCCGATCAGGTCGTCCAGCTCGGTCTCACCGCTCCCGAGGTCGGCGCCGTCGAGGCCGCGGCGGATCCCTCCAAGGCCGCGATGGGCCCCGATCACAAGGGCGCCGTTCCAGTCGGGCGGGCGCAGCGGGTGCCGCAGGACGAAGCGGCGCGGGGGCTCGCCGGGCGGCAACCCCCGGCCCGGCGGGACGGAAGCGAGGAACCCCTGCGTGACCAGCGCGTCGCCGTAGACGCGTCCCGGAAGGAGCGTCTCGCGGCCTCCATGGATATAGAGATAGAGGCGGGCATCGCAGGAGAGGCTGACGAGGGCACCCGCCAGAACCGCGAGCGCCAACAGCCGGTGGTGGAACTGACGTGAGCACCGAGAACGGCGAGGCGCCCGGCTGACAAGGCGCGTGAGGGAGGAATACCCGGTGTATTCCGACCGAAACGCAACGATGAGGGCCGCACAGCGGCCCGGTTCAGCCGGAATGCATCGCCGTTCGAATGCCGCGTGAGTTTCGCTACCGGCTGTTAGGCTGCCGCGGCGTACAGCAAAGAGCCCCGGGGTCCCTCGGGAGGCGCTGGGCCTCATCGCAGTGCGGAGCGGTAGGGGCGGGCGCTGTCTGCGCTCCTGCCCCTGACGGTCGGCGCCGCTTCTGCCGTCGTCAGTGGTCAGGACCCCGGGAACTCGTCCCGTGAGTTCCGGACCCCGGTCGGGGCCCGGAGCGCAAAGTCGTCCGGCGGTGCGGTCATTTCCGACCCCCTTTCCGAGATTGGGTCATAGCCGTTCTCTGATTCGCGTTTGTACCGCCGCCCGGACGGCCATGTCAAGCCCGCCAGCCGTCCTGCCTTGACGATCTATCGCGAAGGGAGTTCGCCGTGCACGACCTCCCCCTCCACCAGGGTGGCGACGATGCGCTCGCGCATCGAAAAGAGGAGTTCAGGGTCCTCCTCGAGAGCGTCGAGCCCGGGAAGGTCGAGCACCACGAGATCCGCCAACCGGCCCGGCTCCAGGCTCCCGCGGTCCTTCTCGTCGTGGGTCAGGAAGGCGCCGTTCCAGGTATAGGAACGCAGAGCCTCCGCGATCGTGACCGTCTCATCCTCGCCGTGGGCGACGCCGGATTTCTGGTCCTTCCGGGTCAGCAGCGCGTAGAACCCCATCCAGGGGTTGTGGGTGGTCACCCCGTAGTCGGAGCCGGAGGCCATGATGACGCCGCCCCGCATGTAGCTGCGGAAGGGCTGGAGGCGGGCCATGCGCTCGGGCCCCGAGTTCGCGGCGAACGAGAGACCCTGCTGCCAGTTGAAGACCGGGTTCGTGGCGGCCACGATGCCGTAACGGGCCATGTCATCGAGGACCCGCGTCCTGGGTTCGATTGGGAAATAGGCGTGGATCACGCTCCAGCGGAGGTCGGGGAGTTCGCCGCTCTCTTCCTGCAGTTCGTCGAGCAGCTTCATGTAGAGATCGACGGTCTGCCGCATCGACTGGTCCCCGCAGCTGTGGGTGTGGAGGTCCCAGCCGTGGCTGCGGATGGCGCGGTACTGCGCCTCGCGTTCCGGATAGCTCTCGACCACCGGATTCCCCAGGTTGCGTTCCCCTTCGAGTTCGTCCCACATGTGGAAGGGTTCGGACATCCAGGCGCTCCGGGTTCCCACCCCGCCGTCGCCGTACACCTTGACCCCGCGCCAGCGGAGGAACCGGTCGCCCAGGTTGTTGACCTTGATCCCGTCGAGGTGGCTGGAGATCGCCTCGGGGGCATGGGTGTTGAACGTCCCCTCGTAGACGGCGGCGATGCGCAGCCGCAGATAGCCGCGGTTGAACGCCTCCTGGTAGACCCGCATGTTGTGGCCCATCCGGGACGACGGGTCCACGATCGAGGTCACCCCGAGCGAGAGCAGTTCCCCGACCCCCAGCCGGACGCTCTCGACGTCGTCCTCGAAGTCGTCCGGCGGCGGTCGCTCCGTCACCAGGCGGGAGGCCCGCGATCCCAGAAACACGCCGGTCGGAACCTCCCAGGTGACGGTTTCGCCGTCCACCAGCAGCTCGCGCGACTCCCGCAGGATCTGATCTTCGAAGGTAAAACTGTCGGGATTCTCGAGCCACCACGACGGCCAGGTGGAGGAGTCGCCGTCCTCGATTCCCATCCGCCGGAAGACCTCGGTGTTCACGGCCACCCCGCGGTAGACCCGGTAGAGTGCCACCGGGTTGTCGGGGGCCGCCTCGTCGAGCTGCCAGCGGGTGACCATCTGCGGATACTTGAACTGGTCCCAGCGGCGGCCCACCACCCACTCGCCGGGCGGAATACCGCTCCCGGCGATCCGGTCCCGCACGCCGGTCACGATGTCTTCGGCCGACTCCGCGTAACTCAGCTCCACTCCGCTCGTGATGTCGCGTCCGAGGGGCAGGAAGTGGATGTGCGAGTCCTGGATGCCGGGGATCACCGTCTTCCCGGAGAGGTCCACGGTCCGCGTGTTGGGGCCAGCCAGCGCGCCGACCTCGGCGGCCGACCCCACCGCCACGACGCGGCCGTCCTTGACGGCGAGCGCCTCGGCGAGCGCGTCCTCCGCATCGACGGTCCGCACCTCGGCGCCGGTGAGCACCAGGTCGGGTTCCGGGTACCACTGGGCGGCGGCCATCGCCGGCGCGAGGAGCAGCAACAGGCAGGCGGTCATGGATCGAAGCACGCGCATGGACAGGCACTCTACCGAACTGCCGGAGCCTCGCTACGCTTCCGTCTTTCCCGGAGGAATCCCATGCGCTTCTGGTCCCTTCTCGCGCTCTCCGCCTCGCTCCTCCTTTCCTTCGGTTGCGGCCCCCAGGCGCCGGACATCGGCGGACCCGCCGACCTGGTGCTGCTCGGCGGCCGGGTGGTGACCATGGATCCGGACCAGCCGGAGGCGGAGGCCGTGGCGGTCCGGAACGGAAGGATCGCCGCCCTCGGCACCAGCGCCGAGATCGAGGCGACCGCCGGCCCGGGCACCGAGGTCATCCAGCTCGACGGGCGGCTGGCGATCCCGGGATTCATCGAGGGCCACGGCCACTTCATGGGCGTGGGGGACGCCCAGATGATCCTGAAGCTCGGGGAAGCGGCGAACTGGAACCGGATCGTGGAGTTGGTGGCCGAGGCGGTGGCCGAGGCCTCTCCCGGAGCCTGGATCGAAGGGCGTGGCTGGCACCAGGAAAAATGGGACGAAATCCCGGGAGGCGCGGTCGAGGACCTGCCGCACCACCTCGGTCTGTCAGAGATCTCCCCCGAGAACCCGGTCCTGCTTCGGCACGCGAGCGGCCACGCCGCGTTCGCGAACGCGCTCGCCATGGAACTGGCCGGGATCGACCGGAACACCCCGGATCCGCCGGGAGGCACCATCGTGCGCGACGCCGACGGCAACGCCACCGGCGCGCTGCGGGAGACGGCCCAGCGTCTGGTCGCCCGGGCCCGCGACCGGGCGATGGCGGAGCGGAGCGAGGAAGAGGTCCGGGCCGAACTCGAGCTGCAACTCCGGTTGGCCGCCGAAGAGTCCCTGCAGAAGGGAATCACGTCGTTCCAGGATGCCGGGTCTTCCTTCGCCATGATCGACTTCTTCCGCGAAACGGCGGAGGCGGGGCAGCTTCCGGTCCGCCTCTACGTGATGGTGCGCGGCGAGTCGAACGAGGAGATGGACGCCCGGCTTCCGGACTACCTGATGACGAACCACGCCGGCGGGTTCCTCACCGTGCGGTCCATCAAGCGGGTGGTGGACGGGGCGCTCGGCGCGCACGGCGCCTGGCTCCTCGAGCCCTACGACGACATGCCGTCGAGCGTCGGACTGGTCATCGACGAGGTCGCCGACATCGAAGAGACCGCCCGGATCGCGATCGGCCACGGGTTCCAGGTGGCCACCCACGCCATTGGCGACCGGGGCAACCGGGAGATCCTCGATGCCTACGAACGGGCCTTCGGGGCGGCCGGAGTGAACGGTGCGGACCGGCGGTTCCGGATCGAACACGCGCAGCACATCCACCCGGACGACATCCCGCGGTTCGGGGAACTGGGGGTGATCGCCTCGATGCAGGGTGTGCACGCCACCTCGGACGGACCCTGGGTGCCGGAGAAGCTCGGTGACGAGCGGGCGCGCTCCGGCGCCTACGTGTGGCGCTCGCTCCTCGACTCCGGGGCCGTGGTGACCAACGGCACCGACGCTCCCGTCGAGGACTTGGATCCCATTCCCAGCTACTTCGCCACGGTGACCCGCGAGCTGGCGGACGGGACCCGGTTCTACCCGGAAGAGGTCCTCACCCGCGAGGAAGCGCTCTATTCCTACACGATGGCGAACGCCTGGGCGGCCTTCGAGGAGGACGAAAAGGGGAGCCTGACCCCCGGCAAATACGCCGACATCGTCGTGCTCACCAGGGACATCCTGACGGTGCCGGACGACGAGATCCTGAACGCGAAGGTGGCGATCACGATCGTGGGCGGCAAGGTCGCGTACCGGGCCGGCGAGTGACGCGGCCGACGTCGAGCCGCACTCTCGTCGGCGTCTACGGCACGTTGAAGCGGGGTCACGCCAACCACGACGCGTTCCTCCGCGGCGCCGAGTTCGTCGAGGCTGGGGCGGTCCGAATCCCGTATCGCCTGTTCGGGAACGAGGAGTACCCGATGCTGGTCCCGGCGCGGGAGGTGAACCCGGTCGTCGTGGAGACCTACCGGGTCGACGCGGAAACGGTGTCGCAACTCGACGCCTTCGAAGGGCAGTTCGGCTACCGGCGGGTGGAAGTGGTTCCGGATGGCGCGACCGCACCGGTCGCGATCTACGTCCACCCGGGGCCGCCGCCGCCGAGTTTCGTCCCGGCGCCCGGGGGTCGGTGGAACGGAGAACCGGCGGCCTTCGCCCGCGCGCTGGCCCGGGTGCGGAACCGAGACCGGTAGCATCCGCCGCCACATGCGCTATTCCACCCTGCTCGTCCCCGGCCGGGGAGAAACCGTGGCCGCCGTCTCTCCGGACGGTGCCCGGTACCTCCCGCTCGACGGGACCGGATCCCTGGCCGAACGGCTCGGCAGTCCCCTGCCCCGGGTCGACGCCGACTGGGAGACCGCACCCCGCATCTCCGATGTCCGGTTCCTGCCCGTCATCCCCCGCCCCGGGGCGCTCTGGTGCGTCGGCCTCAACTACGAGGACCACCGGCTCGAGACGGGGCGGGCGAAGGCCGACTACCCGACCCTCTTCACCCGGTTTCCGGCCAGCCTGCTCGGTCACGGGGAGGCGCTGGTCCGTCCGTCGGTCTCCCGCCTGCTCGACTACGAGGCCGAACTCGCGGTCGTCATCGGCCGGCCCGGCCGCCACATTTCCGAAGCCGACGCGCTCGACCACGTGGCCGGCTACGCCTGCTTCAACGACGCCTCGGTGCGCGACTACCAGGGGCACAGCAGCCAGTTCGGACCCGGCAAGAACTTCTGGCGGACCGGCGGATTCGGCCCCTTCCTGGTCACCCCGGACGAGGTGCCCGATCCGCAGGATCTCTCCATCGGGACGCGGCTGAACGGCGAAGTCGTCCAGGCGAGCCACACCTCGCAGATGACCTATCCGGTGCGCGAACTGATCGCCTACCTTTCCAGGATCCACCCCCTGTATCCCGGGGACGTGATCGCGACCGGCACTCCGTCAGGAGTCGGCGTGGCCCGCGATCCGCAACTCTTCATGAAGCCCGGGGACACCGTCGAGGTGGAGATCGGGCAGGTCGGTCTGCTCCGGAACGGAATCGTGGACGAGACGGACGCCCTCGGTCAGTAGCCCCGCCGCCGGTCCACCACGTTCCGAAGACGCCGCCCCGCGAAGAAGCGGGCCATGTTGTCGAGGGCGATCGAGAACACCGCCGGGATGTAGTTCTCGATGTCATCCGCTCCGACGTGCGGCGTGATGAAGAGGTTGGGGGCGTCCCAGAGCGTGCTCTCCGGAGGGTGCGGCTCCGGCCACACCACGTCGAGGAAGGCGCCCCCGAGCCGCCCGCTGCGGAGCCCGGCTTCCAGCGCCGCCTGGTTGACCAGCCGGCCCCGGCCCAGGTTCACGACCCCCGCTCCCTCGGGCAGCAGCGCCAGTTCCCGTTCGCCGAGGATCTCCCTCGTGTCGGACGTCAGCGGCGCGGCGAGCACCACGTAGTCGGCCCGCGGCAGCGCCACCGGAAGGTCGCCGGGACCGAACAGTTCGTCTACGAACCGGTGGGGCCGGGCCGTGCGCCGGACTCCCAGAACCCGCATGCCGAGTGTCCGTGCGGCCTCCGCTGCGCCGGTACCCACCGCGCCGAGCCCGATCACGAGCGCCGTCTTCCCGGGCAGCGTCCCCGTTTGGATCTTCTTCCAGGTCCGCGCCCGCTGGTGCTCGGCGATCCGGGGCAGCCGCGTGTGGAGGGCGATGAGGCCCATCAGGACGTATTCGAAAGACTTTTTCGTGTGGACACCGCTCGCGGTGATCAGCTTCACGCTGGCCGGGAGCCAGTCCAGCGGATAGAGGTGATCCACTCCGGCGCCGATGAGCTGCACCCAGCGGAGCTTCGGGGCGCGTTCCGCGAGACCCGGCCGCGGGAACTTCCAGCCGATGAGCACGTCCGCGTCGCGAACTCCCCGGACGAAGCCGGCCTCGTCATCCGAATAGGTGGGACGGAGCCGACCGAAGGCATCCGGAAACGCCTTGCCGGCGTTCTCGAAGCGCTCCCGGTCCAGCCGGTAATGGCCGGACTCGCTGGGGTCGGTGGCCAGATGGACGCGGAGAGTTTCGGGAGTGCTCACGGGACCTCCTTGGAGCGCTGGCGGCGAGAAGCCTAAGCGAGCACAATCGCCTCATGGCCAACCGACCCTCCCCTTCCATTTCCGCACCGCCGCCCGGACCGGAGCGGCTCGACTGGAACCGGCGCCGGTTCGTGGCCGGACTCTCCGGACTGGGGCTCGGTTCCACCCTGCTCCCCGGCGCGCTCACCGCCTGCGCCGGAGACGCGGACACCGTCTCGATCGGCATGCTGCGGACCGCCCAGCAGCTCGCCGGACTGGACTTCTCCGACGACGAACTCTCGCTGGTGGCCGAGCGGCTGAACGACGAGCGCAACCCGCTGGAGGCGTACCAGGGCATCCGGGATCCCGAGATCCACAACCACCAGCCGCCCTCCTTCGTCTTCCATCCGCTGCCGCCCGGGAAGCCCATGCCGGAGACGGCCGGCGGAATGGAGCCGTCCCGGCCGGAGGTCTCGCGGCCGGGGTCGGACACCGACCTCGCCTTCCTGCCGGTAACCCACCTCGCGCGGCTCGTCGAGACCCGCCAGGTCACCTCCACGGAGCTCACCGAGCTCTACCTGGCGCGGCTCCGGGAGTTCGATCCGGTGCTGCTCTGTGTGGTGAACCTGACCGAGGACCTCGCCCGCGAGCAGGCGGCGCGCGCCGACGCGGAGATCGCCGCCGGGAACTACCGCGGGCCGCTCCACGGAATCCCCTGGGGTGCGAAGGACCTCCTCGCGGTCAAGGGGACGAAGACCACCTGGGGGGCTTCCCCCTACCGCGATCAGGTGATCGACGAGGACTCCACCGTCTACACGAAGCTCACGGACGCGGGCGCGGTGCTCGTGGCCAAGCTGACCATGGGCGCGCTGGCGTCAGGGGACCGCTGGTTCGGCGGCCGGACCCGGAATCCCTGGAACACCGAACAGGGATCCAGCGGCTCCTCCGCCGGACCGGGGTCGGCGACCGCCGCCGGGCTGGTGGGTTTCTCCATCGGCACCGAGACCCGCGGTTCGATCATCTCGCCGTCAACCCGGAACGGCATCACCGGGCACCGCCCGACATTCGGCCGGGTCAGCCGGGCGGGCGCGATGGCGCTCTCGTGGACCATGGACAAGATCGGGCCCATGTGCCGGAGCGCCGAGGACTGCGCGCTGGTGTTCGAGGCCATCCGGGGCGCCGACGATCTGGACCGGGCGGTGCAGGACCCGCCCTTCGCGTGGGACGCGTCGGCGGACCCGACGGCGCTCCGGGTGGGGTACGACCGGGCGGCGGTCGAGGACGAGATCGAGGACGACCCGGAGAACCCGGAACAGGTGGCGCTCCGCCGCACCGCGCAGGAGAACACCCGGGCGGCGATCGAGGTCCTGCGCGGGGCGGGAATCACCATCGCGCCGTTCGACCTCCCGGAACTCGACTGGAACGACCTCTCCTTCGTCCTGTCCACCGAGTCCGCCGCCGCTCACGACGCCCTCTCCCGGAGCGGCGCCGACCTCGCCATGAAGGAGCCCCCGGAGGAAAGCCGCTGGCCGGATACCTTCCGCACCCAGCGCTTCGTCCCCGCGGTCGAGTACATCCAGGCGATGCGGGTGCGGACCCGGATCATGCGGGAACTCGACGACGCTTTCGGCGATCTGGACCTCTTCATCGGTTCCAACCTGGGCCTCACGAACCTGACCGGACACCCCGAGGTCTGCATGCCGAACGGCTACCACGAGGGATCCCCGACGAGCCTCCGCATGACTGGGAAGCTCTACGGAGACACCGAGATCCTGACCCTGGCGCACGCGTACCAGCAGGTCACCGATTTCCATGTGAGGAAACCGCCGGTAGGGAGTTGAGGGGACCTCGGGGGCGCCCGCCGCCGGCCGGCGCTCCGAGGGGCGTTTCGCTACCGGTAGCTTGAGGGGTTGGCGGCGATGTGGCGGACGCTCGCGATCAGGCGGTCCACCTCGTGCGGCATGTTGTAGAGGTGGGTGGAGGCCCGCACGGCGTTGAGGTTCCCGGTGCTCATCGTGCGGATGAAGACCCGGTCGCGGTCGAGGATCGCCTGTTGCACGTTCTCCATCGGCAGGTCGTGGACCGAGAACAGCGTGAGGCCCGCGGCGAGTTCGTCGCTCATGGAAGTCCAGAGCCTGACTCCGGGAATCTGCCGGAGGCCGTTCTTGAGACGCCGCGAGAGGGTGCGCACCCGCTCCTCGATGAGGTCCTTCCCGATGACGTTCTGGAACTCGATCGACTTCACCAGTGCGTACTGACTCGGCACGTGGCGCTGTCCGGTGTTCTCGTACTTCCGGGAGTCCTCACGGAAACGGCGCTCCCCGTCCTCGCGGTAGGTGCCGGCGCCGATGAGGGGCCAGATATCCCCCATGGTGTCCCGCCGAATGAAGGAGACGCCGGTGCCGGTGCCCGCCATGAGCCACTTCTGGCCGGCCCCGGCGTAGTGGTGGCAGCCCAGATCCTTCATGTCGAGGGCGATCATCCCGAGCGGATGCGCGCCGTCCACCGAGAGCAGGAGGTTCCTCCGGTTGCAGAGTTCGGTGAGTTCCTTCACCGGGACCAGGAGGCCGGTCACGTAGGTGATGTGGCTCACCATGATGGCCCGCGTCCGGGGACCGATCGCCTCTTCGTAGATCGAGAGGATCTGGTCCTTGCTCTCCGGAGGGGACGGCACATCCACCCACTTGATGACTGCGCCGTAGCGCTCGCGGGCGTGGATGTAGGGCTCGATGCCGCCGTTGTGCTCGTGGGTGCACATGAGCACTTCGTCCCCTTCGCGCCAGTCGAGCCCGCGTCCGAAGATGTTCATGCCCTCGGTGGTGCTGCGCGTGTAGGTGACCTCGTCGGGCTCGGCGCCCATGAAGGAAGCGAGCGTTTCCCGCTTCTCGTGGAGTTCCGCCCGCCGGTAGCCGTTCGTCGGATCGGCGGCGATCTCGGCGTAGATCCGCGCTTCCTCGTCGGCCACCACCCGTGGGGTGGGACCCAGGGTGCCGTTGTTCATGAACGCCATCCCGTCCACGACGTTGAACTGCGAGCGCACCTTCCACCAGAAATCCTCGCCCGGGCTCGCCGGAGGCGCGAGGTCGCCGAGCGGCAGGGGAGGAACCGGGCGCTGGCCCGCCGCCGCTCGAGCCAGCGTCCCGCCGGGCAGGGCGGCGGCGCCCACGGCGGCCGCGGACGCGCCGAGAAAACGACGACGCGATACTGTCTTGCTCTTCATTGAGGTCCCCTTTCCACAAGGAAGACCTCAACGTAACGGAACCCGATGGGGCCTTCAACCGCCGCTTGGGCCCCGCCTCGGGGAGGGATGACCCCGACGTGAGATAATTTCAAGTTCATGATTGAGCCCTGCACGATCCTGGTGGTCGACGACGAACCAGATCTCGAGACGTTGATCCGCCAGCGGTTCCGCCGCCGCATCCGCAAGGACGAGATGCGTTTCGTGTTCGCGCACGACGGCGTTCAGGCGCTCGAAGCCCTCGAGGGCCACCCGGAAATCGAGCTCATCATGACCGACATCAACATGCCCCGGATGGACGGTCTGACCC
>VXWI01000107.1:0-34648 GCA_009835985.1 Acidobacteriota bacterium | reverse complement strand
GTCTGACCCTGTTGAACGAGCTGCGGACCATTCGGCCCAAGTGCCGCGCGGTGGTGGTCTCTGCGTACGGCGACATGGCGAACATCCGTACCGCGATGAACCGCGGGGCCTTCGACTTCGTCACGAAGCCGATCGACTTCAAGGATCTCGAACTCACCATCGAGAAGACGATGACCCACCTCGCCATGATGCGCGAAGCGCTCAAGCATCGGGCCCAACTGCTGGCGCTCCATCAGGAACTGCGCGTCGCCCGCGACATGCAGATGTCCATCCTGCCCCAGCGATTCCCATCCACCTCGAACGCCGACACGCACGCGATCATGACTCCGGCACAGGATGTGGGTGGGGACTTCTACGACGTGTTCCATCTCCCCGGAGAAAAGCTCGGGGTGGTCATGGCGGACGTTTCGGGCAAGGGCGTACCGGCCGCCCTCTTCATGATGGTCAGCCGTACGCTCGTCAAGGGAAACGCGGTGAGCGCGCTCTCTCCCGGCGACGCGCTGACCCAGGTGAACAACCTGCTCGGGGAGGAAAACGAGCGGGCCATGTTCGTGACCCTGCTGTTCGGGATATTCGACACGGAGAACGGCACCTTCACGTATGCAAACGCCGGGCACTGCGCCCCGTACCTGGTCCGTTCCGGCCAGAAACCGCAGGAACTCCCTCTCACCCAGGGCATCGCGCTCGGAGTCATGCCCGATTTCCCCTACACCGAGGACAAGGTTCAGCTCCAACCGGGAGACCGGGTCTTCCTCTACACGGACGGCGTGCCCGAGGCCGAGGCTCCGGACAAGGAGCTGTTCGAAAACCATCGTCTCGAAGAGACTCTGGCGGGCATGGCCGACCGGTCCCCCGAGGAGATCAACCGGGCCGTCATCGAGGCGGTCCGGGTGTTTTCGGGCGGTGAGCACCAATCCGACGACATCACCTGTCTGACGCTCGCCTATCGCGGAAGCTGAGGCCTATGCGCTCCAGGTGCGCGGGACCGTTGCCGGTGTCGGGTCGTCTGTCCCGGGCGCGCCGGACATCCATGCTCTGCCTGGCCGCCGCCCTGGTCCCGGGAAGCCTGGCTCCCGCATTCGCCCAGGACGGTGAACGAACCCCCGGAGTCAACCCGGACCGCGTCCTCTTCGGACAGTCGGCGGCGCTGAGCGGCCCGGCCGCGGCCCTCGGGCAGGGCATGCGGCTCGGCATCGAGGCCGCGTTCGCCGAAATCAACCGCCAGGGCGGCGTACACGGCCGCACGCTGGAACTGGTTTCGCTGGACGACGGCTATGAGCCCGAGGCGGCGCTCGCGAACACCCGCCGACTGCTTCAGGAAGAAGGCGTCTTCGCTCTGATCGGCCCGGTCGGAACACCGACTTCGAGGGCGGTCGAGCCGGTGGCGGCCCAGGCCGGCGCGCCGTACATAGGGCCGTTCACCGGTGCGGAGTTCCTGCGCGAACCGGAGGAAGCACCCACCGCGGTGAACATCCGCGCTTCCTATTTCCAGGAAACCGACGAGATGGTCGAACGGCTCATCGAGGATCTCGGCGTTTCCCGAATCGCCGTCCTCTATCAGGACGACTCCTACGGGAATGCAGGGTTGACGGGCGTGGAGATGGCGCTCGCCAGGCGGCGGCGGGAACTGAGCGGATTGGCGGCGTACCAACGGAACACGACGGCCGTCAAGGTGGCGGTGCTGGAACTGCGCCGGGCAGATCCCGAAGCGGTGATCATCATCGGGGCCTACCGCCCGGTGGCGGAGTTCGTGCGCTGGGCCAGACGGATCGATTTCAACCCGGTACTCATGAACATCTCCTTCGTGGGGAGCGAAGCGCTCGCCGCCGATCTCGGATCGGACGGAGAAGGGGTGCTGATCACCCAGGTTGTCCCCTTCCCCGAAGACAACTCACTCCGGGTGGTGCGTAACTACCGCGACGCGCTCCGGCGGCAGGAGCAGGGAGCGCCGGCCAGCTTCGTCTCGCTGGAGGGATACATCGCGGGCCGTCTGACGGGCGAGGTGCTCGAACGATCGGGTCCGGGACTCACCCGGGCCGGTTTCCTCGAGGCGCTCACCACGATCCGGAATCTTGACTTTGGAGGCTTCTCGCTTACTTACGGCCCCGGCGATACGCAGGGCTCGGACCGTGTCTTCCTGACCCGAATCGAAGCGAACGGAAGGTTGAGGCCCCTCACCTCGCTGAGGTAACGGGATGGCCGAGACGGAAGCCGAAGACCGGCAGGACCGCGCTCCGGACTCCGAGGAGAGTCCTGCCGCCCCAGAATCGCCGCCGGAGTCAAGGGAAGAACCGGAAGGGTCGGGCGGTCTCTCGATCGTCGGAGCGCTCCGCGAGGCGTTGTCGGGGAGGACGCCCCTTTCGGCCGACGAGGGCAGCGCCGAACCGGAAGCAACCGGCGGGGAACCGCCGGACGAGCCGGCCGCCACGACCGAGCCGGCAGCCACGACCGAGCCGGCAGGCGCGACCGAGCCGGCGGCCACGACCGTGCCGGCTGGCACGACCGAGCCCGCTGCGACGGAGAAGGTTGGCTGGTTCCGGCGGAAGTTCGCGCTCCGCCAGAGCCTGCGCGTCCAGATCGCGGCCGGCCTCGGCGCGGCCATCGTATTCACCCTCATCGCCAGCATCGTCGCGCTCGTCGCGTTCTTCCAGGTCGGCCGGATTCAGCGCGAGATCAATACGGAGCATGTGCCGGCCCTGACCAACGCGGTCCAGATCGGTCAACTCGCCACCAGCCTCGCCGCCGCCGCACCCCGCCTGGTGGCGGAAGCCCGCAATCGGCAGCTCTCGACGGACTCCGAGACCGAGGTCGCGCCGGACGATGCCGTCCCTCAACTCGACCTGTTGGAGTCCGCCGCCCGCATCATCGAACTGTCGTCCGAACTGGGCGTCACCGAACGGACGGCGGGACTCCGGGAGTTCTCCGAGGCCCTCGCCGGCAACCTGCGGGACATCCAGGTCTCGGTCGAGAGCGGCGTCGTGCTGCAGGAGCGGCTCGGCCAGCTCCAGGAAGCGACCGTCGTCCGGAGCCGCGAGCTCAACGAACTCATCGGTCCCCTGCTCGACGACCAGGTCTTCTACATGGCGACCGGTCTCAGGGAGTTCGACGACGATCCGGCGTCCGAAGAGGTACGCGGCGCGGAGGTGGAGGTCCTCTATCTGAACGCGCTGAGCACCGTGGACGCGCGCGGGAACCTGGCGGGCAGCCTGATCGCCGACGTCGTGGTGCAGGATGACCTGGAACTGGTGGGAACGCTGGAGGAACGGTTCCGGGCAGCCACCGCCGGCACCTTCCGGGCGCTCGATACGATCGGCGACCGGGCCCCCCGGCAGTTACGGCAGACCCTGGACGCGATCTACGAGTTGGGCCTCGCCGGCGAGGGGGCGTTCCCGGTACGGCGGGAGTATCTGGCCGAGCTCCGGAACCAGCTCGGCTATCTCGCCCGCAACGAATCCATCACCGACTCACTGGAGGGTGCCGTCGGTAGCCTGACCGTCGGTTTGGAGGTGGACGCGCTGGCCGCCACCGAGGAGTCGGAGGCGGCCCTGAACCTCGGCCGATCCCTGCTGGTGGCCCTGAACGTTCTCGGGATCAGCAGCGCGGCCCTGATTCTCTGGCTCTTCGTCGGCCGGTTCCTGATCGCCCGGCTCACTGCCCTGTCACGGGCCATGCGCCGGATGGCGGGCGGCGATCTGGAGACGCGCATCGAGGTCCGGGGGCAGGACGAGGTCGGGGAGATGGCGCAGGCGCTCGAGGTCTTCCGGCAGCACGCGCTCGAGGTGCAGCGCCTCAACCTGGTCGAGGAACTGGCGACCCGCGTCGAAGCCCAGAACGAGGAGCTGGCCAAGACCCTCGAGGACCTGGAGAAGGCGCAGGACCAGATGGTGATGCAGGAGAAGCTGGCCTCCCTCGGTCAACTGACCGCGGGCATCGCGCACGAAATCAAGAACCCGCTGAACTTCGTCAACAACTTCGCCGACATCTCGCGCGAGCTGCTCGAAGACCTGAAGGAAGAACTGGAAACCGTCAAGGAGAACGTCCCCGAGGAGTCGGCCACGGAAATCGAAGACATCAGCGGCGACCTCTCAGGCAACCTGGAGCGGATCGTCCACCACGGAAAGCGGGCCAGTTCCATCGTCTACGGGATGCTGGAACACGCGCGCAAGGAAGGCGGCGAACGGCGGCCGACCGAGATCAACGCGATGCTCGAGGAATACGTCGCCCTCGCGTTTCACTCGATGCGGGCGGTGGACAGCCGGTTTCAGATGACGATCGAGAAGGATCTGGGCGACAACGTCGGGGCCATCGAGGCCGTTCCCCAGGATCTGAGCCGAGTATTCCTGAACATCGTCACGAACGCCTGTCAGGCAACCTTCGAAAAGCAGGTCGCCGAGAACGCGGACCCCGCCTATCAGCCGGAACTCGCGGTCACGAGCCGCAAGGAGAACGGCGAGATCGAGGTACGGATCAAGGACAATGGACCGGGCATACCCGAGGAACACCTGAAGAAGATCTTTGAGCCGTTCTTCACCACGAAGGACACGGACAAGGGCACCGGTCTCGGCCTTTCCCTGTGCCACGACATCGTCCGGGGCCACGGCGGCACCCTGGTGGTGAACTCGGAAGTCGGGAACGGCGCTGAATTCGTGATCACCCTACCGACGTCTTCGTCGTCGTCGACGAGTGGTCCCCAACCAGGGCCATAAGTCCGAACCTCGCTCCGTCCATCAACCCCCTCCAGGATCCGGCCCCGGTTGGGGACCACCCGGCGCTTCGCGCCCGAGTGCCGCAAGTGCGGCGCGAGCCGCACGCAGGCCCCGGAGCGGGAGGGGTTGGAGCCGGGAATCCGGCTTCCAACCGCTCCTGACTCGGGAATCGAAACTCCCTCGCGCGCCACAGGCGCGCCACGGCGAGTTCCGATTTGACGACGTCTTCTTGTGAAAGGGGGGCGTCAGCCCCCCTTTCACACTTTCCCCGCGGTCACGCCGGCAGCGAACCAAGTTCGCTGCCATTGCTTTTAGCTCGTTCACCGTCTCAACGTCACCTGCCGGGCAGGCAGCGGCGAGGTTTTCGCGGCCTTCGGTCGCGGTGCCGGCTGAAGCCGGCGTTCCAAGCCTTGCGGGTCGCGGGGATGGCCGAAGCCGGCCCGCGCCGGCGTTCCTGGCTAGAAGCGGGCGGCGGTGAGGACGATGTCGGCCCGGCTCCAGGCGCGCAGGAAGCGGCGCTGCACCCGATTGGCCTCGTCCGTCTTGCCCTGGGCGCGGAGCGATTCGAGCAGTCCGAAGAGCGACCAGCCGTTTTCGGGCCAGTCGCGGAGATCCTCCCGGAACGCCACTTCGGCGTGGTCGGGCTGACCGGCCTCCAGGAAAACCGCTCCCAGGGTCTGCCGCATCGGCATGTACCAGGGCGGCGGCTCGGTGTAGGCGAGGGTGTCCTGGATGTTGATGGCCTCCTCGAGCAACGCGATCGCTTTCTCCGGGGCGTCGTGGCGCGACACGATGTCGGCTTCGAGCGCGGTGGCGGCAAGCCGGAGCATGTCCTTGGCCGAGACCCGCCCCATCCCGGGGAGGTTCTCGTCAGCCGCGATGGCGGCGACCTGCTCCTGGTGCTCCCGGGCCGTCTTCACGTCTCCAGTGGCCGAGTTGGCAAGTCCCCGCACGTAGTGCCAGATGGCAGTCTCGAAGAGGTATTCGGCGCGCGGCTGGGGCTCGCTCATGATGTCGTCCCAGCGGCCGAAACGGGCCTGTGCGAACAACGGAATGGAGAGGAAGAGCTGCGGACGGGAGGACTCCTCGATCCGGTTGGGACCCACCTGGACCCGCACCTTGTCGCGTAGCTTGTAGGCCTGCTGCAGCGCCACCGCGCTCCGGCCCTCGAACTGGGCCGCGGACCAGGCGAAGTGGACGTTGTGCTGATACGAACCAACCGGGTAGCGGCCCTCCTGATCGGGCATTCCGATATAGAGCTCGTCCACCGCGGCGGCATCCAGGTTGAAGTCCGCGGCCTCGTCGTAGTTGCCGGTCTGGATCAGGATGTGCGCGCCCATGTGGACGAGATGGGCGGCGCCCGGCATGGTCCGGGGCAGGTTCCGCGCGTGGGGAACGGCGCGCGCGAGATTGTCGGAGGCCTCGACCCCGTGGATGTAGTAGTGGATGGCGCCGGGATGGTTCGGGTCCATCTCCAGGGCGCGCTCGATCTGCTCCACGAGCCAGAGGGTGCCGTCATTCAGGGGTTTCCCATCGTCGTCCCAGTAGTTCCAGCGGGTGGTGTTCATGTAGGAAGCCGCAGCGAGCACCTGAAGCTCGATGTCGTCGGGATAGGCCTCGGCGAGGGCACGGGCCTTCTCGTGGTACGCCTTGTCGAGCGGTTCGCGATCCGCCGCCGGATCCTCCGCGTAGCGGACCGCCAGCGCGTCGATCATCGCGCGTTCCTTCTCGGTCGCCGACCCCGACAGCTCCCGGGCCCGGCTGATCGCTTCCCAGGCGGTTTCCAGTTGGTCCTCGGGTGGGGAACCCTGGTTCAGGTAAGGCCCGTAGGCGAGGGCCCGTCCCCAGTGCGACATCGCGTTGTCGTCGAGGCGCGCCGCCTCGTCGAAGGAACGCCGGGCTTCGGCCATCCAGAAGGCGTACACCAGCCGGAGTCCCTGATCGAAGTACTGCTGACCCAGTTCCGAAGCGCCGCTCACCGGGTAGCTGACCGTGCCGAGGTTGGCGTGGAGGGGCACCGCCAGATCGGTGCCAGTGGTTTCCTCCTCCTCCAGGGCCGACGCGCCGGCGGCGAACAACAGGGCAAGGACGAGCAGCAGCGAGGTACATCGGTTCGTTCGGGGCATTTCAGGGCGTCTCCTCATTCGGACAGATTGCGGTAGAGGACACGGATGATGGCGTAACCCTCCGCCATGTCCCCGGCTTCGAACCGCACCGTATCCGGGGCGACTCGTTCGATTTGCGGCAACAGGGCGGCGATCTCCGCCAGGTCGGGCCGCGTGTGTTGAATTGTTTCGATCGTGACGGGCGGCCCTGGCGCCGGCACGGAACGCGCACACCCGTCGCCCGGAATGGCGCCGGACTGCACGCCGCCGACCGCCACTCCCCTCATCAACCCGGATTGCGGAGCTGGTCGAGGATCTCCTGCACCATCACCGCCTGCGCTCCGTCCGGGTCCAGCTCAAGAAACCGCTCGAACGCGGCGATCGCTCCCTCGCGATCTTCCTCCCGCGCTCGCGCCATCCCGATCTGCAGGTGCGCCGGGGCGAACTCCGGGTCGGCCTCCGCCGCCTTCCCGTAGAACTCGTCAGCCAGTTCGACGTTGCCCGCGTTGCTCGCGTAGACGGCGTAGTTGAAGAGGTTCACCGCGTTGCCTTCGACGAGCTCCATCGCCCGGTCGAAGGCGGCGAGTGCCGGCTCCCATTCCCGCTGCCGGCCGTGCAGATCGCCAACCGCCATGAGCGCCTCGAGCATCGATTCGTCGAGTGCGTACGCTCGTTCGTACGCCTCAATGGCAGCGGGGAAATCCTGCAGGGCCTCATGTGCCGCGGCCAGGTTGAAGTGGGCGGGGGCCTCATTGGGGAGGAGTTCCAAAAAACCCTGCCACTCGGTCACCGCGCGGCCGAAGTCGCCGTCCTGGAAGGCGTCCTGGGCTGCCTGCTGGTGCCCGTTCGCCCGGTCGGCCTGCGCCTGGCTCAGCACTCCCTCCGGGAGCGGATGCAGGGTTTCGTTGATGACGCTCTGGCCCCCGTTCGAGACGGTCACCATCGCCTGCAGCGGCTCCCAGCCCTCGAGTTCGAAGGACACCCGATACATCTGCACCGGAATGCCGGCCCGGAGGAACTCTCCCTTGTCGTTGGTCTTGACCCGAATGGGACGGCCACCGCCATCGAGCAGCACGATGGAGACCTGGACCTCCGGTACCGGATTGCCATCCGGATCAACGATCTTTCCGCGAATCGCGCCCCGCTGGGCAAGCGCCGGCGCGGCGGTGAGAAGCAGCAACGCGGCTGCAATTGCCAGCAGACCGCCCTTCCGGACAGGGACCGAATGAAAACTCTGCACGATCAGATTCCCTCCTGGGGCCGCCCCGACCGGATCGTTACGGCCCAAGCGGGGCCGCAAACCCGGGGCGGAGGGCGAACAATTCTAGCAATCTGCGTTGCCCGCAACCCGAACCAGCCCGCCCAAATCCGCCATAATCCGGGCTATGGCCAAGAACCGGGAGAACGGCGGGCTCCCCTCGCGCCGTGAGCTGCTCACCGGTGTCGTAGGGACGGCTGCGGTCGGCGCGGGAGCCGTCGCGGGCGCCCAGCAGGCGGACACCCCGAAGCCCCGGCCCCGGGCGCCCGACGATCCCACGAAGATGCAGGGCCTCGTGCCCCGTCCGCTCGGCGAGCGTTCGGCATTCGAGACCCCGCGGCGGCTGGTCCGGGTGCTGGAGCCTTCTTCGTCGTCCCGCACCCCGCTCCAGTATCTCCAGGGGATCGTGACCCCCGCCGACCTCCACTTCGAGCGGCACCATGCGGGCATTCCCAACATCGACCCGGAGCGCTACGAGCTGCTGATCCACGGGATGGTGGAACGCCCGCAGACGTTCACCCTGGCCGATCTGAAGCGTTTCCCCGCGGAATCGAAACTTCGGTTCCTCGAGTGCTCCGGGAACGGAGGAACGGCGTTCCAGAACCGGGGGCGCTTCCCGAACATGGGCCCCCAGGAGATGGACGGCCTCACGAGCACCAGCGAGTGGACCGGAGTGCCGCTCAAGCTCCTCTTCCGGGAGGTGGGCGCGCGTCCCGAGGCAACCTGGTTCCTCGCCGAGGCGATGGACGCCGCGGTCATGACCCGCTCCGTGCCCATGGAAAAGGCGTGGGACGACGCCATCGTGGCCTACGCGCAGAATGGAGAGCCGCTGCGGCCCGAACAGGGTTATCCAGTCCGGCTCTTCCTGCCGGGATGGGAGGGGAACGCCAGCATCAAGTGGTTGCGGCGGCTGGAGTTGTCGGACCGGCCGTTCATGACGCGCGAGGAGACCTCCAAGTACACCGATCCCCTTCCCGGGGAGAAGGCGCGGATGTTCAGCTTCGCGATGGACGCGAAGTCGCTGATCACCTTCCCGACCTTCCCCGAGCGGCTCGGCGGGCCGGGCTGGTGGGAGATCCGGGGGATCGCGTGGACCGGCCGCGGCCGCATCACCCGGGTGGAGATCTCGACGGACGGCGGCGGCACCTGGGAAGACGCTGAACTTCAGGAACCCGTGCTTCCCAAATGCCACGTCCGTTTCCGCAAGCTGTGGCACTGGAACGGCCGGAGCGCCACCCTGATGAGCCGGGCGACGGACGAGACGGGGTACGTCCAACCGACCCGGGACGCCCTCCTCGAGGCCCGCGGGTCCTATACGCGCTACCACTACAACCAGATCCGGTCCTGGCGCGTGCAACCCGATGGGCGGGTCTTCTTTGCCGGTTAGCCGAGCCGCAGTCCTGCTCCTGCTGCTCTCGGCCTGCACCCCGGAATCAGAGAACGGCTCCTCGGCGGTTGCGGCGGAGGACGACGCCGTCCCTCCGGGGCCGTCCGCGGGCGCGGCCGCCCTGCCCCGGCCCGAACTCCACCCCGAAATGCCGGGACTGCTGAACGAAGCGGAACTGGAAGCTCTCGCGGCGGCCCGCGAAGACGGCCTCGCCGACATCGGCCACCTCCCGGAGTTCGGCTTCGGCGAGACCGCGAGCCCGGAACGGATCGCCGCCTGGGACATCGACATCGGACCGGACGGCGAGGGACTGCCTCCGGGAAGCGGTTCGGTGGAACGGGGCGAGACCCTCTACCGGCTGCAGTGCGTCCAGTGTCACGGGGCACGGGGCGAGGGCGCTCAGTTCGAAGCCCTGGCCGGCCGCGTTCCCGGCGACCGCTTTCCGTTCTCCGAGGATCGGCGGTATCCGATCACGGTGGGCAGCTACTGGCCCTACGCGACCACGCTCTTCGACTACATCCGGCGGGCGATGCCGCAGGCGGCGCCCGGCAGTCTGCCACCCGACGACGTGTACGCCCTGACCGCGTTCATCCTCCAGTTGAACGGCCTGCTCGGCCCCGGAGATACGCTCGACGCCGAGTCGCTGCCCCGGATCAGGATGCCCGCCCGCGACCGTTTCGTCCGGGACGACCGGCGGGGAGGACCGGAGGTGCGATGAACCCGGCGAGAGGCCAGGAGGGCGACGGCGAATCGGGCAACCGGCCGGGCCCCGGGCCCGGAACCGATGCGGCGCCGGACTTCATCCGGGCCATCGTCGCGGCCGACCGGGCGGCCGGGAAGCACGACGCCCGGGTCGGCACCCGCTTCCCCCCGGAGCCGAACGGCTTCCTGCACATCGGACACGCCAAGTCCATCGTCCTGAACTTCGGAGTAGCCACCGAGAACGGCGGCACCTGCAACCTCCGCTACGACGACACGAACCCGGCGAAGGAAGAGACCCTCTACGTCGAATCCATCGCCGCCGACGTCCGTTGGCTGGGCTACCGCTGGGAAGGTCCCCGGAAGTTCGCCTCCGACTACTTCGGCCGCCTCTACGAGTTCGCGGAGACGCTGATCCGCCGCGGCAAGGCGTACGTGGACAGCCTGAGCGCCCAAGAGGTCCGGGCGACCCGGGGAACGCTCGAAACTCCGGGCACCGAGAGCCCTTACCGGAACCGCAGCGTCGAAGAAAACCTGGACCTGTTCCGCCGCATGCGGGCGGGAGAGTTTCCCGACGGGACGCATGTCCTGCGCGCCCGGATCGACATGGCCTCCGGCAACCTGAACCTGCGCGATCCCACGCTCTACCGGATCCGCCGGCTGCGCCACCACCGGACGGGCGACGACTGGTGCATCTACCCGATGTACGACTTCGCGCATGCGCTGTCGGACTCCATCGAGGGCATCACGCACTCGCTCTGCACGCTCGAGTTCGAGGACCACCGGCCGCTCTACGACTGGTGCGTCGCCGAGAGCCGGGCCGAGTTCGTGCCCCGGCAGATCGAGTTCGCCCGCCTCAACGTCAGCTACACCGTGCTCAGCAAACGCCGGCTGCTGCGGCTGGTGTCCGAGGGCCACGTCTCGGGATGGGACGACCCCCGCATGCCGACCATCGCCGGGCTCCGCCGGCGGGGCGTTCCCCCGGCAGCCATTCGCGCCTTCTGCGAGCGGGTCGGGGTGGCGAAACGGGACAGCACGGTGGACATCGCGCTCCTCGAACACGCCGTTCGGGAGGAACTGAACCGGACGAGCCCCCGACTCATGGGAGTCCTCGATCCGGTCCGGCTGGTGGTCGAGAACTACCCGGACGACCACGAGGAGACCCTGGACGCGGTGAACAATCCGGAGGATCCGGCTGCCGGGGAACGGCAGGTGCCGTTCTCCCGTGAGCTGTTCATCGAGCGGGCCGACTTCATGGAGGACCCGCCCCGGAAGTTCTATCGGCTGGCCCCCGGACGCGAAGTGCGGCTCCGCTATGCGTACCTGGTGACGTGCACCGGGTTCTCGAAGGACGCAAGCGGCCGGGTGCAGGAGATCCGCTGCCGACTCGATCCCGAAAGCCGCGGGGGAGACGCCCCCGACGGCCGGCGCGTACGGGCCACCCTGCACTGGGTCTCGGCGCACCACGCGGTCCCCACCGCGGTGCGCCTCTACGACCGGCTGTTCCGCGTCGAGGACCCGGGACGGGACGTGGACTTCACCGGCGACCTGAATCCCGATTCGATGCGGGTCAACCACGACGCGCGCATCGAACCCTGCGTGCGGGAGCTGCATCCCGGAGATCGCATCCAGTTGGAGCGGCTCGGTTACTTTGTCGCCGACTCGGGGGATCACACGTCGGGGAGTCCGGTCCTGAACCGGACGGTGAGCCTCCGCGACACCTGGGCCCGGATCGCCAGACGAGGCGGCTAGCGAGACCCCAACCCCGCCGGACGCGAAACCACCGCCCACGTACGATTCCTTGACGGAGGATCACCCGATGCGTTTTCCTGTGCTGCTCGTCATGTCCCTTCTCGCAACCGCCGCGCCCAACCTGGACGCCGCCGCCACCCCCGGTGACCGGCCGGCCAAGGACACGAAGCTCGGCCGCTCGCCGGTCCTTGCCAGGAACGGCATGATCGCCACCAGCCAGCCGCTGGCCTCGGCCGCGGGACTCCGGGTGCTCATGGAGGGCGGAAACGCGGTGGATGCGGCGATCACCGCGGCCGCGGTGCTGAATGTGGTCGAACCCATGATGTGCGGCATCGGCGGCGACCTCTTCGCGCTCTACTACGAGGCGGAAACGGGGACGCTCCACGGCCTGAACGCCACGGGCCGCGCCGGGGCGCGGTCGGACGCCGCGAAGCTTCGCGCCGACGGCCTCAACCGGATGCCGGGGAGCGGCCCGCTCGCGGTGACGGTGCCCGGTGCCCTCGACGGCTGGGAGGAACTGGTGAGCCGCTTCGGAACGCGGCCGCTCGGTGAGTTGCTCCAGCCGGCCATCCGGCATGCCGAGGACGGGTTTCCGGTTTCCGAGGTCATCTCGGTGCAGTGGAAACAGGCCGAAGGCAAACTCGCCAGCCACCCGGCGACCGCCGCCACCTACCTCGTGGACGGGAAGCGCGCGCCCGAACACGGGGAGGTCTTCCGCTCGCCGGACCTCGCGAAGACCCTGCGCCGGATCGCCGAGCAGGGGACGGGGGTCTTCTACCGCGGCGAGATCGCCCAGGCCATCCATGACTTCATGGAGGCGGAAGGGGGCTTCGTCACCAGGGATGACCTCGCGGCGCACGACTCGGCGTGGGTGGACCCCGTCAGCACCACCTATCGGGGCGTCGAGGTCTTCCAGGTCCCGCCGAACTCCCAGGGGTTCGTGGCCCTCGAGATGCTGAACATCCTCGAGGGGTACGGCGATCTTGCGGGACTCGGCCACAACTCAGCGGCGTACCTCCACCGGCTCATCGAAGCGAAGAAGCTGGCGTTCGCCGACCGGGACGCCTACCTTGGGGACGCCGAGCACATGCGGGTTCCGGTCGAGACGCTCATCTCGAAGGAGTACGCGGCCGCCCGGCGCGCCGCCATCGAGCCGGAGCGGGCGGCCCGCGAGGTCGCGCCCGGGATGACCGACGACGGCGACACGATCTACCTCACGGTGGTGGACAAGGACCGCAACGCCGTCTCGCTCATCTACAGCATCTTCGGCAGCTTCGGCTCCGGGCTCGTGGTGCCGGGCACCGGCATCGCCCTCCAGAACCGGGGCACCGGCTTCTCGCTCGAGGAAGGACACCCGAACGAACTCGAGCCCGGCAAGCGCGCCCTGCACACCAACATGCCCGGGATGGCGTTCCGCGACGGCAGGCCGTGGCTCGCCTACGGGGTCATGGGGGGCGACATGCAGCCCCAGGGACACACCCAGGTCCTCCTCAACATGATCGACTTCGGCATGCACGTGCAGAAGGCGGGCGAAATGCCACGCTTCCGCCACAGCGCCTCGGGCGTCGGGATCGAGTCCGGGGTGGACCCGGACGACCTGGCCGCCCTCTCCCGCATGGGACACAACGTGGTGACCCGGTTCGGCGCCTACGGGGGCTACCAGGCCATCATGATCGACTGGGAGAACGGGGTGCTGCTGGGCGGTTCCGATCCGCGGAAAGACGGCGCCGCGATGGGCTACTGACGAACCGGCGTCGGCTGACGCCCGCCCGGCCACCCACCACCCGTTTCCCGCTAGCCTTCCGGGTTCAATGCTCCTGGGATTTCCTGACCGGATCCGGACGGCCGGAAGGCGGCGCGCGATGAGCATTCTCCCGGCGGCATTCGTTCTCGTGTGGGTCTCCGCCGCGGCCGCCGTTCCGGCTTCCCGCCAGCCGGCGCTGGACCAGGATCAGCGGGCCGGCGGGGAAGAGTCCTCCGAAGACGAAGAGCAGCCGGAACTCCCGGCGGTCTCGGAGACGGTGGTGGTCACCGCCTCGCGGGCCGAGTCTCCGCTGCTGACCGCACCCGCGGCCATCGCGGTGCGCACGGAGGAGGAGCTGGCCGCCGAGGCCGCCCGCACCTTTGCCGACCTCTTCGAGGGCATTCCCGGAATCTCGATCACCGGCAACGCTCGCCGGATTACCGAAACGCCCAACATCCGGGGGTTCGCCGATCAGCAGGTCGTCATCCGCCAGGACGGGGGGCGGCAGAATTTCAACGCGGCGCACGGCGGCCGGTTCTTCACCGATCCGGACCTCCTGCAGCGCGTCGAGGTCCTGCGAGGGGCCAACTCGGCCGTGTTCGGCAGCGGGGCGCTGGGGGGCGTGGTGTCGCTCACCACCCGCGGCGCGCGCGACCTCCTCGAGACGGGCGAAGACTTCGGCGGCCGCTACCGGGTCGGCTATCAGTCGAACGGCGGCGACCTCAGCCAGTCCTTCTCCGGATTCGCGGCCGGGAGGACCCTGGACGCCCTCGTCAACGTCGGTTTCGGGGGTACCCGCGCCCCGATCCGGGACGGCAACGGAGACACGATTCCCAACACCGAGGACGAACTGCGGAACGGTCTGGTGAAGCTCGGCTGGAACCCGGGCGCGACGAGCCGCTGGGAGGTCTCCTGGCAGGGCTTCGACAACCGGGCGGCGGAACCCACGAATGCAAATGACCTCACCGGCACCCTCGTGGACCGGGATACGCGCTTCGAGGCGCTCCGCGCCAGCTTTCGGACGAGGTCCCGGACGTCCGACTGGCTCGACCTCTCCGTGCTCGGTTACCGGAACCAGGTGGAGGTCGGGGAGGACATGCGCATCCGCACCCGCCGGGACGACACCGCGTTCGAAACTCTCGGTTTCGAGGCGCACAACAGCTCCCGCTTCCGGTGGAGCGACGATGTCCGCTTCACCCTGAACCTGGGCGCCGAGACCTACCGCGACACGCAGTCGGGAACACGCGACGGTGCGCCCAGGCTGCAGTTCCCCGATGCGGATGCCACGTATTTCGGCGCTTTCCTCTACGGCGAGGCGGAGGTCCGTGAACGGTTGCAGCTCGCGCTGGGTCTTCGGCGCGACAGTTGGCGCATCCGGGCGGGGCGCTTTCCCGCGCGCGACGAAGGACAGACGTCGCCTCGCGCGACCGCCGGATTCCGGCTGACCGATTCCGCGTTCGTCTGGGTCGGCGCCTCGCGGGGTTTCCGGGTACCGAGCCTGACCGAGCTGTACGCCGACGGCCTCCACTTCCAGTTCCCGGTGGGATCGGGAGTCCAGGTGCTCAACTACTTCCGGCCCGATCCGGCACTGCGCGCCGAGAGAGGCGTTTCCTGGGAAGTCGGTTTCCGGGGCGGCAGGAACGCCCTCGCGTTCGAAACCACCTGCTTCAACCAGACGGTCGGGGACTACGTGGACCAGATCGTCATCGTCGCGGACCCTGCCCTCCGGCCCGAGTTGGACCCGGTGACCGGCGTCACGATTCTCCAGGGCTCCACGCTCAACGTCTCGCTGGATGCCCGGCTGCGCGGCTGCGAGGGCGCCGCGCTCTACGACCGGCCCCGGTTCCGGATGCGCGCGAGCGGTTCGGTGCTCGACACGGAGAACCTCGATACCGGCGAAGCCCTCGGCAGGGCGCCGGCCAATGCCCTGCACCTGATGGCCAGCACCCGCATTCCCTCCCTCGACCTCGAATTCGGCGGCCGGGCGACGCTCGCCGGGGGCCGGACCCGGGGTCTGGCGGCGAGCCGCTCGGCCGACGCGGACGGGGACGCGCCCGGCTACCGGGTCCTGGACCTCTTCCTCCGCTTCACGCCGGAGCGCGGCCCGCTCGCCGGCGTGGACTGGACGCTCGCCCTCAACAACCTCACCGACCAGTACTACGCCGTCTTCCCGGCCGTGGTGCCCCAGCCCGGCCGCAGCCTGCGGGTCGCGGCGGCTTACCGGTTCGGCTTCCCCCGTTAGGGTGCCGAGCGCGCTCCTTCCACGGGAACAAAGGCGGCATCCACGCCGACCATGCCCTGGTCGCTGAAGAACGCGGACCAGAAGTCCCGAAGCGCCAGCTCATCCACCAGTCCGTCGCGGCTCGGAGGGAGTTGCAGAACGGTGAGGCGCGCTCCCGCGAAACCCCGGCTACGAACCTCCCGGTAGAGCGAGGTCGCGCGGAAGTCCGCGAATTCCGGAATCCCCCGATAGAAGTCCACTCCGTGGTTCTGGAGGAGATCGGAGACGAGGACGAGATGCCCGTCCGCATCCGGCGCGTCCCGGAAACGGCGCGCGGCTGACTGGACGGCCTGGAGGATCGCCGAGGAGTCGCTGGGGCCGGCCCGGGACATCGACCCCAGCGCATCCCGGAGCGGCCGGAGGTAGAGCGGGGCCCACTGCGCGGCGCGCTGATCGGGGTTGTCAGTCCAGTGGTTCACCTCGCAGGGGTGCGGAGGACGGCGAACCATCGCAACCTCCCGAACTCCGCCGGGGGCGTCCGCGCGCACTTCGTAGAGGTGGAATACCGATCCCGCCGGCGCTCCGTCGGCCAGGGGCCGGATCCGGCTCCACATGTCCTCGCGCTGGGGACGCGAGAGACCGTCGGTGGCGTCCACCACTACGGCGAGGGTCTGGGGCGGCAGATCGGCGGGCCAGCCGGCGCACGCGTTCCGCTCGTGGGCGCAGCCCGAAAGACTCACCAGGATCGCGGACACCGCGAAGACCGACTTCAAGACGCGATCTCCAGCCGCGCCGCGGGGTCCTGTCCCGCCCGCGGCACCAACCGGACCTCCTGCCCGGCCGGTTTGCCCCCGGAAGAAGGCCCGGAGCCGCCACCCGGAGGACCGGTCGGACGACGCCGGGCTCCCGGGATCCGCGCTGCCTGTGCAAGCCGCTCCCGCGCTTCCGCGAAAGCCTCGGTGACCGGCGCGACGTGGGCGGCGTTCGCGATCCGGACGCGCTCCGCCGCCTCCATGACCTCGTAGAGACCCTGCTCGTGTTCCCGCCCCCATGCCGGGTCATCGGCCGCATCACGGTCGGGAACGGCGGGCGCCCAGGGCGCGGCCCAGAAGGACGGGGGTGGATCGTGGGACAGCCGCCGTTGGCGGTTCGCCTCGCGAAAGTCCTCGACGGCGCTCGCGCCGGCCGCCACCGTCAGCCGAAGGAGTTCCGCCTCCCGGGCGAGCAACTGGCGCCGCGCCGCGTCGAGACCGGTCAACCGACCCCCAAGAGCCAGCAAATCGGCTTCCGCGTCGCCGAGCCGCTGCCGGTGACGGCGTTCGTCCTCCTCCAGCCGCCGCAGCGAATCCGCGTACTCGGTTTCGAGTCTGCGCGCCGTCGCATCCCGCGCGGCGTGGAGCCGGGCGAAGTGAGGGATCGGCTCGCGGCCGCCAAACCATTTCCAGGTGGCCAGCAGCAGCGCGGTGAACCCGATGCCGAGCAGCAGCAGCGAACGCCACCCCTCGAATCGGCCCGCGAGCGGATCCTCGACCAACACCAGACCACCGTCCTCCGCCCGGTATCCGACGCTGCCGGCGGGCAGCTGCCGCACCGAATCCAGCGCGTGGTCGTCCGGCGTCCCGGTGGGATGGTCCACGAGGCTCGCGCCCGGCCGCCACCAGAGGAACTGGGCCCGGAGTTCGCCGATGACGGCCTGCTCGACGCTGATCCGCGGCGGCGGATGGGGATCGGCGGCGCCTGCCCCCGGCTCCGCCCCGGCGTCAATGTCGTCGAGGTCCACGACGGCGGCGGCGCGCGAAGCGTCGAGCGCCTGGACCGCATCCCGGTAGTGGGCGAACCCGAAGTGGAGCAGTCCTGCGAGGAACACGCACGGGAGCAGCGCCCCCGCGAGGACCACGCGGCGCAGCGGCCCCGCGCCGAGCATCCGGCGGAAGATCAGGTCTCCCATCACCCAGCCCAGCAGCCCGACGTTCATGCCGGTGACCAGCGCGGCGAACAGCCAGTTGGAGACCACTCCCTCGGTGGATGCCGAGTGGAGAAGAAGTCCGTTCGCGGTCGTTTCGGCTACGGCGACCGCGAGGAGAAGCCACACCCAGCCGCGGGAGGGCGGACGGGGAGTGACGTAGTCGGGGATTCCGCGCACGCGGCGGAAGCCGGCGAGCTCCTTCGCGGCAGCCTGGGACCGGACATACCGGGAGTCCAGCCGCTGGCAGGCGGCCTGCACGTCCGCGAGGGCCGACCCGCGCTCCCGTTCCCGGGTGGCGGCGGCCTCGATCCGGACCGCGCGCGTCCGCGCCTCGTGCTGCGCCGCCCGCAACCGGCCGAGGGCCCCGTCCGCCAGGCCGCGAATTCTGGCGATCCCTTCCAGGAACCGGCTCTCGGCCCGGCGTTCTCCCGGAGAGGGCGCGGTGGCCGCCGATGCGGGAACGCCCTGGCGCGCCTCCTCCTCGGCGGCGGCCCGTTCCGCAGCGGTGAGGGCGGGGTCGGGCACGTCGGCGGCGCCGGGTCGAAACGGATCGAACGATGCGAAGTCGGCCGCCGTTTCCGGCTCGGGCGCGGCCGGATCCGGTTCATCCGCAGGCGGGCTCTTGCGGCGTGATCTCCTGGGAAAGCGGACTCGGATACTCCGGCTCATCGTCTGAGGCTCCCTTCCCTCGGGGCGGCGCCGGGAGGCGGGCGCACCGAACCCCGAGGTCTCCTACCCTTTACGAACTCGGGAGCGCTCCGGTTCGCCGGAGGCCTCGGTGCTACTCGATCCGCCGCCAGTTCCCGACGATCCGGGTTCCCTCACCGCCGGGCGCCCAGATCACGAGTGCCCGGACCGGGCCACCATCGGGCGAGGTGATGTGGTTCACCTCGGACGGCGGACGGACGAAGCCGAGATCGCCGGGACCGAGGATCTCGGAGACCCCGTCCACCACGTGCTCGAGTTCGCCCTCGAGCACGTAGAAGACCTCGGTGGCGCCGTGCGGGTGGTCCCCGGAGTTGGCGCCCGGCGGCCAGGTGATCTCCCCGATCTGGATCTCGGTTCCACCGAGATTGGACTCCGAGAGCAGGAGTTCGAGCTCGGTGCCGCTGGCGCTGACGAAGCGCCCCAGATCGGCAGCCTGGGTCCCCGCGGACGAGCGCCCCGCCGCGAACCCGGCGGCAAGGCCGAGACCCACCGCAAGCGAAAGCGCAAGACCGGCGCGGCGGCGTGTCATCGGTCGGTCTCTCCGGCCGGCTCGCGGGTGTAGCGCGAGAACCAGTCCAGCATGTAGAGCTGGGTGCGGATGAAGTTCGAGGGCTGCGAACTCGTCCCGTGGTACTCGTCGTAGAAGCGCACCAGCTCGGTGGGCACCCCCACGGCCTTGAGGGCCTGGTAGTACTCCTCGGTCTGGCTCATCGGCGTCCGCAGGTCGAGCTCGCCGGTCATCAGCAGGGTCGGGGTGGTGACCCGGTCCACGTACATCAGCGAGGAGTGCTCGAGGTACTTCTCGGCGTTGTCCCAGGGAAAGCCGTGGTACCGGCTGTAGCCCCAGCGCACGATGTCGGCGGTGCCGGCGAAGCTCATCCAGTTCACCACCGGACAGCGCACCGAGGCGGCCGCGAAGCGGTTCGTCTGGCCGATCACCCAGGAGGAGAGCACCCCACCGCCGCTGCATCCGGTCACGTACATCCGGCTCTCGTCCACGTAGCCGCGCGCGATGGTCGCGTCCACGCCCGCCATCAGGTCGTCGTAGTCCACGCTCGGGTAGCCGTTGTCGATCGCGTTCCCGAAATCGGTTCCGTAACCGGTGCTGCCCCGGGGGTTCGTATAGAGCAGCAGATAGTCGTTGGCGGCGAAGTTCTGGAAGGCATTGTTGAAGCCCACGTTGTACATCGCGTGGGGCCCGCCGTGGATGTGGAGGACCATCGGGTACTTCCGGGTGGGGTCGAAGCCCGGAGGCTTGATGACCCAGCCCTGCGCCCGGGTTCCGCCCGTCGAGTCGTACCAGAGTTCCTCCACCTCGCCGAGTTCGATCCCCGCGAGCACGTCGTCGTTCACCGCGGTGACCTGCGTCGTCCGGGACGGATCGGAAACCGGAAAGACAACCACGTCCGCGGGCTCGTGGAAGGAGGTTCGGACCGCGGCGGCGACGCCCGTCGCCGAGATCGTGTTGACGGTGAGCAGGTGGGTGCCCTCGGTCACCGGACTGGTTCCACCCTCGAGCGAGGCCACGTGCAGGTTCCGGGAGCCGCGGTCGTCGGCGGTGAAGTAGATCCTGTCGCTGTCAGGGCCCCAGATCGGATTGTTGGCGTCCCGGTCGAGGCTCGCAGAGAGGGAGCGCATGGCGGAGCCGTCGAACCCGATCACCTGGAGATCGCTCACCTTGTAGGTCTGCTCCGTCCAGTCGTAGCCGCTGAACGCGACGTGCTGCCCGTCCGGCGAGACCACCGGTCCGGACCAGGGGCCCCGCTTGTCGGTGATCTGGCGGATGGCTCCGGTCGCGAGGTCCACGAAGTGGATATGCGACTCGCGGTAGCGGAGGTCGGCGTCGTCCGCCCGGGAGGCGTCGAAAACCAGGCCCATTCCGTCCGGGGTCCAGTCGAGCCCGGCGCCGTAGTCGAGGCCCACCGCGCCGCGCGACCCCACGTGCCAGGCACCTTCCGTGAGCTGGCGCGCCGCCCCGCCGTCAGCGGGGACCACGAAGAGATGCCGGTAGCCCTCTTCGAGGAAGCCCACGCGATCCTGCCGGAAGTGCATCTTCCGGACGATCCTCGGGGTCTTCGTCCACTCGGCGCCTTCGGGAGTGCGAGGCATCGAGGGCAGGTCCCAGGTCTCGGGCGCGGCGACCATCCGGGTGAAGGCGATGTGATGCGAGTCCGGCGACCAGTGGATGTCCCGCGGGGTCGGGCCGTCCCGGGTGATCTGCGAGGTGGCGCCCTCGGCGTCCATCCAACGGACGAAGATCTGGCTCCCGTCGTCCCCGGCGTCCGCGAGGTAGGCGATGCGGGTGCCGTCCGGCGACCACACGGGACCCGACCCCCTGGTCAGGAAGCGGTTGCGGCTGCCGTCGGCGTTCACGATCCACAGTTCCGAGTTCCAGCGGTCCTTCGACTGGTCCACGTGGCTGCGGGTGTAGATGACCACCGAGCCGTCAGGCGCGATGGCCGGGCCGCTCACCCGTTCCCAGTCGAGGATGTGGGACGCCGTCAGCCGTCCGTCGCCGGCAGTCTCCTGGGCGAGTGCGGCGCCGGCAGCGAGCAGCGAGGCAAGCGCGATACGAAGAGTTCTCATGGTGATTCCTCCGGAGCGGGCCTAGTGTGGAGTGTCCGGCGGGACTTCACAACCCCGCGCAGTGACGCAAACGGCTTGGAGCGCCGACCTCCGGTCCGATATCAAAATCAAATAAACCCCAAATAAATCAACAATTTGAGGCCTTCTAGGCGATCTTGATATCACTCCGTCTATCACTAGTTCCGATTACCTTCGTCCCAGTCCCGCTTTCCCACGGCCGCACGGCTGGCGGCTGGGCGACGGCTGGCCAGCGTAAGCGTTCGGTGGAGCCCGTGTGGGAATGGGGCGAGCCCTCCGGACCAGTCGCCAGCTTACAGGAGCAGCCGGCCTCCAGACTGGATTGCCGAACCGCTGCGCGTCAGGGGCTGCTGCTGTCGGTTATGGTCAAGCAGCGCCCTCGCTCTGTTCAACGCCGTGGGCTCGCCGCTCTTTGTCGGGCGGTATGCCCGTTCCTCTTTCCAACTTACTGATCCCACCTGCCGGGAGACCCTTCTGTAGCACCTTCCCTCCGAACGCTGCGGAGAGGAAGAAACCGATGATGCCGAATAGGTCCGACGTGGGTGCCTGGCTGCCGGCACCGGCGGCGGTATCGGCTCCCGCCGCCTGAAAGGCGATGCCGGCCTGAATCAACGAAAGCACAACGGCAGTCCAGAAGGAGTACATCGCCATCCAGCGCATCGCGGAGGAGTCTCCTTTTCCGTCCATGTACCACTTGTTCATTGCTCTGTCCCCTGGCTCGTTGGCCGGGATTCCCACAGTCTCTAAATCTAGGATGGACTACAGGTGGTTGCTGACTATTTGGAGTGCGAAACCGAAGACAAGGAAGCCAACGCCGAGTGACGAGCCGATCTTCGCGTGTTTCAGGAGCCGTGCGGAAGCCCGACCCAATGGCTCATCCGGGAGTTGTTCGGCAACCGCCTGAGTCATCGCTCCGCCCATCGAAGCTCGAGACGGCAACCCGAAACGATAAAGCAGAATAGCACCCACGATATCGAACGCGAGGCCGACCGAGTTCAGCACCGTCGGATCGAGCAACGGGCAGAGTGCCCACGGAGCTGCCATCACCACCTGCGGGTTCCGCGGCCGGATCTCGGCTGAGGGCGTGACCACGTGCCCCGACGGGGGAGAAGAGTCATTGGAAGCCGTCCAAGCGCATCAGGAGTGGCAGGGTGAGGACACCCAAGTCAGGTCCTCAGGACGGACCAACATGCTCCGGCAGGGGGAAGTATCCAACGGATTAAACGCGCAAGAAAGCTCGCGCCGCGAGATCTTCCCGCCCATAGGAAAAACGTCACTCTTGCTCTGCAGTGGGATTGAGGTCGGCGGTCTCCAATCCCCCAGTCACCGGTCCCATGGGGCTGCGGCGCTTGATCCGACCGGTCCGATGGCCCTTCCGCCGCTTCTTGTTGCGGAGGATCTTGGCCACCCGCTCACGGAGCTTGTTGCCTTCCAGTCTGGACGGATCGTCCTTCCGAGGAGTTCCCGGACTCGGTCCCTGATGGCTTGATCCACGCGGAAAACTTCACTATGCGATCAATACCTGACACAATTAGGACCAGTGTAAGTCGAGTTCCAGAGAGTCAGTCGGTCGCCTCGGTGCCACCGAAGCACAACTGCTTCACTCGCTCGATTTGCCTTCTCAGGTAGACCTCCTTTTGCACAGAGTTCCGCGAGACACACGTCCACCCGCCGCAGGTAGTCCCCAGCGAAGAGGGGTCGGGACGCTGCTCCGCGAGATCGCCCGGATCTCTTACGCCTAGCAGGGCTGCGGCAAGCAGCGCCCTGAGTCCCTTCTGCTCATGCTCTTCCATCCCCGGATGCTAACCCTCACCGGGGCCGGTTAGCCTACTGGATGTATCTCCCGGCAGGCTCGGAGACTCTGTTCATCGCGGCCGATTCAGGGACGTGCTAGAGACGGGCTGGAAAGAACTACCGCTACGCCAACGCCGATGATGGTGAATACGCCTCCAGACACCAGATGCTACCTGAGCAGCATCGTGGCAACGGTCGCTTGAGCCGCTCGCACGTCACGTCGGTTCGGCAATCTCGAAAACCGCCTGCCCTATACCGACACGAGCGAACGCTTACCGGCCGACGGCCGGAGGTAACCGTTCGGGTCGTGAGGATACGAGAGGCGGTTGTGGTTACGGCACGCGAAGCCAGCGACCGTGAGGAGTGTGTACGGACGAGCGCTTCGTGACTCAGGATCGAGGGGTTTGGTTCCGGCGCGCTACGTGTCGGCGTCCGCTCGCCGAAGTGTCTACCCAGGAATCACTCTGGAGGCGCCTGAGCGCATTGTTGTGAAGCTGGCGGACCCTCTCCCGACTGAGATGCAGCTCGCGGCCAATCTCCGCGAAACCGACTGCCCCATTGCCATCGAGACCATAATGGCGCTGGAGGATGAACCGGGTGCGATCCGGCAACGCCCGCAACCAAGCCTCGATGCGCGACCGGCTTTCTTCCGCGGCGGCGCAGTCCTCGGGGTTCTTGCCCGAGGCCTCCGCGAGGTAGGAGAGCAGTGGCTCCCCTTCCGGCCCTAGAGGCGCGTCGAGGGACGCCACTTCCGGCAGCCGTCGGACGGTTGTCCGAAGGTGTTCCGTCGAGACCCCGAGCTTGCGGGCACAGTCTTCGACCGTGGGTGCCCGATAGCGACCTGAAAGGAGGGATTCGTTATGGGCCTCCTGCTCCAGGTCCGCCCACACCCTAGACGCTTGCCGCCGGAGACCGAGCGCTTCGAGCGGGATTCGGATCGTGCGGGTCTGGATCGAGATCGCACGGCAGATAGCCTGCCGAATCCAGGCGGTAGCGTAGATCGGGAATGGCACACCCCGCTCGGGATCGAACCGCTCGGCCGCGGCTAGCAGGCCCATGTTCCCCTCCTGAATGAGATCCTCCAAGGGGAGGCCGAAGCGCTCGTAGCGTCTTGCCATCCGGACGACGAGAGCGAGGTTCGCCTCGATGACCACCTGGCGGTTGGCTTCGACGACCTCACCGGGGATCCTGCGTCCGTTCCCGAGGAAGGCCGTCGCAGCCTTCCCGTCGCGTAAGGCGCAACGCCATCGCCCGGTATTGCTGGCTGACATCCGGGGTTGGCGACGCACATCCCGGAGATAAAGCGCCAAGCTGTTACACGCACCGGTCTGTTCTGGTGCCGAAACACCGGGTTCTCCCGACGCCTCCAACTCTTCACCGCCCGCTCCCGCGACCTCCCCGCCGTAGCCCCAGTCCAGCAGATCATCTTCGGTTGTGCGTTTCCGATGCACGCTCGTGATCACTCGCTCTCCCCCAGCCGGAGTGGCCTGTTCGTCTAACCGCGACTGGGATTCGCGTCCGAGTCAGACCACCGCAACCGCGGCAACACTCGTATTTAGCCGCATCGGTGCTCTTTGGCAAATCCGCGACGGTCCGCGCCGACGGTGGTTTGACCGTCCCGGATTCGCCAGCTAAAGAAAGGTTGGAAGTCGCAGGGGAGAGCAAAGACCTCGGGTAGGACACCACAAACCGAGCGGAATGCCAGAGACAACATGGCGTCGCCCCACTTCGGGATCGCTTACGGATTACTGGGCCAGCAACGCCGCGCCGAGCGGCCCGAACGGTGGCACCAAGCGGCACACGCTGTCTGCACCCCGTCACCGCACAACCGGAGGACGCCGCTTGCCCGGTCAGACCCCGATGCGCTCGACCGGCCGCGAGCACATGTAGCGCTCGTGGAGCAACCGCGCCCAGCCTCTCGTACCGTAGGCGACGGACCTCCTTGACCACCGACGCGTAATCATGAAGGCGAGTGTGGTGGCCCTCGCGGGGATCGAGGACATCGTCGCTTCCCCAGGGGCACCGGGAGCGTAGTCCCTTGTCGGATCTGTCCCTAAGAAACCGGAGCTGCTTGCTGATCACTCCGAATCCGGTTCCGTGTAGTCCTCAGGCCTTAGGTCTTGACGATCTCGTCACGGCACGCTTAAAGAGAGCCGGAAGCCCGCGTTTTCGGAGTCTCAAGGAGAAGACAGCGATGAGCAGTTCAGCACGTTCCTGGTGCGCTGCGGCCAGGTCGGCCGTTTGTGCAAACCGTGCCACGGCGATCTCCATGATCATGGCGTTCGTTTTCGCATCATGCGCGCAGTCACCAACTGGCACGAATGCACCTACGATTCCCTCGGCCCCATTAGTGGAACGACGGCCCGATTCTTCGATTCCAAGAGGGCGATCGAGAACAACATCCGGCAAGGAGACGGAGAACACCCGATCAAGCACAGAACGTACAGACGCGGTACTAGCCTACGAATTCGCCTCGCTAATGGAGGACCGCTTCGGCGAAGGTTGGAGGGGGCCTGTGGTCAAAGTGCTCCACATGGACTTCGTGCCCGTAGGTATGACACCCGAAGAGCAACGGAGCATCCGCGAGTTTTACAGCATCGTCACGGATCCGAATCTAGCAGAGTCCGGCGCACCCAGTGCGGGAGACGACGATGCGACTACATCCCTCCGCTACAAGTTGCGGGAGGCCGGTAGTAGCGTGGCTCTCGACATAGCGCCGCCAGCGGCACGGACCAACCGGGATGATCCAGACACCGACGGTCCCAGGAGCGACAACGGGGATGGTGACGACTGCGATTCCTGGCAGGCGTGCGCATATCGAGCGAGGAACGAATGCCAGAGGTACGCCAAGGACGAGGCGGCTGTCATTAGTGCTGCCGCTGTGACAGCGTGCGTGTTTGTGGGCGTTGTCGGAGGAACAGTGACGGCGAACCCACTTATCGGTGTCGGGTCCGGTCTCACATGTCGCCTCCTTACATCGGCCTATTTGAATTACATCAAGAGGCTTCTGGAAGAGGAATGCACGACGACGAAGTGCGGCTACTATCCACATTGCATTTGACGAAGTAGATCAGCACCCAGACATACGAAGCGTGAGGAGAAAGTACGATGGCGACATGGAGTGACTGGAATCGGTGTGCCGCACCAGGGTGCCTTCTGGGACCTATTCCCATGCTTGTACTGTGGCCCGAGAGTGCGCGCGATGTGTTTTTCTTCTGGGCCATCGGGGTGGCCTTGATGTTTGCGTTCGCCCACAGGAACGGAAGGCTCCTTCCAAACCGGCCTGTCGTGGCGTGGACCATGGTTCTGTTTGTTGCTCCTTCTCCTTTTGTGTTTGCGACGTACCTACTTGCGAGCTCGGGGCGATTGCCCCTTTATGACTCGGCGTTTCGGCTCATCGTGACCGGTCTCTCGACCGTAGTGGCGGCGGGTCTACTGGCATTCGTTCGACGGAAGACGGGAAGTAACGGCCGATTGGCGAGATTCCTGCGTGTGATCGAGCCCCCCCGACGGTCCCGTCGTGAAGGAAGCTGCGCATGACCGACGATCGGAAGCGGACTTTCTCTGCCCTCTTGAAGCCGTGGCGAAGGTGATCGCGGTCCATGCGGTCGACTGGGCCGTGGGGCGCGGTCGTGCTGGGTACACAAACAGCACCGACTCTAAGCCGCTGCGGCCCATGTCGCGGACAAATGCTCAGCCTGTTCCAGGACCGTCTTTGTGGCCTTCTCCCGCTTGTCAGGCGGATAGCCGTGTTTCCGAAGGGTCCGCTTCACGAGCACCCGGAGCCTCGCCCGGACGTTCTCCCGTAGCGTCCAGTCAATCGTGACGTTGTTCCGAACCTTGTCGACCAGCTCCCGGGCGATGTCCCGCAGCGTCTCGTCGCCAAGCACTTTCACGGCGCTGTCGTTGGTTTCCAGCGCGTCGTAGAAGGCGAGTTCGTCGTCGGATAGGCCGAGTTCCTCCCCGCGGGCGTCCGCCTTGCGCATACTCCGGGCGAGTTCGATCAGCTCCTCGATCACCTGGGCGGCTGCGATGGCTCGGTTCTGGTAGCGGCGGAGTGTCTCTTCGAGCATCCCGGCGAAAGACCGCGCCTGCACGAGGTTCTTCCGGCGGCGCGTCGTGAGCTCACCTTTGAGCAACTTCTGGAGCAGCTCGACCGCCAGGTTGCGGTGGGGCATACCCCGCACCTCGGCCAGGAACTCATCCGAGAGAATCGAGATGTCGGGTCTGTCGAGGCCCGCCGCCGCGAAGATGTCCACGACACCCTCCGAGGCGACCGCCCGCGAAACGAGTTGACGGACCGCGTGGTCGAGATCCTCCTCCGGACGGGCTTCGGCGGCGGTGCGTTTTACGAGAACCGATTGCACTGCCTGGAAGAACGCCACGTCGTCGCGAAGCCGACGCGTCTCCGGGTGGGGGACGGCCAGTGCAAATGCCTCGGAGAGCTCTCGGACCGCCGTCACGAAACGGTCCTTGCCGTCGTCCTGCGCCAGGATGTGCTCCTGCGCCGCGGGCAGGAGCGCAAGGCGTTCCGCCGGAACGTCCGCGGTCCACGCGGTCCAATCGAAGCCGTGGAGGAGACCGCAGCAGATCTCGTACTTCTCCAGCATCACGGCGACGGCCTCTTCCTGATCGAGCGCCGTGCGGCCCGTCCCGCCGCTCTCGGTGTAGGTGGCCAGTGCCTGCTTGAGTTCGTGCGCGAATCCGAGATAGTCCACGATGAGACCGCCCGGCTTGTCCCGGAAGACGCGGTTCACTCGGGCGATCGCCTGCATCAGCCCGTGGCCCCGCATCGGTTTGTCCACGTACATGGTGTGGAGACTCGGCGCGTCGAACCCGGTCAACCACATGTCCCGTACGAGGACGATGTCCAGCGGATCGCCCACGTCACGGAAGCGCTTGGCGAGTCGTTCGCGCCGCTTTTTGTTCCGGATGTGTTGCTGCCATTCCGTGGGGTCCGATGCGGACCCCGTCATCACGACCTTGATGCGACCGCGCTCGTCGTCTTCGTCGTGCCAGTTCGGGCGTAGCCGCGTCAGTTCGCGATACAAGTCAGCGCAGATCCGGCGGCTCATGCACACCACCATCGCCTTGCCGTCGAGCGCCTCGAGGCGGCTCTCGAAGTGGTCGAGGATGTCTTGAGCGACGAGCCGGAGTCGCTTCCCGGTTCCGACGATGGCCTCCAGTTGCGCCCACTTCGTCTTCAGCTTCTCCTTCCGGGTGACCTCCTCGCCCTCGGTAGCCTCCTCGAAATCGGGGTCGATACTGGGCCGCTCTGCCTCGTCGAGGGCCAACTTGGCGAGGCGGCTCTCGTAGTAGATCGGGACGGTGGCGCCGTCCTCGACTGCGCGCTGGATGTCGTAGATGCTGATGTGTTCTCCGAAGACGGCGCGGGTGTTGGCGTCTTTCAGTTCGATGGGGGTTCCGGTGAACCCAATGAACGATGCGTTTGGTAGGGCTTCCCGCATGTGGTGGGCATAGCCGTCGATGAAGTCGTATTGGCTACGGTGCGCCTCGTCCGCAATCACGACTATGTTCCGCCGGTCGGACAGAAGCGGGTGGCGGCCTCCCTTCTCGTCGGGAAAGAACTTCTGGATCGTCGTGAAGACGACTCCTCCCGCCCGGACCGAGAGCTTGCGTCTCAGGTCGTCGCGGCTTTCCGCCTGGACCGGGGGCTGGTGGAGCAGATCACTACATCGCGAGAACGTGCCGAAGAGTTGATCGTCGAGATCGTTGCGGTCCGTCAGCACGACAATGGTCGGGTTCTCCATCGCCGGCTCGCGGACGACTGCGCCCGCATAGAACACCATCGTCAGGCTCTTCCCGGAGCCCTGGGTGTGCCAGATCACCCCGACGCGCCGGTCGCCCGGCGAGCCGCCCGGGGTCCGGTCGGTCTCCCCCCGATTGTTCGGCTCCGCGAACGGGCTAATCTCGCTGGCGCGAACCGTCTCGGCGACGGCGACACGGGCGGCGCAAAACTGGTGGTAGCCCGCCATGATCTTGGCGAGCTTGCCGCCTCCGTCGTCTTCGAAGACGATGAAGTCGCGGAGGATCGAGAGGAATCTCGCGGGATCGCAGACGCCCCGGAGCAGCACTTCCAGTTGGAGGCGTTCGGGCGCGGCGAGCGCTTGCCCCGATATGGTGCGCCACGGCTTGAACCACTCGCGTCCTCCGGTGAGCGTGCCGAGACGCGCCTCGGTCCCGTCGGAGACGATCAGGACCTCGTTGAAGGCGAAGAGGGTCGGGAGTTCGGCCTTGTAGGTCTGGAGCTGTTGCCATGCCGTCCAGATGGTCGCATCCTCGTCCGCCGGGTTCTTCAGTTCGATGACTCCGAGGGGCAGACCGTTCACGAACAGCACGATGTCCGGGCGGCGTTCATTCTTGTTTTCGACAACAGTGAACTGGTTGACGGCCAGGAAGTCGTTGTTGGTGGGGTCGTCGAAGTCGAACACACGTGCCGGATCGCCCCGCACTGTCCCGTCGTCACGGCGGTACTCCACCGTGACGCCGTCCACCAACATGCGGTGGAGACTAAGGTTGCGCGCTTCGAGCGTTGCGCCCGGTGATGTCGTCAGCTTGCGGAGAGCATCGTCGAGGGCGTCCGCTGGGAGATCGGGATTCAGGTCCGCCAGCCGATCCCGCAGGATCCGAGACAGCACCACATCACCATAGGTGTCGCGTAACCCGTAGGGGCCGGGTTCCGGCGCGTGGACAATGCGGTACCCGAGATTGCGGAGCCAGTCGAGGGCAGCGTTCTCTACAGTGGCCTCCGAAACGCGTCGCACTATGCGGCCTCGGGAACGAGAGCCGCAGGAAGGCGGATTTCGCCGGCGACGAGTTTCGGAAGGAGGGTGTCGCGGAGGTCGCCCAGCCGCTGCGTCTGGAGACGGCGCCCTGGAATGCTCCCGAGGAGCCTCGAGATCATGCGGTCATAGCAATCGAACAACGCGGCTGTCCCCGCAAGAACTGTTGTTCGAACCAAAGCGCGTGGTTGAACGCGCTGGTGGCTCTTGGAGGTTCCCGTCACCATTCCCATGAGCAGGCTCCGAAACGCTCTACTCGTGAAGAGTCCATACAACAGACTGCGACTAACGTTCCCCACAGGTGTGAACGCAAGAAATTCCGTCGAACAAAGCTGTGGAACGCCACGTGGACAATGAGGGATCCATACCCGCGATGTCTCGGGATTCAACTTCGAGAGGAGAACGGCATTAGTTGGCACGATCGTCTTGTTACTGCGAATGGATCGGCCCGGCTGTAGGGTGGGCATTCCACCTGCGTCAAACGCGGGAATGCTGAAGTGCTCGACGTCCGAATCTCCTAGGGTCTGCGGATCCGTGGTGTCCTTGTGGAGTTCAGCCAAATCCTGCATCACAAAGGTTGCCCAACCCACAGGGGCCTGGCCAGAGTCCGCCTCTACCAGCCGATCCGGGAACAGGTCGGCGATGTCCGGAGGCAGACCCGTATCGCGTCCCTCCATCTTCGCCCGAACCGGATCGAAATCCACAAACCAGGATTTGAAGAGCGCGCGAGCCATCGCCTCCAGCGTCTCGTTCATCCTCCGGTTCAACTCGATGCGGTCATCGAGCGTGCCTAGCACCCTCGCCGTGGCCCGCTGCTCGGGAAGGCTCGGGACAGGAACAATCAGGGTGCTCAACGCGTCCACTGGCACGCGCTGGCGGCCCGATGTGCCGCTCATCTGAGCAATCGCGTAGTCCCGGACTGAAGCTGAACGCGTCAGATAGAAGGCAAACTCGGTATCCGTTACACCGGGGCGGCCTCGAATGACAATGAACTCAGTCGAACCATGCCCTACGTCGTCCGTCCCCGCTTCCAAGTAGCGGGCAATCTTGCCGTTCTCAAGACAGGGCGTTATTCGTGCCATCAGAGTGTCACCGGACCTAAAGCGAGAACCACCACCGGTAAACCGACGACGCCGCGTGGATATAGCCGCACGTAGGCCCGGCATCAGATCACTCATTTCGACGAACGGATACTCCAGACCTCGTTCTAGCTTGACTCTGGGGTTTACCAGGAAGGCATCCGAAAATCCCATCTCGCCACGCTTTGTATTCGTAGCGTCGCGATCTCTTGGCAAAGACAACCCAATGCGGCTTCGGAGCACGATCTCCCGAAATCCGTCCTTCACGCTTCCAAGGTCCACCACATCCACATTGAACGGCAGGAGCGACTCCTCGAACGCCAGTTCCAACGCCATCACTGTCCGGGTATCGAGCGGTCCGTCACTTTCGAGTGCGAGGTCCAGGTCGGACGAATCCTTGGTCGTCCACTCCGCACGGCTTCCGAAGACCCAGACCTTCACACCGTGCGGAAGGTGTTTCTTCAGGATGTCCTCAACAACCTTCCGGTGGTCCGGGCGAAGATCGATGGCGGGCGTCATCACCCGTCCACTTGTGTGCGGAGTTGCCTCAGGAGATACCGGGATTCGTCCAGAAACTCCGGAATGGCTTCAAAGATGGCTTGGGCCTTGCCGGCGTCGTATGTGTGGCTGGTTGTTCCCCGAAACTTGCGGAACCGCTCCCACGCATCCACGTCCGAAGCAACCAGCTTGCGGCGTAGCGCTTCCCGGATCACGTCCTTGAAGCTCATTCCATCAACCGCGGACGGATTCGCCATAACCTGCTCCAGATGGCGCTTCAGCATGGCGAAGCCGAGTTCGTAAGTGAACTCAAACGCCTGGATCGCGGCCGCCCGCAACTGGAGTCGGAGCCGCGGCTCCTGGACCGCCAGCTCGGAATCGTGGAACTCAAGCGCCTCTTCGAGTTGGGCGACGGCGTTTTCGAGCGGAGTCAGGTCCAGCATGGCAAATCCCCGGATGAAGCGGCTAGTCCCCTTCGCATGTCACCATCAGTCGGAGCCATCGACGCTGCCAAGACCGAGTGCCGCGAGGTTTTTCGCGATCTCGGCGTCGAGTTGCGCTGCCTCCTTCCGTTGCGCCCGCCATTCCGTGGCGAGCCGTTTCATCTTCGCCTCGAACGGCTCCCCGTCATCCGCGACCGGCTCCGCGCCCACGTAGCGCCCGGGTGTCAGTACGTGCCCGTGCTTCTGGATCTCCTCCAGCGGGGCACTGCGGCAAAAGCCCGGAACGTCCTCGTAGTCGCCCGCCACCTTACCGCCGCGCCAAGCGTGGTACGTGTCAGCGATCCGCGCGATCTCCGCGTCCGTCAGCTGTCGGTGACGGCGACTCACCATGCGGCCGAGCCGGCGCGCGTCCACGAACAGCACCTCGCCTCGCCGGTCGCGCAGCCCGCCGCCGAAACGGCGTCGGGACAGGAACCAGAGGCAGGCCGGGATCTGGGTCGAGTAGAAGAGCTGCCCCGGCAGGGCGACCATGCAATCCACCAGGCCCGCCTCGATCAGCTTCTCGCGGATCTGCCCCTCCCCGGACTGCTGTGAGGACATGGACCCGTTGGCGAGGACGAACCCGGCGACACCCGTCGGCGCCAGGTGGTGGACGATGTGCTGCACCCACGCGAAGTTTGCGTTGCCCTTGGGTGGAACGCCGTATTTCCAACGCTGGTCCTCGGTCAGGCGGTCGCCTCCCCAGTCCGACACGTTGAACGGCGGATTCGCCAGAATGAAGTCGGCTCTGAGGTCAGGATGCTGATCGTTGTGGAAGGTGTCACCCTGAGCGATCTGGCCTCCGATGCCACGGATGGCCAGGTTCATCCGGGCGAGCCGCCAGGTGGTGTAGTTCGACTCCTGACCATAGATCGAGATGTCCGCTCTGGCTCCCGAGGGTGTCTTCCGGGCGTTCCCGTTGCCGCTCGCGTGCGCGTCGATGAACTCGACGGACTGGACGAACATCCCGGAGGAACCGCAGCAGGGGTCGTACACCCGGCCCTGGTAGGGCTCGATCATCTCGACCAGCAGCCGAACGACGGAGCGCGGCGTGTAGAACTCGCCGCCCTTCTTGCCCTCGGCACTCGCGAACTGGGAAAGGAAGTACTCGTAGACGCGGCCCAGAACGTCGCGGGAACGTGCCTGTTCGTCGCCCACGCGGACGTTGCTGACGAGGTCGATGAGCTGACCCAGGCGCTGCTTGTCGAGCGCCGGGCGTGCGTAGTCCTTTGGCAGGACATCCTTCAGAGCCGAGTTGTCGCGCTCGATGGCCACCATCGCGTCGTCCACCAGCCGGCCAATCTCAACCTGCTTCGCCCGCGCCTGCAGGTAGCTCCAACGGGCCTTCGGCGGTACCCAGAAGACGTTTTCGGCCCGGTATTCGTCCGGGTCTTCCGGATCGGCGTCCTGCGCGCGCTCGGCGTCCAGACGGGCGTAGGTCTCCTCGAAGGCATCCGAGATGTATTTCAGGAAGATGAGGCCCAGAACGACGTGTTTGTATTCGGCCGCGTCCATGCTGCCGCGCAGCGCGTCGGCCATCGCCCAGAGATCCGCCTCGTAACCGGCGATGGTCCTTCCGGTTGCCGATTCCGGCTGGCTCTTCGGTTTCTTCGGGCGGCCGCGGGGCATGACGTTGGGGTCCATCGGCAATTGTCGCCCATTCACGACCGGTAGACGACTGCCGTACCCCACACTACCGGGGAGGCGAGCCAACCTCGTATCGAGCGGGCACCCCGCTCGCTGACGTTCGGGGATCGTCGATGACCATGATGTCTAACCGGGCGGGTTCCACATGCGGTCGGGCGGCCAAGGCGCGGCACCCAGGAGCTACGCCCAGCGGACCACCTCAAGAGTTCGGCCGGGCCGGCCAGAACCTCGTATTCCGCCACTAGACGGATACAGGTGTTTGCGCCGACTGGTTGGTGGATTCGGGGCGCGCGGCGAACTGGTTGATCCAGGCGGCGACGTTGCCGAACCGGGCACGAGAGAGGTGGATGGCGCGTGCGACCTGGTAGATGGAGAGGCCGCCCCGCGCGAGCAGACGAACGAGATTCTTCGTGTGGATGCAGGCGAAGATGTGCCAGAGCTGGTCGCGCTCCACGGGGGTGAGGTCGGCCGCGCGGAAGATACGGCCGAGCGCGGCGCCATGGGGGCGGTTCGGATACCCCGCGAGATAGCTGGCGGAAAGACCGGCGAAGAACAGTTCGGGGTTCTCTGGTGTGGCGGGCGGCGTGGCGCGGGCACGAGGATGATCGAAGCGGCTCAATGGAAGAGGGTTGCGGGGAAGGCGTTTCTCGGGATTGAAACCGAAGCAGCGGGCGGGTTTGTCCCGCCCGCCGATGAGAGAACCGTGTTCGCCGAGGCCCTCGGCTCTCGGATCGCCGGCCCGGAGCAGACATTCCTCCACCGCCTGGCGTTCAGCGGCCGCCCACAGCTCCTCGGGAGTCGATTCGTGTTCCGGGTCGTCGAGCGGGGGATGGAAGTAGAAGTGACGGATCTTCACGACATCGAGCATTGGTGGTGTGCCCTCAGCGGCCCCGGGGGGTGTCGGTTCGGAACGACCGGGACGGCCCCCTGGAACGGAGTGCGTCCGTGATGATCTCATCGGTGATGCGGACGGCGTTGGAGGCGGCATGGCGGCTGACCGGTCTGATGAGTGGCCAGCCATGGTTGGCCAGCCAGCGGTCGGGCAACGAGTGCAGCTGCATCTGGATCGCCCGGAGATCGGGAGTATCGACAGCGCGCAGCGCGGAGTGGAGTGAGCCGGGCTCGTGTTCCCTGGCCATGGCCAGGTCGTAGAGGTCGCGCGGGAGGAGCCGCCCCTGCAGGAACATGCGGTAGT
>VXWI01000033.1 GCA_009835985.1 Acidobacteriota bacterium | reverse complement strand
GCGCGGGAGGGCGGGGGCGGATCGGCGGCTCCGGCGCAGGCGCCCGCCAGCAGCGCCGCCGCGAGCAATGCCGGCGGGGCGCTCAAACCCCGACGGGCGTTCCGGCGGGGCGCGCTTCGACCGGAGCCTCGACCTCCGCCGGCGGGTCGTACGAGTTCGGCACCCGCCCGGCGAGAAGCGTGGGGAAGTCGCCCTCCAGGAAACCCTGGGCAAGCGCATAGGTCCGCGCGTCCTCGTTCCGCCGGAGGCCCCGCCGCAACTCCCCGATGCGGGTCCGGGAGCCCGCGCAGAAGTCCTCGACCAGCGGGAGCACGTCCTCCTTCCGCTCGCCGCGGGCGATCAGCGCCTCGGCGCGCACGACCGTTGCGACCTGCGCATAGAGCTCCGCTCCAAAGTCCACGAAGCGCCAGAGGAGCATCTGCCGCTTCTCGAGCCCGGGGCCGTAGCGGACCATCGCGTGGAAGAGACTGCGCGCCAGCCGCCGGCTGCTGCGGGCCACGAAACGGAGGTGGCGCCGCGCCCAGGCCTCGCCGCCGGCGGGTGCGCCGGCCGGCAGCCACTGGCGCAGGTACCAGGGGACATAGAAGAACCCCGCGCGGATCGCGGTCGAGAGGCGCTTCGCGAGCGGCAGCGACGGGTTCATCACCGCGCCCGCGCGAGTGAGATGGGGATCCATGACCTCGCGGGCGATGAAGAGGCGCAGGATCTCGCTCGAGCCCTCGAAGATCGTGTTGATCCGGTTGTCGCGCAGGGTTCTCTCGGCGGGGAAGGGCCGCTCGCCCCGCGCGGCCAGCGAGGCCGCGGTCTCGTAGCCCCGTCCGCCCAGCACCTGAACGGTCTCGTCGGCGATCCGCCACGCCGCCTCGCTCGCGTACATCTTGGAGATGGCGGCCTCGATGCGGATGTCCGCCCCGCCGATGTCCACGAGCAGGGAGGTGAGGTCGGACATCGCGTCCATGGCGAACGTCGTCGAAGCCATCCGTCCGATCTTGTCGGCGATCGCCGCGTGCTCCCCGATCGGCGCTCCCCACTGCACCCGCTCCCGCGCCCAGGTCCGGGAGATGTAGAGCGAGCGCTTCGCCGTCCCGATGCAGATCCCGGGAAGCGTGAGCCGGCCCGTGTTCAGCGTCGTCAGCGCGACCCGCAGCCCCTTCCCGACCGGACCCAGGACGTTCTCGCGGGGGATCCGAACGCCGGTGAAACGCATCACCCCGTTGTAGAGCGCCTTCAGCCCCATGAAACGGCAGCGGCGCGCGACCTCGACGCCCGGCCAGCGGGTATCCACGATGAAGGTGGTGATGCCGGCTCGCCCTCCCGGCGACTCCGCGGGGGTCCGCGCCATGACCACCAGCCAGCGCGCCCGGGTGCCGTTCGTGCACCAGAGTTTCTCGCCGTTCAGGACGAAGAACCGCCCGTCCTGGGTCGGCTCGGCGTGCGCCTCCATGCGCGCGGCATCGGAGCCCACGGTGGTTTCGGTGAGCGCGAACGCCGAGATGTCGCCCGCCGCGACCTGGGGCAGGAACTCCGCCTTTTGTTCCTCGGTCCCGAACAACAGGATGGGCTGGGCGATCCCGATCGACTGGTGGGCGGAAATGAGGGAGGCCAGGCTCCCGCAGTGGCTGCCGAGCAGGATGGCGGACCGGGTGTAGGTCCGCTGCGACAGCCCGAGCCCGCCGTAGCGCTTGGGGATCTTGATCCCGAAGGCCCCCATGGCCGCCAGGTCGCGAAACACCCGATCGGGAATCTCGCCGGTGCGGTCGATCTCGTCGGCGTCCACCTCCTCGAGGAGATACGACTCCAGCCGCTCGAGGAAGGCTTCGCCCTCCGGCTCGATCCCGCTGTCGGGGTACGGGCGCACGATCCCGGTGGACAACCGCCCGACAAAGAGCCCGCCGGCAAAGGTCGGGTAACGCCATCCCGTCTCCCGCGCCGCCTCGGTGAGTTCGAACGCGGCGCGCTTGCCGGCCGACATCCGGGAGGTGTCGATGGCGTTGGTCATGGCGGGCTTCCGATTCTACGCGCCTCACGGTCGCGCCGGGCGTTGCGCCACGCTAATCTCCAAGGCACGGACGTCGGCTGGCGGACCCCCTCGGGTGGCGGGGTCGTTTCCCCGATTGGCCGTTCCGAATCCTCTGGGACGCCGATCCGCCGAACAGCCCGACGGTAGGAGATCCGATGACCAGCCTGCTAGTGATGTTCCTTGCGCTACCGAGCGCAAGCGAGTGGAAGACCTTCGAGTTCATGGGAGTGCATGGGGCCGAGTTCGTCGTCGGCGCCCATACCGGGATCATGGTCCAGTGCAACGAGGAGCAGGAGCAGATTCTCATGACGGTCCACGTCCCGCATGAAGACAGCGCCCCGTCCGGGCGGCAACAGCGGACGCTCTACGTGCAGGTCGACGGCGGGGACACCCGGACCATCGAGAGGACGGAGGACCGGCCGTTTCCCGGGATCTTCCAGTTCGAGCCCGAGGAATGGCTCGTGGACTTCCTGCTCGCCGGCGGCAGCCTGGCGGCGCGTTTCGAGGGCGAGACGCTGGAAGTGCCGGTGGACGCGGCCATCATGGAGATGACCCTCGACCACTGCACCGGCGGCGTGCACGTTCACTGAGCGACGCGTGACGGGCGGACATCCGCCCGAAAACTCCGGACGCCGGAGGTTCAGGAACCGATCAGTTCCGCGATCCGGGTGCCGAGGAAGACGGGCCACACGAAGAGGCCCAGGAAGCCTCGCCAGAAGCTCAGGTCCAGAAAACCGATCGTGAACAGCCACCCGACCATCCAGAGGCCGAAACCCAGTCCACCCTGATCGATCTTGATCCGCTGGGTCATTCGAGATCGCTCCTCCACGACGGTCGGGGGCATCCTAGCGGGCCCGGCGGGCCGACGCGCACGCGCTCATTGCGGGCGGCCGGAGAAGGTGTCCATGGCGACGTGGATGCCGAAGAAGGACGCAATCGGATCGAGCCAGCGGGCGGGGAGCAGACGCAGCAGTTTCAGCGAGTGGACGAACCAGGGAAGGACGACCACGGCGCGGTTCCTCTCCACCGCGCGGATGACGGCGTCTGCGACCCGCTCCGGTTCCAGGATCGGCAGCAGGAAGGGGAAGCGGGTGCGGACCCCGGCGAACATGCCGGTGCCCACAAAGAACGGGCAGATCAGGCTGGTTCCGACCCCGGGCGCCGTCCGGCGCAACTCGGCTCGCAGCGATTCATGGAACCCGACCGCGCCGAATTTGGAAGCGCAGTAGTCGGAAAGCCGGGAAGTCCCGATCAAGCCGCCCGCCGACGCCATCGTGACGACGTGTCCCGCGCCGGCTTCGATCATGGCCGGCAGCACGGCCTGCGTCGTCCAGAAGAGCGCGGCGGTGTTGATCCGCAGGGTGCGCTGGACCTCCGCCGGGGCCAGTTCCGTCAGCGGTTTCCCGGAGACGACGCCGGCGTTGTTGACCAGGACGTCCACGTTGCCGAACGAAGCCGCGAGACGCTCCGCCGCTCGCGCGACCGCGCCGGGATCGCCGACGTCCACCGCTTCCGAAACGACAAGCCGATTCCCGCGTGGCCGAGCGGCGGCAATCCGCGCCGCCGCACCCGGCAGCGCCGTCGAGTTCACGTCCCAGATGGCGACGTGGGCGCCCCGGGCCGCGGCTCCCTGAGCGATCAGCAGCCCCATGCCCTGCGCTCCACCCGTGACCAGCACCCGGCGATCTTCCAGCTTCACCGGGAGTCCTCCGCCGGACGCGCGAAGTACGGCGCCAGCGCCGACTCCGGGGGTGCGGCGGTGAACCGGCTCACCGCCACGCCCAGCACGAGGGAAACGAGCACTCCGGGCGCCGCGGGATGGACCAGTTCCGGCCCCCAGCCCGGCCAGGGCAGCGCCCCGCTCTGCCAGACGAAGACCCCCGCGACGCCCCCCACCATGGCGGCCAGGGCGCCCTCGCGGGTGAGGCCGCGCCAAAGGACCCCGAGGACGACCGGCACGAAGAACGCGCTCGCCATGATTGCGGTGAAGAGCAGCACGATGAACTGAACCAGTTCTCCCTCGCCGACGCCGCTCAGGATCAGCACCAGCGGCGCGATGCCGACGATCAGGATCCCGAACCGGGCCGCCAACATCCTCGCCCGCGGGCTGGCGCCAGGCCTCAGGACGCCCAGGAGATCATGGGAGAGCGCCGATCCGGCAACCAGCAGCAGCGAGTCCACGGTGGACATGATGGCCGAAACCACGGCGGCCAGCAGCACCGTGCCCAGGATGGGGGGTAACGCGTAGGAGGCGATCAGCGGCATGGCCAGGTCGCCGCTCGGGAGGATGGGGAACAGTCCCATGGCCCCGAGCGCGATGAGGAACACCAGCAGGTTCACCCCGGTGGCCACAATCATGGCGAGAAAAAGCCCCCGCCGGATCTCCCGCTGGCCGCGCATCGCATAGAGACGCACGAGTTTCTCGGGGGTGGCGATCCCCCCGAGGAGGAAGGAGATCCCCATCGTGAAGAGCAGCACGCCGGGAAGGGCGCCGAACTCGAACGCCTCCGGCCGCAGGGTCTCCACGGCGGCGAACAGCGGACCCGGCCCGCCCAGCAGACGGAAGACCATCGGAACCGCCACCAGGGCGCCGATCACCATCACCACCAACTGGACGAGGTCGGTGTAGACCACCGCCACCATGCCGCCGATCGCGGTGTAGGCGAGCAGGATGACGGTGAAGACGACCATGCCCCAGACCGCCGGAATGCCGAACACGGTCTCGGCGATCAAACCCCCGGCGATCACCTGCGCCTGCACGTACACGGTGGCCGCGATCAGGATCACCACCGCGGCGAGCGCGCGGGCCCGCCGGCTGTAGTAGCGCCGCTCGATGAAGGCCGGGAGGGTCAACTCCCGGGTCCGGGCGAAGCGTGGACCCAGGACTCCGGCCATGAACCAGTAGCTGAGGGGGATGAACAGCACGAGCCAGGTGAACTCCCAGCCCACCGTGTGGATCACCCCCACGGTGCCGATGTAGGTGCCCGCGCTCGCGTGGGTGGCGGCAAGCGTGGCGCCGCCGAGCAGCCAGCCGAGCTTGCCTCCGGCGATCCAGTAGTCGCCCTCGGTGCGCGTCCGCCGGAGCGCCACCGCGCCGATGGCGAAGATCGCCGCGAGGTAGGCGCCGAAGACGATCGTGGTCACGGCGGGCCGTCCGCGGGGTGGTCGCGGGACTCGCGGCCCAGTTCTCCCGGTGGGGGTTCGAGGCGCCGCATCCAGAACCAGTAGGCGATCAGGATGGCGCCAAAGACCGCAAACAGTCCCCAGAAGGAAAACCGGTTCATGGGGGGGTCGCGCCGGTGGGATGCGACGGCGCGAGGAGCCGGCGCGCCCCGAAGGCGCCGAGTCCGATCAGGAGGAGGGCCAGGAGCCCGTCCACGACGGTGGTCAGGCTGATCGCGAGCTCCCCCTCGGACACGAGCCGGAACCTGAGGAGCGAAGGGGGCGCCGGGAGGTGCGCTTCGAGAGTCCCGCCCGCGGCGGCACTGGCGCTGAGCGCCGGGAAGGCCTCCGCGATCCGGTAGCCGGAAGGCGCGGTGATTCTTGCCGTGAACGCCGGCTCGGCCCCCGGTTCGGGGGTTTCGTCGGGAAGCGGGACCGGGACGTGGACCCAGCCGCCTTCGTCAGCCTCGACGTGGTCCCGGAACAGGAACGCACCGTCCGAGGCCCGCTCGAAGGACACCGGCGTCCGCCGCCAGCCCGCATCGGGGGACCGCCCGAGGACATGAAACCCCGCGGCGCCGGCGAACGGATGGTTCGGGGGGATCCGCATGCGGACCGCTGCCCGGGCGGGGCTCTCGAAGTCCACCGTCATCTCCGCCGTCCCGGGTTGAACGGCGGCGGCGCCCGGCGGGAGGAAGAGGACGAGCCCCAGGGAAGCGAGGGCGCGGGGCACTAGCAGCCCATGGTGGAACCCAGGTGAGCGCCGAGGCCGGCGAGGCGCCCGGCTGACAAGGCGCGTGAGGGAGGCATACCGGGCGTATTCCGACCGCAACGCAACGCAGAACGGAGCGAAGCGGAGTGGTTCAGCCGGGATGGATCGCCGGCCGAACGCCGCCTGGGTTTCACCATGGGCTGCTTATGCCCAGACGTCCCTCAGCACCCGGAGCGCGTTCCCGCCCATCACCTTGCCGATGTCCTCGTCGGAGTAGCCGTGTTTCACCAGCCACCGCAGGATGTTCGTCGAACCCTCCACCGGGTTCTCGATCCCCGCGACGTAGGGCACCCGGTCGAACTCGGGCGCGCCGCTACCGGTACTCGCCTTCCTGATGGAAAGCGCCGCCGAATACACCCCGTGGAGTCCCACGTGGTCGCCGAACACCGTGTCCGGCCCGAAGCCGACGTAGTCCACCCCCACGAGGTCCTTCACGTACTCGAAGTGCTCCATGAAGGACTCGAGGTTGTGCCGGGGATGGTTCTTTGTGAGTGTCGTGTGCGGCGCAGCTTCGATCCCGATGATGCCGCCCTTGTCGGCGCAGGCCTTCAGCACGTCGTCCGGAGCCATCCGCCGGGTGTTCCAGACCGCGCGGGCGCCGATGTGGGTGATCGAGACGGGCTTTTCGCTCGCCGCGATGACATCCAGGGTGGTCTGGTCGCCGCAGTGCGCGGTGTCGATCAGCATCCCGACCTTGTTCATCCGCTCGACGACCTGATGTCCGAACGCCGTCAGCCCCCCGTCGTTCGCTTCCTTCAGCCCGCTCCCCAGCGCGTTCGATTCGCTGTAGGTGATCCCCATCTCGCGCACGCCGAACCCGTGGAGGACCTCCACGCGGTCGAGTTCGTTCTCGATGGGCGCCGCGCCCTCGATGGCCGCCACCCAGGCAATCCGCCCCTCGGCGTGGGCCCGGAGGATGTCGTCCACCGTCCGGCAGTGGATGAGGAAGTCCTGGTGGGCGATGTCGGCGAGGCGCATCCCGAGGTCGTGGAGGACTTCGTTCCACTTCCAGCCCGTTCGCGACTCGATCCGGCAGATGCCGTCGAGCAGGTTGTCGAACACGCAGTCCCAGTCGGACTGCGCGAGCGCGTCGAAGGGGGTGAAGACCCTTCCCTCGCGGACGTAGGCGGGAGTCCGGTGGATGTCCCGCGGGAAGCTGCCGAGATGTTCGTGCAGCGAGATCAGCACCAGCTCGCCGGCGAGGCGCTCCGCGCGGGTCTCCTCTTCGGCGGAGAGCGGAACCGGGTGCGCCGGGAAGAGTTCGGCGTCGTCTACCAGGTCTTCGGGCGCGTAGTCCACGCCCGGAGTCAGGTAGCCGAAGGAGCGGTACCCGCCCGCGCCGCGCTTGTTTCGTCCCATGGATCGATGCTACCAACGCGCCGCGCTAGCTCGTGCGGGACGCGATGGTGATGCCGGCGGCATCCTCGCAGTAGCGCGCGATGGCCGCGTGATCCTCGCGGGCGTGACCGCCCTCCACCAGCGTCTTCACGAACTGGCGGACGATCGTCGTGAACGGAATCGGGCTCGCGCTTCCGCCGGCGGCGGCGAGGGCGTTGTCGAGGTCCTTGAGGTGGAGTTCGAGGCGGAAACCCGGCTTCCAGTCGCCCGCGATCATCTTGCCCGCCTTGGCGTTCAGGACGGCGCTCCCGGCCAGGCCGCCCTGAATCGCGGCGACCACCACCGCGGGGTCGAGGCCGGACCGGACGGCGAACACCAGCGCCTCCCCCACGGCCTGGATGTTCGCGGCGACGATCATCTGGTTCGCGAGCTTCACGGTGTTGCCGGCGCCGGCCGGGCCGCAGCGGACGGCGCTCTTGCCGAGGACGTCGAACACCGGCCGGAGGGCCTGGAAGGCGGCCTCCTCACCCCCTGCCATGATCGCGAGCTCGCCGGCGATGGCGCCGGGCTCCCCCCCGCTCACCGGCGCATCCACGAAGGCGACCCCGCGCTCGCTGGCGGCGGCGGCGATCTTTCGGGAGACCCCAGGCTCGATGGAGGACATGTCCGTGACCAGCGACGGAAGCTCCGGGGCGGCCAGGACGCCCCGCGGGCCGAGCATCACCAGCTCCGAGTCCGCCGAGTCCGGCAGCATCAGGATGACGGCGTCCCGTCCACTTGCGCATTCGGCGCCCGATCCGGCGCGCCGGGCGCCGGCGGCCACCAGTTCGTCCACCGGCCCCGGCGAGCGGCTGTGGACCGTGAGGTCGAAGCCGGCGGCCAGCAGGTTCTTTGCCATGGGCTTGCCCATGACCCCGAGGCCGATGAATCCGATCGTGTGGAGTGACATGATGGACCGAGGCTACCACCGTGATCGGGCTGCTCAGGATGCTCGAAACGCCTTCGGAACCCTCCGCGCTAGCCTTGCGGATGACGACACAAGATTCGATTGGAGATGTTGGGTGAGTCACTACTACGACGAACATGATCTGTCCCGGTTCGGGGACATGGGCCGGAACGCGCCGGACCTTTGGGACAAGTTCAACGACTGGTATCAGGCGACCTTCCAGGAGGGCTCGCTTACGGGCCGGGAGAAGGCGCTGATCGCGCTCGGCGTCGCGCACGCCCTGCAGTGCCCCTACTGCATCGACGCCTGGTCGCAGGAGTGCCTCGAGAAGGGTTCGAACCTCGACCAGATGACGGAGGCGGTCCACATCGCCGCCGCCATCCGGGGCGGGGCAGCGCTCGTCCACGGCGTCCAGATGCGGAAGCGGAACGCCCAGTTGAGCATGTAGTCCATGGAGGCCCAACTGGAACTCCCGACCCGGAACGCGCACTTCTCGCCGCGGCTGTCCGAGGAGCGGTTCCCGTCGTTCAACGCCCGGCTCGCTCGACACGGCCTGCACCCGCTCCGCGCGACCGGCATCGAGGTCTTCCAGATCAACGTGGGCAAGCTCTGCAACCAGACCTGCCGGCACTGCCACGTGGATGCGGGGCCGGACCGCACCGAGCGGATGACCCGCGACACCGCCGAGGCCTGCATCCGGGCGCTCGAACTGACGGATGCGCCCACCGTGGACATCACCGGCGGCGCCCCCGAGCTGAACGAGAACTTCCGCTACCTGGTGGACGCGTCGAAGGCTCTCGGCCGGCACGTGATGGACCGGTCGAACCTCACCGTGCTGCTCCTGCGTTCGCAGTCGGACCTGGCCGGGTTCCTCGCCGACCGGGAAGTCGAGGTCATCGCCAGCCTCCCGTACTTTCTGGCCGAGCGCACCGACGCGCAGCGCGGGGCGGGAGTCTTCGACAAGTCCATCGAGGCGCTCAAGCTGCTGAACCGCCTGGGGTACGGGCGGGACCCGGCGCTCCGCCTCAACCTGGTCTACAACCCCACCGGGGCGTTCCTCCCCGGCGATCAGGATGCGCTGGAGCGCGAGTTCAAGCGCGAGCTCGACCGGCGCTATCAGATCCGGTTCGACCGTCTCTTCGCAATCACCAACCTTCCGATCAGCCGCTTTCTGGATTTCCTCCTGGAGACCGGAAACTACGAGCGGTACATGGAAAGGCTGGTGAACGCCTTCAACCCGGCGGCCGCGCGGGCGGTCATGTGCCGGAACACCCTGTCCGTCGGTTGGGACGGCCAGCTCTACGACTGCGACTTCAACCAGATGCTGGACGAGACGGTGGCGTTCGGCGCGCCGAAACACATCCGGGACTTTTCCACGGAACTCCTGGAGAACCGGCGCATCGTCACCGGCCTCCACTGCTACGGCTGCACCGCCGGCGCCGGCTCGAGCTGCGGAGGAACGACCGCTTGAGGCGAACGGTGCGGGCGGCGGTGCTGGCCGCACCGGGCCGCCCCGCCGAACTCCGGGAGTTTCCGGTCCCGGCGCCCGGACCCGGGGAGATCCTGCTGGAGACCCTCGCTTCCGAGGTCTGCGGGACCGACGTGCACCTGAGGGATGGGCGCCTTGCCGGGGTGCCCTATCCGATCATCCCCGGCCACGTGAGCGTCGGCCGCGTGGTCGAAGCCAACGACGTCGTGCAGGACGCGATCGGCAATCCCCTCGCCGCCGGGAGCGTCGTGTCCTTCTTCGACGTCCACGCGACCTGCCACTCCTGCTACCAGTGCCTGGTGGCCCGCCAGCCGAACCGGTGCCCATCGCGCCGGGTGTACGGCATCACCTACTCCGCGGAGGAAGGACTGCTCGGCGGCTGGGCGGAGAACATCCTGCTCCTTCCCGGGGTCCGGACCGTCGTCCTCCCCGACGAACTCTCGGTCGACGATCTGATCGGCGGCGGCTGCGGGCTGTTCACTGGCTTCGCCGCCGTGGACCGGGCCGAGGTCCGGCTGGGGGACAGCGTGGTGGTGCAGGGCGTCGGCCCGGTGGGGCTCGCGGCCATCGCCTTCGCCCGGATCTCCGGAGCCGGCGCGGTCTTCGCGGTCGGGGAGCCTCGGGCGCGGCGTGATCTTGCCCGCCGCATGGGGGCGGACGAATCCCTCCCGCTCGCGGAGGCGGATTCAGACGAACGGGTGGAGCGCGTACACGTCGCCACCGGCGGGCGCGGCGCCGACGTGGTCATCGAGGCGAGCGGGAACCCGCAGGCGGTGCCGGAAGGTTTCGCCATGCTGCGCGACGGGGGACGTTACGTCGTGGTGGGGCACTACACGGACGCCGGAGCGGTTCCGGTGAACCCCCACGTGGACATCAACCGCAAGCACGCCGATGTCCGGGGCCAGTGGGGGAGCGAGTTCCACCACTGGACCCGGGCGCTGGACACCCTGGTCCGGTACCGCAAGCAGCTTCCGTTCGCGGACGTGATCGGCCGCCGCTATCGGCTCGAGGAGGCCAATCCGGCGCTCGACGACGTGGAGGCGCTCCGGGTCACCAAGGCGATCATCACTCCGTAACCCGGGCTCGCGCCGGATCGGTCCAGGCGATTTCCCGGGCGCGCCGCGCGAGCGCCTCCTCCCGCTGCGCTTCGCGCGTCCGGAACATGTCGCGTGGCGGCATCCCGTTCGCGGCGCACAGGCGGTCCAGCACCTCCTCCTGCGACACGAGTCCGCCATCCGCCAGGATGTGGGTGACCGAGGCGCCGCGTTTGTGAAGCACCGGCGCGACCAGGATGGTGCGGTGGCAGTTGGCCGGATCCCGCTCGGCGCAGAGCAGCGCGAGGCGGGCGTGCGCCGCTTCCCCCAGAACCCGCGTGATCCCCCGGAGGAAGAGTCCGGTTTGAGCCAGCCGCGCGAACCGCACTCTGCCCTCCTCGTCGTAACAGGCGGGATCCGGGGATCGCGCGCCCAGTTCGGCGCCCAGGAAGAGGTAGCGGATGCCGCGTTCCCGGAGCGACCGTTCGAGAGGGCGGCGGTGGAACTGCGGATGCCGCCGGCTGTAGGGAACCGAACGGACGTCCGCGACGGCCGCCGCTCGATGCTGCTCGAGCAGGGTCAAGAACGCGCCGATGGGGTGGTTGGAATGCCCGATGGTGAACACCTCGGGCGCTGCCTCCGGGCCACCTCCGCGTACCATGGTCACGACAGGTTCTCAAATCTTCGGGGAAGGGGCTCGTGATCGCCGAACCAGGCCGTCTGAAGGAGCGCGGCAACCTGGCCCGCAAGCGCGGCAGCCGGACCGCCGAGATGGTGGCCGCGGCGCGGGCGGGCCATTTCGCGCGGGGGGAGCGGCCGCTCGTGACCGAGGACCCCTACGCGATCCACCTCGCCGGCGAGCGCTGGCAGCGGGTGATCGGCTCGAGCTGGCGACACTGGCTGGTCACCCGGGTGCTGCTCCGAAAGGTCATCCCGACCACCACCTTCGTTCTCATCCGGACGCGCTTCACCGACGACCGCGTCCTGGCCGCGGCGGCCCGGGGCGTCCATCAACTCGTGATCCTCGGGGCGGGTTTCGACACGTTCGCGCTCCGGCATCCGGATCTCGGGATCCGTGTCTTCGAGGTGGATCTGCCCGCGAGCGCGGCACTCAAGCGGGAACGGCTCGCCAACGCCGGCATCGCGGTCCCGGAACACCTGCACTTCGTCGAGGTGGACTTCGAGCGCGACCGGCTGGACGACCGCCTTCTCGCGGCGGGCTTCGACCGGCAAGCTCCCGCCTTCTTCAGTTGGATGGGCGTGACGTACTACCTCGCCCCGGAGGCGGTGACCGGAACGCTGGCCCGGATCACCGGCCTGTCGGCTCCCGGATCGGAGCTGACCCTCGACTACCTGAACATCCGCGAGGGCGTCCCGGCGGACGAACTCGCGCTCTTCGACAGCCTGCTCCGTTTCGTGGAGAAACACGGCGAACCGATGATCACCCGGTTCGGTCCGGTCACCGTGGTCGAAGAACTGGGACTGGACACGGGCTGGGACGTGCTCGAGCATGAGTTCCCGACCGCCAACCCCGAGCGCCACCTCGGCGAGCGCAAGGACCTGCCCCGGGTGGCCCCGCTCTTCCGGCTTCTCCATTTACGCCGGACGTAGCTCGAAGCGCACGTGGTTGAGGAGTGCGGTTTCGACCGCCTCTCGGCGGTCGATGCCGGCCAGAGGCCGGCGCTCCGAGCCGGCGTTCCCTTACCGGACCGTTAC
>VXWI01000078.1 GCA_009835985.1 Acidobacteriota bacterium | reverse complement strand
GGGGCCCTCGCCGCGCCGCCCGCGGGCGGGCCGCGCGCCGGGGGGGGCCCCCGAAACTGCACCGCCTCGCTCTCGCTGGTCGCACCACCGGCCTGGAAGGCCGGCTGCAGCCGGCACCGCTGCGCGGAGCGCAGCGAGAGCGCGTCCCGTCGATGGCGGACGCGGCGGATGCCTTGAGTCAATGGCGATCGATGACCAGCCTCAGATTGCCGGGAATATTTGACAACCAATGTAATGGATTAAGATCATATGGCATGGTTCCCCGCCGCGTCCTCCACGACCTCCGGACGTGGCGGCAGCGCGCCGACCGCAAGCCCCTCGTGCTCCTGGGCGCCCGGCAGGTGGGCAAGACGACGGCGGTGGACACCTTCGGAGGCGAGTTCCGGCAGTACGTGTCCCTGAATCTCGACCATCCCGGTGACCGCGAGATCTTCGACCAGGGACTGCCGCTCTCCCGCACCCTGGAGGCGATCCTGTTTCTCAAGGGCGCCGACCCCGCCGGGCCGGACACCCTCCTGTTCCTCGACGAAATCCAGAACTCGCCCCACGCCGTACAGTCGCTCCGCTACTTCGCCGAAGAGCGTCCCGACCTCGCGGTGGTTGCGGCGGGATCGCTGCTCGAAACCACCCTCGAACGTCATCAGATCAGCTTCCCGGTCGGTCGCGTTGAGTTCCTCTACCTCTATCCGCTGACCTTCGCCGAGTACGCCGCAGCTGCTTTCGACGGGTCTTTCGACGCGCTGGCGGAGATCCCCTGCCCGGATTACGCGCTCTCGCCACTGCGGCGACTGTTCCGGGACTACGCGCTGGTGGGCGGGATGCCGGAGATTGCCGCCGGGTATCTGGACCATCGCGATCTCGGCCGGCTGGCCCGGCTCTACGAGGGTCTGCTCGTCTCCTTTGCGGACGACGCGGCCAAGTACGCCCGGAGTCCGGCCCAGCTCGGCCAGCTCCGGCATGTCATCGAGACCGCGCCGTTCGTGGCCGGAGAGCGGATCTCGTACCAGGGATTCGGGGGCTCGGCCTACCGCTCGCGGGAAATGGCCAAGGCGTTGCGCAGCCTCGAGCGGGCCATGCTCCTGTTCCTGCTGCACCCCACGACGGCAACCGTCCTCCCCGCCCTCCCCGACCGGCGCAAGTCTCCGCGTCTCCTCTATCTCGATACCGGCCTGATGAACTACCGCGCCGGGCTGCAATCCGGTTTCCTGGGGACGGCCGACCTCGGGGCCCTGTACCGCGGTCGGCTGGCCGAACACCTCGTGGGCCAGGAGCTGATGGCCGCCGATCTCGCGAGCCACCGCAAGCCGATGTTCTGGGTGCGCGCCAAACCCGGCGCCACGGCCGAGGTGGACTATCTGTACGCCTACCGCGGCCGGCTCACGCCGGTCGAGGTCAAGTCCGGCAAGAGCGGCGCCCTCCGCTCCCTCCATCAGTTCATGGAGCGCGCAGACCACGATCTGGCGGTGCGGTTGTGGGATGGCGACATCTTCCTCCACGCGGCGAAGACCCCCGGCGGCCGGCGATTCCGGCTGCTCAACCTGCCGCTCTTCCTCGTCCACCAGCTCGACGCCTATCTCGATTGGGCGGAGCGGCAGAGCGGCTGAACGGCATCATCCCGACCGCGCGCTCCCGCGACCGCGTTTCACGTTGATCGTTGTCACGGCCAAGAATCCCACCGTAGCCAAAGGACACCCGACCCGATGAGTCCTCGCGCACTGGTGGAAGCCTTCTACCTCGAGGTCTGGAACCAGGCGGACGAGGACCGGGCCCGGGAGATCCTCGCCGAGTCCTTTCGCTTCCGGGGATCGTTGGGCGCGGAGCGCGTCGGGCCCGACGGCTTCCTCGCCTACATGCGCGACGTGCATCGAGCGCTCGGCGACTACCGCTGCATCATCGACGGACTGGTCACGGACGGAGATCGCACGGCCGCGCGGATGCGCTTCACGGGAACGCACCGCGCCGAGTTTCTGGGCGTCGCCGCGACCGGCCGGCAGGTCACCTGGGCGGGCGCCGCGTTCTTCCGGTTTGAGCGGGAAAGGATTGCCGAGCTATGGGTGCTCGGGGACCTGGCCGAACTCCGGCGTCAACTCACGACATGAGTCGTAGCAGCCGGGTCGTCGTGTTCCAGTTGCGGATCGTCATCTCCTGATACACCGGCATCGGGACGAGCCGGCTCAGGTAGCTCCGGGACGCCTGGCTGATCAGCCGGGAGAAGTAGAGGACACCCTCACCGGCCCAGGCTTCGTCCACGCCGGGCCTGACGAGGACCTCGCGCATGGCTTTCTCTCCCGTCAGGGTGTCCCTCAGGAAGATGGCGTCGTAGCGATGCCGGTCGGGTTGCGAGCCGAATCCTGCCGGTGCCCCGGCGACCACCGCCTCTATCTGCTCACGGGAGCGCAGCACGACTTTCGCCTGGTAGCCGAACGCCGTGGCCAGCATCTCCTCGATGCGAGTCGTCAGGGCGCCGGCCGTCGAGCCCGAGCAGCGGAAGATCACGTTCCCGCTCTGGATGTAGGTGACGACATCGCGGAAGCCCTCCGCCTCGAAAGCGCTCCGCAGGTCCGCCATCCGGATCACGTTCTTGCCGCCGACGTTGATGCCGCGCAGGAGAGCCACCCAGGTCTCGGGCGACGTGCTCCGTACGGTCATCACCTGTTGGCGCGAGACCTGACCGGACGCGCCGGGCGCCCTTACTCCCGTACCACCCGCCCGAACATGAAACCGCCGACCTCGCCGTGGTCCCAGGTTCCCCCGTAGCGGTCTCCGTCGAACACGATCGTGGCCCCGAACTCGTTACCGAGACCCGGAATCTCGACGTCCACCATCCGGATGATGGGCACGTCGCCGGCCCAGCGAATCGGCACCACCACCGGCAGCGTGACGTCGGTGTTCCCGTAGGTGATCCGGGCATCGAACCGCCAGCGGTCGCCGTCCAGCTTGGTGACCCCCGCGATCTCGTAGCGGTCGCGGTAGACCCCCTCGCGGGGCTCCGGCCAGGCCACGGTGAACTGACCGTCGAGCACCACCTCCCGCATGCTCTCGGAAAAGGCGCGCTCGCGGTCCTCGAGGCTCGCCTCCGGGGCGGTCCTCCCGACTCCGATCCCCGAAGCGAGCCAGCCGGCGCCCCACGCGAGGGCGAGCAGCAACACAAGTGCCGCGATCTTCAGGACGGTGCGCATGACGGGCCTCCCGGGCGGGCGTGACGTTAGCAGCCCGGTGGCCGCTATCCTGTTTCGCTCATGAACGCCCCGGCTCCGGAACCCCTGGACCGGGCGCCGGCGCCGGAAGGACAGTCGGCGGCCGCGGAACATCTCCGGCGGGCCGAGCGGGAGGCAACACAGTCGCGGCGGATCCCCGAAGGCGTGACCGGGTCCGAGGTCGAAAGCGCCGGGGTGGTGGGCTTTGGGACCATGGGGCGCGGGATCGCGATGTCGTTCGCCGCGGCCGGGATCCCGGTGGTGGTCTACGAGGAGTCGGACGATGCGTGGATTCGAGGCAAGGCGGCGGTCGCCGGGAGCCTTTCCCGTGCCGTGGGCCGGGGCAGGATCGACGCCGCGGAAGCCGAAGCGCAGCTAAGAAGGATCCGCCGCGCGGAAGGGTTCGAAGACTTCGGCGGCGCGGACTTCTTCGTGGAGGCGGTCTTCGAGGAGATGGCCGTCAAGCAGGATGTCTTCGCCCGTCTTGACCGGGTCGCGCAACCGGGCGCGGTGCTGGCGACGAATACCTCTTCACTCGATGTGAACGCCATCGCCGCCGCCACCGGGCGGCCGGAAGCGGTGGTCGGAACGCACTTCTTCAGCCCGGCTCACGTGATGCGCCTGCTGGAGGTGGTGGTGGGCGACGCCACCTCCCCGGAAACGCTCGCCACCGCGATGTCGCTCGGCGTCCGGCTGGGCAAGGCGCCGGTGCCGGTCGGGGTCTGCGACGGCTTCGTGGGGAACCGGATGCTCTACGCCTACCGCCGGCAGGCGGACCGGCTGCTGCTGGAAGGCGCGCTGCCCGAGCAGATCGACGGGGCGCTCCAGGGTTTCGGGTTCCGGATGGGGCCCTTCGCGGTGGCGGATCTGGCGGGACTCGACATCGGACGGGCGGTGCGGTTGCGGCTGGCGGCGGAGGCGGAGGCCCGGGGCCAACCGCCTCCCCCGCCGAACGTGGCGGACCGGCTCTGCGAACGGGGACGGCTCGGCCAGAAGACGGGCGCCGGGTTCTACCGGTACGAGCCTGGGGACCGGACGCCACATCCCGATCCGGAGGTCGTGGAGATCGCCCGCGGTGAATCCGCGGCGCACGGAATCGAACGCCGCGAGGTGGGAGACCGCGAGATTCTCGAGCGCTGTCTCTTCGCGCTCGTGAACGAGGGAGCCGAGATCCTCGGCGAGGGGATCGCGGAGCGGGAGGGCGACGTGGATGTGGTCTGGGCGCTCGGCTACGGGTTCCCGAGCGAGCGGGGTGGCCCGATGTACTGGGCCCGTCAGGTCGGTCTGCCCGAGATCGTCAGCGCGCTCGACCGGATGGCCGGCGCCACCGGCGATCCGCGTCTGGAGCCGTCCCGGGGTCTGTTGGAACTCGCCGTCGGCTGAGCTGGCTCAGCCGACCCGCTCAGAGATCGCGGACGAAGGCGGTAGTTCGAAACACGCATTGTCGAAATGCATGAGTGACCAGATTTCACAACGGCCCCAACGAAATCAGGGCCAACCATGCAAATCGAAAATCAACAGGTTCCGAACATCCGCTCCCGAACATCCGCCGTGACCTCGTGGATCAAGGCAATTGATCAGATCTCCTTGGTAGAGTTACTTCTGTAAGGGTCTAAATGTGAATGACAGGAGATTCCTCATGGTGCAATCCACGGTCACGTCCAAGTGGCAGACGACGCTGCCCCAGCCGGTCCGGAAGGCGCTGGGGCTGCGTCCTGGCGATCGGGTCCGCTATTTCGTCCTCGAGGATGAGGTACGGATCGTGGCGGTCCGCCCGCTCCGGCGACTGTTCGGCACGCTCCGGTACGACGGGCCGCCAGTGACGCTTCGGGACATGGAACGGGCCATTGCCGAGCAGGCGAGCGGGCAGTGATTGCAGTCGATACCAACGTCCTGGTGCGCTACCTGGTCGCGGATCATCCGCAACAGGCCAAGGTTGCGCGTGAACGGCTGGCGGAACTAAGCACCGACCGGCCGGGTTTCATCTGCCGGGAGGTGATGATCGAGCTGGTCTGGGTGCTGCGGCGAGCCTACGGCTTCTCAAGCGAGCAGATCTGCCGGGAAGTCGAGGAACTGCTCGCCACGGAGGAACTGGAGATCGAGGCCGCCCACGATACGGCGCGCGCCATCCACCGGTACCGACGAGGAGACGCCGATTTCGCCGATTTCATGATTCTCGGCGCTGCCCAGCGGACCGGCGCGTCCACGGTCTGGACCTTTGACCGTTCCATGGCCCGGCTGGACGGCGTTTCCCTGCTGGACCCGGCGGACTCGTAGGCGCGGCCGAGCGGAGTTACGAGGAGGAACCTCCGGGGGGCGACCGCATCAGATGTTCTCCGCCTTTCGGGCCGTAGAAGATCACCCAGACCTTGAACGAATCGTCGAAGTCGGAGAAGCGGTGCGGGACGCCGGCGGGGACGAAGAAGAAGTCTCCGGACCGGAAGGGAACCGTTTCGTCACCCATGGTGAACCGGCCTTCGCCTTTGAGGACGACGTAGCACTCGTCCTGGTCGTGCGGCTGCTGGGGATCCGTGCCCTCGGGGGCGTAGAGGCCCACTTCGAGGGTGCCGCGGGTCAGGGCGACGAAGTAGCGGTCGTCGGGGAGTTGGGCGGCGCAGTCGGCGGGCGAGAACTTGTGGCAGGCGGTGCGGCTCATGGGGTTGAGGTTAGCGACGGCGTCATGCGCACGAACCACGGTTGCGTTTCGCCCGCGTGGGGCGGGCGATGCCGACCGGAGGTCGGCGTTCCAAGCCGGCCGCGGCCTGGATCAGCGGACGGGGGTGGGCTCGACGAAACCGCCGAGGGTCCACCAGTTGGCGGCCAGTTCGGGGTCCGTCAGGGTGGCTGCAGAGCCGTAGGTGAGCACGAGGTCGTAGATGTCGCCGCGATGCTCGCGGACCGTGGCGGAGAGGAAGATGGCGGGTTCGTTCTCGTTGAGGACCGCGCAATCCCCGAGTTGGTAGGCCACCGACCACAGGCTGGCGGCCGCGGCCGCGTTGCGTTCGAGAACGGCCTCCACGATCGGCACGATGTCATCCGTCGACGCGCAGCCGACGACCCCACTCAGGCCCAGCGTATCCACCGGGAAGCGGTCGAGGGTCGGATCGAAAACGACGGTTTCGCCCGGCGCGAAGTGCGCGAACACCCGGTGACCGCCGTCCGCCGGCAGTGCGCGTACCGCGGGATCGATGTCCACGCCTCCTACGCGCAGTGCCGCTCCCGGGGAGAACATCAGCTCGCCTTCCGGCACGCTCACGCCGTCGCCGTCGTAGTCGCCGCGCCGAATCTGGTAGCGGAACTCCAGTCGTCCGGCTTCATGCGCCGTGAGAGCGGCGGGTTGGCTCGCGAGTCCCAGATCGAAGATCAGGAAGACCTCGCCGGTCGCCTCCACCACTTCGCCGCTCGTAATCAGCACGGCGAAGACGAGCTCCTCACCGTCGAGGTAGGTGCCGTTCGCCGCGGGTTCGGAGACGACTTCCACCCGGTCGATCAGCGCGTTCGACGGACGGTCCGGTCCGGGACTCGTCGGGCCTTCCCCGCCCTCCTCGCAAGCATTGAGGACCAGGAAACCAAGCGCCGCAACCGCTGCAGCGGCGATCGTCCCTCTCACCGCGCCCTCGCCCAGCGCGCCGCCGCGTCCACGTGCTCCGCGCCCTCGGGATCGGGCCGGGTCAGGAGGCTGACCAGGATGGCGGCGGCGAACCCGGCGGCGAACCCCACGACCATCTCGTAGAGCTGGAAGTACGCGGGCTTGCCCCACAGGAACCATCCCACCGACGTCAGAAAGCCGGTCACCATGCCCGCGACCGCGCCCGGAAGGGTCATCCGCTTCCAGAAGATCCCCAGGATCGCGACCGGCGCGAAGGCGCAGCCGAGCCCCGACCACGAGAACAGCACGAAGAAGAAGATGACCCTCACTTCCGGGAGGGCGACGCCGATCCCGACCACCCCGAGCGCCAGGGTGACGGCCTTGCCAAAGCGAGCCAGCCGGGCGTCGTCCCCGGTCACCCGGGCGATGAAGCCCGAGACTCCCGGCGCGGCAGGGTTCCGGTGGCGCGGCCCGAGCAGCTTCTCGAAGAAGTCCCGCACCACCGCCGACGAGGCCAGCAGCAGCACCGAGTCCGCGGTGGACATGATCGCCGCCAGCACCGCGGTCAGGAAGAGGCCGGTGACCAGAGGCGGCATGAGGTCGGAGGCCAGCAGCGGCAGGATCCCCTCCGGATCGTCGATCACGGGATAGAGGACCCGGCCCGCCATTCCGGTGAGGACGGCTCCGAGATCGAAGAGCACGATCACGAACGCCGCCATGAACCCGCCGTCCGAGAGCGTGCGCCGGTCCTTCGAGGCCATGAACCGGACGAGGAGCTGCGGGGCGCCCAGGAACGCCAGCCCGATCCCCATGTGGCTGACCACGTCGGCGATCCCCTGACCGGTCATCCCCGAACTGCCGAGCGGCCGCAACAGGCCGGGATCGGCGGAGGCGAGACGTTCGGCGAGCACCGAGAGGCCGCCGATCTCGTGGATCGCGACGAGCGGCAGCGCCACCAGCGCCGCCGCCATCAGCGTCGCCTGGATCAGGTCGCTCCACGCGACCGCCTTGAGGCCGCCGAAGCTCGTGTAGAAGAGGATGACGACCGCGCCGAGAATGACCCCGGCCTCGTAGGGGACCCCGAGGAACGACTCGAACGTCTTGCCCGACCCGGTGAGCTGGGCGGCCATGTAGGTCCCCGCCATGACGAGGATCACCACCGACCCGAGGATGCGGAGGACCTGCCGCCGGTCCCCGAACCGCTCCTCCATCCAGTCGGCCACCGTGATGGCCCGGTAGCGGTCGGCGAGCGCCTTGAAGCGCGGGCCGATGAAGGCCCAGGCGACCGCGGTGGCCAGCACCTCTCCGAAGACGATCCAGAGTGCGTTCACCCCCAGCAGGTAGCCCATCCCGGTGAGCCCCAGCAGCAGCCAGGCGCTCTCGCCGGTGCTCGCCGCGGAAAAGCCGACGACGGCCGCGGGGAGCTTTCGGCCCGCCAGGTAGTAGCCGGTGAGGTCGCGGGTACTGCGCGAACTCCAGATCGCCAGTCCGAAGAGGATGGACAGGTAGCTGATCAGTACAGCCCAGAGCGGCCAGTTGGCGGGCATATCAGCCTAGCGGTCGTCCTCGCCGACCTGCGTTTCGCCTCGCTGCGCGCCCCCACCGGGAGAACTGGGACGATGCCGGCCGGAGGCCGGCGCTCCGAGTCGGCGGCCCCGGGCGGCGTTCCAGATGGCGAGCGCCATGCCGGGCACGATGGCCACCACGAGCAGCGCCCAGGAGGTTGCGGGAAACCCGTCCATCAGTTGCCGTTCGGCCGGATCGGCCGGTCGTCGCTGCGGAACATCTCTTCCTGGAGCCAGGGATACCCCCCGTAGGACCGTGGTTCCGGCCAGATCTCGTCGAGGGTGTCCCCGTCGTAGATGCGGCCGTCCTTCACCACCAGGTGGATGTCGGCGGTGGCCCGGATGTCGTCCAGCGGGTTCCGGTTCAACACCACCAGGTCGGCGAGCTTGCCGTCCTCAATCGTCCCGAGTTCGTGCTCGAGCCCGAGGAATGCCGCGCCCTGCCGGGTCGCGAGGTCGAGCGCTCCCTCGGCGCCCATCCCCGGCTCGGCCATCCAGATCTCCCAGTGCGACCCGATGCCGTGGTGCTGGCCGTGGGCGCCGATGGCTCCCGAGCCGCCCTCGTCCACGATGTCCTGGAGACCCTGGGCGAGCAGCGGGAAGCTGTAGTCGGTTTCCGGCCGCAGCGGACGCCGCCTCGTATGCGGAATCAGCATCCGCCAGGGCAGCCAGCGCTGCTGCTTGGGATCGTCCCAGTTGGCGGTCTCCTGCCAGAAGTACTCCTCGTTCCAGACGGAGGGCCCGCCGACCACGAAGGTGATCGAGTAGACGGTCTTCGTGCGCCCGAAGAACCTGGCGGCGTCCTCGTAGAGCGGGACGTAGGTGAGCGGGTGCTCCCAGCCGGTCTGGCCGTCAAGGATGAGACCCACGTTGTAGACCAGGCTGCCTCCCTCGCCGGTGAGCATGAGCTTCCGCTTGCGCGAGATCTCGGCGATCCACTGCCGCTGGTCGCGGCGCGGCTGCATGTAGGACTTGATCGCGGTGGCGCCCCACGACGTCAGCCGCTCGATGTTGTCCTCGGCGTCCTGGTAGCTCCGGATGTCGTTCTGCCGCGAGCCGTCGCCGTTGTACATGGGATCGCCGGTGCTGTACATGCGCGGCCCCACCATCTCGCCAGCCTCCACCAGTTCGGCTGCCGCGAAGACGTTCTGGGACCACTGCGAGTTGTCGAGCGTGGTGGTCATCCCGTAGGCGAGGTAGACCCCCGCCTCCCAGTTTCGCCGGGGCAACACCGCGCTGTGATCCCGGTGATGGTGCGCGTGCATGTCGATGAATCCCGGGACGATCGTCTTCCCCGAGAGGTCGATCTCGCGGTCCGCGTCGGCCCGGGCGCAGTCGCCGACGCAAGCAATCCGCCCGTCCACGACGCGGACGACGCCCTCCTCGAGGGTCCCTTTCCCGCCCAGGGTGACGATGCGGGCCCCGGTCAGGACCACCGAGCCCATGCCGCGCCGGCGCGGAAGGTCGAGGGTGATCTCGTGTTGGGTCGTCTCGTCGCTCTCCGGGTCGTAGATGGTGATCCGCGGACCGCTTCCGAGGTAGAGCACGCCGTCCGGGGTCCAGCGCGGGAACAACCCGCCGTCCCTGGTGATAGTGCGGATCGGCAGCGAAGCCCTCCGGCGCTCGATGTGGGGCGGCTCCTTGCCGGCGCCCGGCCAGGGCAGCGCGGTGACGTACACGTTGTCGCCTTCCGAGAACGCCACCCAGCGCCCGTCAGGGGAGGGAGCCGCCTCATCGGCGAAGGGGAAGGTGAGATGGACGCGCCGGTCGGAGCCGTCGGCCTTCACCGAGACGAGCCGGGTCACGTCCTGGCGCTGGCCGCCGCGCTCCCAACTGTCCTGCTCGGGGAAGAAGAGGCGGCCGTCCGGGCCGAAGGAGGGCGCCACGATCTGCCGGCGCGGCATCAGCGGACGGCCCGCGTTGAACGGGCGGAGCGTCTTCGTGATGACGGTCGCCTCGCCGCCTCCGGCCGGAATGCGGACCAGGTCGTAGCGGAGGTTTTGGGACCACGAGCGGCCGCGCGCCGGAGCGCCGGTGCCGCGCGCCACCACGATCGCGCTCCCGTCCGGCGTCCACACCGGGTGGATGTACTCCGAAGAGGTTTCGGTGAGCCGGGTTGGCGTCCCGCCGCCCGCCGGAACCGTCAGGAGGTGCCCTTCGGTGTCGTCCCAGGAGGTGTACGCGACGGTGGAGCCGTCCGGCGAGAAGGCGGGCGACAGTTCGTAGGCGGGATCGTCGCCGCCGATCAGGCGCTCGGGGGCGCCGTCGGGAAGGGTCATCCGGTAGAGCCGCCCGGCGGCGTGGAAGACCGCCGCCGCACCGTCTGGAGACACCGCCGGCCAGCGGATCATCTTCGCCCGGAAAATGTCGCCCGAGATGTCGAACTCCGCCCGGGCCTGTTCGGAGACCCGCCGCCGGACCTCAGCGACGAAGGGGACTTCCTCGGTGGCGCCGCTCGCGGCGTCCACCCTGACGATCCGGCCGCCCCGCAGCACGTAGATGGCGGAGCTGTCCGGGCTCCACGAATACCCGGGGAGGACGCGCTCGGTCTTCATCCCCTCGGCGAGGTCGGTCTCGATGGGATCGGCGAGCAGGCGCTCGGCCCCGGTGTGGAGATCGCGGAGGAAGAGCGCGGTGCGGGGCCCGAACCGGTGCCCCTTGAACGAGATCGTGCCACCCGGGATACGCCGCGCGAAGGCGAGCCAGCGCCCGTCGGGGGAGGGCTCCGGCGCGATCGCGCCACCGCTCGATCCCTGGTACTGCTGCTGGGACTGCCCCTCGGTCACGTCGTAGACCTTGCCCGTCTCGAGGTCGAGTTCCCGGATCTGCATGGCGCCCCGGACCATGTCGCGCTCGGAGGAAGGCGCGAAGTGGAAGTAGAGGGTCCCGTTCTGCGATGGCGCCGGCCAGCTCGCCCGCCCGTATTCCGCGCCGTCGACCAGTTCCACTCCGCTGCCGCCATCGGGGTGGAAGAGGTAGAGGCCCGACCGCCGCGGGCGGGCGAGGGTGTTCCAGCGGGCCACGATCCCCTGCCCGCTCGGGAGCCAGGCCGGCGTGGCGACCCGCGATTCCGGGTCCTGGTGGACCGCCCGCGGGTTGCCGCCGTCGGCGTCCATGAGCCAGAGGTTCGACTGCCCGCCCCGGTCGGAAACGAAAGCGATGGTCGTGCCGTCCGGCGACCAGCGCGGGTGGTAGTTGACCGCCACCCCGCTGTCCTGGGTCAGGCATCCCGCCTGCCCCCCGGTGACCGGCACCTTGTAGACGTGGCCCAGCAGGTCGAAGACGATGGAAGCGCCGTCCGGTGAGACGTCGAGGGACATGAAGGTGCCCTCGGAGGTCTCGAAGACGAGGTCGTAGGCGTCGCCCCGGGCCAGGGTGGTGTCCCAGCCGGAGTCGTCGGTGCGGCCGCCCTTCTGGGCATTGGCGGCGCTGGTGACCAGTAGCACGGCGACGATCGGGACGAGACGAAGCCAGGAGTGCGTCGGAGCGTGCGGCGTGAACGGATTCGTGCGCGGATTCCTCATGGCGTCTCCTCCGGAAGCGGCGCTCTCGGGGACGAGCGTCCGGATCGCATAATAACGGCGCTCATGACAGCGCCTTGCGAGTCACTTCCATCCGGAAACGGGCTGGGTGACACCTCCGCCAGCGGGGTCGAGACGATCGCGCCGCCGGGCTGGGGGGACGCCCAGGCGGCCGCAGCCCGGCTCCGGCAGGTGTTCCCCGCAAGTCCGCTCCTCCGGGCCAGGCCCGACCTCGCGGAGGAACTGCTGCTGAAGGCGGACACGCTGCTTCCGACGGGTTCGTTCAAGGTGCGGGGGATCTGGGACGCGGTCTCGCAACTGGGCGACGAACGGGTGGCGGCGGGACTTTCCACCGTCAGCGCCGGAAACACCGCGCTGGCGCTCGCCTGGGCCGCGCGGCGGCGCGGGGTCCCGGCGTTCTCGCTGCTGCCGGAGACCGTGCCGCCGGCGAAGATCGAGGGGTTCCGGGCGGCCGGTGGAACGCCGCGCCTCGTCCCGGTTCCCGAGCTGTTCCGGTTCCTGAAGGAGCACCTCTGGGAGAACGAGCCCTACCTGTTCGTCCATCCGTGGACCTGCCCGCTGGTTCACCGCGGCCATTCAAGCCTCGCCGTCGAGCTGCTGTCGGCGGCGCCGGACATCGAATCGGTCTTCATCCCGGTGGGCGGAGGCGGACTGCTGACCGGGGTGGCGGGGGCGCTCAAGGACCGCCGTCCGGACATCCGCATCTTCGCAGTGGAGCCGGCCGGATGCGCCGCACTCCATCACAGCCTCGAGGCCGGGCGCGCCGTGTCGGCGCCGTGCGAGACGGTTTGCGACGGGGCCGCCGTGCCGTATCTGACCGAGGAGCTTTATCCGGCGCTCGCCAGCCTCGTGGACCGGACCGTCCTGGTCCGGGACAAAGACACCCTCGCGACCTCGCGGGACCTGCTGCTGGGCCAGAAGATCCTCACCGAGCCGTCCGGCGCGCTGGCGACCGCCGGCGCCCGGACGGTGCCGCTCGCAGAGCGCGGCTCCAGCGTGGCCCTACTTACCGGCGCCAGCGTGGGGGGACCGGGCATCCGCCAGTTGCTCGACGCCTGACTCCTCCACTCGTGCTCGCGCGTGGGTGAGGCACGGGTCCCGGAATGTATGAGTCAAGCCGATGAAGCCCAGCAGCAGCATCGAACCGGGGGCGAACACGGGCGTCACCCCCGTCACGGATTCCACGAAGAGATCCAGGCCTGCGAGCTCCGGGTACAACTCCCGCTTGAACGCCAGGTTTCCCAGGAAGTGGTAGCCAACGCCGGCAACCGCGGTCACGATCAAGAGCATCATCATGACCCGCGTGACCCTGACGCTGGTGGCGGTCGGCGACAGGAAGTGCCAGATGATGACGGCCAGGCAGCCCGACAACACGACCAGGGGAATGCTCTGGGCCGGCTCCTCGAAGTGTCCGAGCAGTGTCAGTTCCACACTCGTGCCGGTGATGCCGAGGGCGACGATCCCGAGCAGCATGATCCGGACTTTGCGAAGAACCCCCGACTCCCGGAAGGCAGGCGTCTTGTTGCCCTTCTCGATCGTCATGCCCGCGCTGCGCTCGCTTTGTGAGGTGTCCCGAGGTGTCGCGGAGAAACTGCCGACGGTCAAGGCGCGGATTGGCGCCGCCGGGGCTGAATCAGGCGCTCGCCACCGTGCCCGCGAGATGCACTCCCCCGGTCCTTTCTTTAGTGTAGGGCCCGGTGCAACCCAAGCTGGACATCCATTTCCTCGCCGCGCGGCAGGCGTGACGGCGCGGAAGAATATCGGTTGCGGGATCGGCCCGTTCTAGGATTCCCGCCGATGGCCGGCAAAAGCGCCCTTAGGCTTCCCGAACATCGACCAGCAAGATGGGCTTTTGGGGAACCCTGATCGGCGGGACGCTCGGGTGGACCCTGGGTGGTCCGCTCGGCGCGATGCTGGGGGCCGCCATCGGCTCCAGCATGTCCGGATCGGCCCGGATGCACTCCTATCCGGGCGGGGGACCGGGTGCGCCCCCTCCGCCACCTCCCGGGAACACCCACGAGCAACGCCGGGTGGCGTTCTTCGTAGCCACCTTCGGGGTCATGGGCCACATCGCGAAGGCGGACGGCCAGGTCAGCGAGGAAGAAGCCCAGCTGGCCCGCGAGGTCATGGCGGGGCTTGGGCTCGACGCCCGGGACCGGAACCTCGCGGCGCGCATCTTCAACGAGGGCAAGTCACCGCGCTTCAACCTCGACGACGCCCTCGGCCAGCTCGTCCAGGTGGCCGGGCGGCGCCGGAACCTGCTCCGCGCCTTCATGGAGATCCAGTTCAAGGCGGCCTGGGCGGACGGCACCATCCATCCCGAAGAGCGGCGGATCCTCGACCACATCGGGGCCTTCCTCGGCTTCTCGCGCGCCGAGATGGCGCAGATGGAGCGAGTGGCGTCGGCCGGCATGCGGCCACGAGGTCCCTCTCCGGAGGAGAAACTCAAGGAGGCCTACGGGGTCCTCGGCTCGGAACGGTCCGCGAGCGACGACGAGATCCGCTCCACCTACCGGCGGCTCATGCGGCAGCACCACCCCGACCGCCTGGCGGCGCAGGGACTCCCCGAGGAGATGAAGGACGAGGCCACCCGGCGCACCCAGGAGATCCAGAAGGCCTACCAGACGATCCGGGAAGCACGCCGCGCGGCGTAGCGCGGTACGGCGGCGTTTGGCAGCGCTCCGCGGTCCGCCCGGAGGCGAGATCGCGTCGGCTCGGAGCCGCCGGCTGAAACCTGCGTTCCAGACCGTCGCGCCGTTAGCGGATCAGGGGGGCGATGACCAGGGCCACCACCGACATCAGCTTGATCAGGATGTTGATGGCCGGGCCGGCGGTGTCCTTGAACGGATCGCCGACGGTGTCGCCGACGACCGCCGCCTTGTGCGCCTCGCTGCCCTTGCCACCGTGCTGGCCGCCTTCGATGTACTTCTTGGCGTTGTCCCAGGCGCCGCCGGCGTTGGCCATGAAGATGGCCAGCAGCACGCCGGACACCAGCGCCCCGGCGAGGAGGCCCGCCAGGAAGTTCTTGTCGAGGAAACCGGCGATCACCGGGATCAGGACCGCCATCAGGCCCGGCGCCACCATCCGCTTCAGCGCGGCGGCCGTCGCGATATCCACGCAGCGGGCGTTGTCCGCCTTGGCGCCCGGCGCCCCCTCGAGGAGCCCGGGGATCTCCTGGAACTGTCGCCGGACCTCCTTGATCATGTCGAAGGCGGCCTCTCCCACCGCCTGCATGGCGATGGAGGAGAACAGGAAGGGCACCATGCCGCCGATCAGCAGCCCGGACAGAACCACCGGGTTCCCGAGCGAGAGGCCGAGCGCGCCGACCCCGGCCTGCTGCTGGAAGGCCGACATGAGCGCCATGGCGGCGAGCGCCGCCGAACCGATGGCGAATCCCTTGCCGATGGCGGCGGTGGTGTTCCCCACCGCATCCAGCTTGTCGGTCCGCTGGCGCACCTCGGGGGGCAGCTCGCTCATTTCGGCGATTCCGCCGGCGTTGTCGGCGATCGGCCCATAGGCGTCCACCGCCAACTGGATCCCCACGGTGGCCAGCATCCCGAGCCCCGCCAGCGCGATCCCGTAGAGGCCGGCGAGTTCGTATCCGAGGGCGATGGCCCCGGCGATCAGTAGCAGCGGAAACGCGGTCGAGCGCATGCCCAGCGCGAGCCCGGCGATGATGTTGGTGGCGGAGCCGGTGTTCGAGGCGTCGGCGACCGCCTGCGCGGGCTTCCGAGCGTCCGAGGTGTAGTACTCCGTGATCAGGCCGATGGCGGCCCCCACCACCAGGCCCGCAACCAGGCAGCCGTAGAGCGCGCCCTGCGCCTCCGGCGCCAGCATCCCGATCACCGGCCAGGCGATGCCGAGCATCAGCACCGCTGCGCCCAGCGTGCCCATGTTGAGCGCGGTCTGGGGGTTCGCGCCCTCGCGGGTGCGAACCAGGAAGGTGCCCAGGATGCTCGCCGCGATGCCGAAAGCGGCGAGGACCATCGGCAGCATCACGTAGCGCAGCGGGTCGGCCTCGAGGCTCTGGGCGTACGCCACCCCGAGCACCATCCCGCCGATGATGGCGCCCACGTAGGACTCGAAGAGGTCGGCCCCCATCCCGCAGACGTCGCCGACGTTGTCCCCCACGTTGTCCGCAATGACCGCCGGGTTCCGCGGGTCGTCCTCGGGGATCCCCGCCTCGACCTTGCCCACGAGGTCCGCGCCCACGTCGGCGGCCTTGGTGTAGATGCCGCCGCCGACCCGGGCAAAGAGCGCAATGGACGAAGCGCCGAGGCTGAACCCGGAGAGGACCTGCAGGATCTGCCCCTGAAGGTCACCGCCCACCAGGAGCACCCGCGTGTAGAGGAGGAAGAGTCCCGACAGTCCAAGGATGCCCAGCCCCACGACGGACATTCCCATCACCGAACCACCCGCGAAGGCGACCCGCAGCGCCGGGGCGATCGAGTCCCGGGCGGCATTCGCGGTGCGCACGTTCGCGGCGGTGGCGACCCGCATGCCGAACCAGCCCGCGACCGCCGAGCAGAGCGCTCCGATCAGAAAGGAGAGGCCCACGAGCTCCGTGCCGCCACCGAGGTTGGCGACGTAGAGCAGCACGGCGACCACCACCGCGAACACGGCGAGGACCGAGTACTCGCGCCGCAGGAACGCCATCGCTCCCTCGCGAATGGCGGCCGCGATCTCCACCATGCGTTCGTTGCCGGCATCCTGCCGGCCGACGAACCGGGCCCGGTTGAGAGCGAAGAGCAGCGCCACCGCGCCGAAGGCGGGGGTCAGGTAGAGCAGCGTGTCCACGGGCAGGATCTCCAGTTGGTGAAAGGGCGGTTCGCGGCTGGTTGCGAGATACTCGGGGCCAGCCTCAGGCGGACACCGCGAGCGGGCGCTGCTCCGGAGCGTTGCAACCGGAGCATTCGGCTGGCGCGGCCGCCTGAAACAAGACGGAGGGACAGGCGGGGACTCCTCGCCGCTGGGCCGGAGAACCCGCTCCGAACCCGCTTTCCCGCGCTGCCGGAAGGTGGCAATTTTACCAAAGCAGGCGTGCCACAGACTGCTACACTCGCGCCCCGGCGCGCGGCCAGAACTTTCTCTTGCAACTCCCTCGCGGTGTCTGGATCAGGGACCGGAACCTCGCCGCCCCGCTCGCGCTCAGCCTCGTTCTCGGGGCCCCGGCGCTCGCCGAAGACCTCCGGTATCCGGTGGACGTGGCGGTCGGGCCCGGCGGGGAGATCTACGTCGCCGACATCGAGGCGGCGGCGCTGCTCCGCTGGAGCGGCAACGGCTTTACGGTGGTGGCGCAAGGCGAGGGACTCCCCAGGACGCCGCTCTTCGGTATCCGGCACATCGTCCCCACCGGGGACGGCAGCGTCCTCGCCAGCGATCCGGCGACGATGGCGCTCTACCGGATCAGCGCCTCCGGCGAGATCGAGGCCATTCCCGACGACTCCGGATTCGTGACTCCCTGGGGGATCGCCGTCGATTCCTCCGGTGACATCCTGGCGGTGGACCGGGTGACCCAGCGGCTTCGCCGGGTCCGGCCGGACTCCATCGAGGACGTTGCCACGATCCGCGCGCCCCGGGCCATCCTGGCCGAAGGTGACGGCTCCCTCCACGTGCTCACGGATCGCAACGTGCTGCGCATGGAGGGCGGTGACGGAGAGCCGCTCGTGCAGTCACCTCCGTTCGAGTTCCCCCACGACTTCGTCAGGGCCCCCGACGGGGGATTCTTCGTGAGCGACGGCTACGCCCGTTGCATCTGGAAGATCAGCCCCGAGGGGCGGGTTTCCGTGCATGCCGGCGGGGACCCGTTCATCAGCCCCCAGGGCATGGCGCTCAGCGCAGAAGGCGATCTCCTGGTCGCCGACGCCCATGCCCGAACCGTTTTTCGAGTCTCCGGAGGTGGACGGGTGCTCCCGCTAGGGCAGTGACCGGTCCCGGAAAGGACACCAACATGACGAACGACCGCGGAAGCTGGGGATCTCGCCCGGGTTTCATCCTCGCCGCTACCGGCTCCGCGGTGGGGCTCGGAAACATCTGGGGCTTTCCCACCCAGGTAGGCCAGGGCGGCGGCGCCGCCTTCGTCCTCATCTATCTCGTTGCCGTCGTCTTCATCTGCGCCCCCATCCTGCTCGGCGAGGTCCTGGTCGGACGCTACGCCCAGCTGGGACCCGCGGGAGCCGTTCGCCGGATCTCTCCCACGGGACCGTGGTGGGTGATCGGACTGCTCGCGGTGGCCGCCGGAACGTTCATCCTCTCCTTCTACGCGGTCATCGCCGGATGGACGGTCCAGTACCTCTGGCTGGCGGTCACGAACGGGCTTGCCTCGGATGCCGAGGGTTCGGGGGCGCTCTTTGGCCAGCTGGCGGCGGATTCGAGCCGGAACATCCTGTTCACGGGCCTGTTCCTCGTTGCCACTGCCTGGTGTGTCAACCGGGGGATCCGGCGCGGCATCGAAGCCGCGTCGCGCCTGATGATGCCCCTGCTCTTCGTCCTCCTGCTGATTCTCGCGATCCGGGCGGTGACCCTGCCGGGCGCCGCCGAGGGACTCGCCTATTACCTGCGGCCGGATCTTTCCCAGGCGCTGAATCCCGAGATCATCGGCGCCGCTGTGGGTCAGGCGTTCTTCTCGCTGAGTCTCGGTATGGGAGCGCTCATCACCTACGGCAGCTATCTCCACCGCTCCCACGCGGTGCGCTCGGCCTCGGTGGCCATCGTGGGCATCGACACCACGATCGCCCTGCTCGCCGGATTCATCATCTTCCCGGCCGGGTTCTCCATCGCCAGCTTCAGCCCCGGGGCCACTTTCGACCCGACCGCGGGCGGACCCGGCCTCATCTTCGCCGTACTGCCGCAACTCTTCGCGACACTCCCCGGTGGCCTGCTGTTCGGAGCCGCCTTCTTCCTGCTCCTCTCGGTGGCGGCCTTCACCTCCACGATCTCGCTGCTCGAGGTACCGGTGGCGCACGCGATCGACCAGTGGCGCTGGCCGCGCCGCAAGGCGGTGCTGGCCGTCGGCGCCTTCACCTTCGCGTTCTCGATCCCCTCGGTGCTGTCGTTCGGCGGCGGGTTCTTCTCCGAGCTTCCCGCTGTCGGGGGCACCTTCTTCGACCTGATGGTCAACGTCTGGAACGAAGGAGCGCTGCCGGTCGGGGGAATGCTGATCAGCCTCTTCATCGGCTGGAAGTGGGGCGCCCGCTTCGCCGGCGACGAACTCCGGCGCGACGGTCCCGGCTTCCCCGGCCCGGGACTCTGGGGCTTCCTGATCCGCTTCGTCTCGCCCGCGGCCATCTTCCTGCTGATCGTCTTCCGTTTCGTCGGATAGGGCCGGCCTCCTCCTGAAGGAAACACCATGAGCGAATTCATAGCCGCGGCGTCGAACGCCATCTACCAGTGGTACGCCCTGCCCCTTCTCCTGGTGACCTGCGGGCTCTACCTGACCATCCGCACCGGTTTCGTCCAGATCCGCGGTTTCGCCGGCGGGGTCCGGCGGGTGGTGCGCGGCATGTCCCACGACCAGGAGGGCGAGGGAGAGATCACCCCCTTCCAGGCGCTCTCCACCGCGCTCGCCTCCACCGTGGGGAACGGGAACATCGGCGGCGTGGCGACCGCGATCCTGGTCGGCGGACCGGGCGCTATCTTCTGGATGTGGGTCACCGCGGTCTTCGGAATGGCCACCAAGTACGCGGAGGCGGTGCTCGGCGTCACCTACCGGGTCAAGAAGGAGTCGGGCGCGTTCGCCAGCGGCCCGATGTACTACATCATGGCGGGCGTCAAGTCGCCCGGCATCGCGAAGGTGCTCGCGATCATGTTCTGCGTCTTCGGGGCCGCCACCGCGCTCCTCGGGACGGGGAACATGGCCCAGTCGAACACCATCGTCCGGACCTTCGTCGAGGCCGCCGCCGGATTCGGACTGGAGGTCTCGCCGTGGGTTCCGGGGCTGCTCATCACGGTTGCGGTGGGCGCGGTGCTGCTGGGCGGCATCCACCGGATCGCGTCGGTCGCGGAAAAGCTCGTTCCCACGATGCTGGTCATCTATCTGGGGATGTCCCTCACCTATCTGCTGATGAACATCACGGCGCTTCCGGGGGTCTTCGCGACCATCTTCGAGTACGCCTTCCAGCCGCACGCGGCAGCGGGCGGATTCCTCGGCGTTACGGTCCGCCAGGCGATCGCGGCCGGCATCAGCCGCGGAGTGCTGTCCAACGAGGCAGGTCTGGGAAGCGCTCCGATCGCCCACGGCATCGCGCAGGTGAAGCATCCGGCCGATCAGGGACTCGTCGGTGTCTTCGAAGTGTTCATCGACACCATCGTGGTTTGCAGCATGACGGCTTTCGCGGTCCTTTCCTCGGGAATGTGGCAGGCGGCGGAGTACCAGGCGGCGAGCGGCGATCTCACCGCGGCGGCCTTCTCCACTTCGATCGGCGTCGCCCCGCTGGTGATCGCGATCTCCTCCTTCCTGTTCGGTTTCTCGACCATCATCGGCTGGTACTACTACGGCGAGACCTGCTGGGAGTACATGTTCGGGCGGAAGGGCATCTTCTCCTACCGGATCATCTACGTGGCCCTGCTCCTGATCGGCGGCCTGGTGACGGTGGAGACGGTCTGGAACATCGGCACCCTGCTCAACGGGTTCATGGCCTTCCCGAACCTGATCGGGCTGCTGTTCCTGGGCGGAGTGGTCGCGAAGAAGACCAACGAGTACTACGCCTCCGAGAAAGGCGGCGGATCGGGCTGAGACGCGGAAACGCCGACCCGCCCGAGGCTGACCCTGATCGGCGCGGCGTCCGGGGAACCGGGCGCCGCCACGCGGCTCAACAGCCTGTGGCAAAACCCACGCGGCCCAGTTCTCCCGGTGGGGGCCTCGGCGCTCACGTGGGTCTCACCACAGGCTGTTAAGCGAGGATTGCGCTGCATCCGATGACCGACGGCCAAAACCCGAGCCGGAGTCCAAACCCCGGACCGGCCGCGTCGGGACACGGGTTCGGCACCGCCCCCGTCTTCCTCGCGTCGATCAGCACGATCCTCGGGGCGATCCTCTTCCTCCGCTTTGGCTACGCGGTCGGGCACGTCGGACTGGCGGGAACCCTGCTGATCATCGGCGTGGCCCACCTGGTCACCATCCCGACCGTCCTGGCGGTGTCCGAGATCGCGACGAACCGCCGGGTCGCCGGCGGCGGCGCCTACTACATCATCAGCCGCTCCTTCGGCACGCGCATCGGCGGGGTGATCGGTATCGCCCTTTACCTGTCACAGGCGATCTCGGTCGCGTTCTACCTCGTCGCGTTCGCGGAGGCGTTCCGCCCGGTGTACGGGTGGATCGAATCCGGCTGGTCCATCGCGGTGGACCCACGGTTCGTGAGCCTCCCCGCCACCCTGGTGGTGGTGGCGCTGGTCCTGACGAAGGGCGCGGGTCTCGGGGTCCGGGTGCTGTGGGTGGTCTGCCTGATTCTGGGCGGCTCCATCACCGCCTTCCTGCTGGGCGCACCCTCCGGGGGCGTGCAACCGGAGACCGTCCGGCCGATCGGGAACCCGGACAGTTTCTCGGTGGTCTTCGCGATCATCTTCCCCGCCTTCACCGGGATGATCGCCGGCCTCGGGCTGTCGGGCGACCTCAAGGATCCGCACCGGAGCATCCCGCTCGGGACGATCGCCGCGACCCTCGTCGGGATGGCGATCTACGTCGTGGTCGCGTTCAAGCTGGCGGGAAACGCAGCTCCCGAAGCCCTGCGGGAGGACCCGTTCATCATGGCGCAGATCGCGGTCTGGGGACCCGCGGTCTACATCGGGCTCGCTGCGGCAACGCTGTCGTCGGCGCTCGGCTCGATCCTGGTCGCACCCCGGACCCTCCAGGCGCTCGGCCAGGACCGGGTCCTGCCGGTCCCGGCGCTGAACCGGTTCCTCGCGCGGGGGTCCGGGGAGGCGGGCGAACCTCGCTGGGCAGTCGGGGTGTCGGGCGCCATCGCGGTCCTCTTCGTGGTGATCGGCGACGTGGACTCCATCGCCCAGATCCTGACGATGTTTTTCCTGGTGACCTACGGCGCGCTCTGCACGGTGTCCTTCCTGGAGTACTTCGCCGGGAATCCGTCCTATCGCCCGACCTTCCGCACCCGGTGGTACCTGTCGCTTGTCGGCGCGCTCATGTGCGCGGTGCTCATGGTGCGGATGAACGCCCTCTACGCCCTCATCGCGTTCTCGGTGATGTGGCTCATCTACATCGGCCTCAGCCGCTCCCGGCGGGGGGAGCGGGACTTCGCGGCGATCTTCCAGGGGACCATCTTCCAGTTGACCAGGCGGCTCCGGATCACGCTCCAAAAGAACCTGGTGGAGCGGTCCGCCGGAGGCTGGCGGCCGTCGGTGATCGCGGTCACCCGCCATGGGGAGCGAATGGGGCACTTCGACCTCCTGCGCTGGATCAGTCACCGTCACGGCTTCGGCCACTTCATCCAGTACGTCGAGGGCGAGTACTCCATGGCCACCGCCCGGCAGGCGCACGCGGAGGTGCGCACCCTGATCGGCCAGACCGAAGCGAGCGGCGCCGGGGTCTACGTGGATTCCCTGGTCAGCCCCTCGTTCCGGCTCGCGCTCACCCAGTCGCTCCAGATGCCCGGGATCTCCGGACTGCCGAACAACTGCCTGCTGCTGGAGTTCGACGAACTGCGCCGTGAGGAGATCGCGGAGAGTGTCGAGGGGGCCCGGGTTGCGGTGGACACCGGGTTCAACGCCCTCATCCTCCGCTCCACCAGCCACCGGTTCGGCTATCGCTCCTCCATCCACCTCTGGCTGACCGAGGACAACTTCGACAATGCGCCGCTGATGCTGTTGCTCGCCTACATCATCGTGGGACACCCGGAATGGAAGCGCGCCGAGATCCGGCTCTTCGAGTGCTGTGATCTCGGTTCCGGCGAGCATCAAAACCACGACCTCTCCGGACTGCTGTCGCAGGAACGGCTGCCCATCTCACAGCAGAACCGGATGACGATCGGCTACCAGAGCGACGAGGAACTCGAGGACGAAGTCGCGCGGAGGTCCTCGCGCGCCGACCTGGTGATCGCCGGAGTCCCCGCGGCGACGCTCCGGGGCGCGGACGCGGAGACCGCGCTATCCCGCTACCGGTCCACGAACGAGGTGCTCTTCGTCAGCGGCATGGAGCGCATATCGCTCCGGGACGGCGGCGCCGGCGGGCGGTAGGTACGGGCGTTTCGCCCCCTTTGGGGGCGATGCCGGCCGGAGGCCGGCGCTCCGAGGCGCTCCTTACTTCCAGAGCGAAAGCAGGATCGCCTGACCAAGCAGCGCCGTGAAGTTGTAAGCGACGTTCAGCACCGCGAGCCCGGACTTCCGCTTCTCGAACGCCAACGACTGGTGCGTCACCGGGATCACGAAGGCGATGGTCGCCACCAGCGCGGCGTGGAGGCCGTGGAGTGGACCGCTGAACCCGTCGAGCAGCACCGCGAGTCCGAAGGCCGAGGCAATGGCGAGGAGGAAGGAGCCGCCGTAGGTCTTCAGGGGATTGAAGCCCTTGGCGATTTCTTCCTCGGTGGTCTCCATGAGCGCCAGCCAGCGCTTGCCGAAGAGGGGCCCGTACCAGAGAGCCCCCACGATCAGCGGGACGATGGCGGCGACCAGAATGGCAAGGTAGTTGAGGTCAGGCATGTGACTTGGTCCTTCCGCTATTCGCGATCGGAATCGGGGTCCGAGACGCTGATGCCGGCCTTCTCGAGCTCCCAGAGGACCGCGTCGGCGAATTCGTCGAGCGTCGGCACCCTCCGTCCGTTGATGAAGATCGTCGGGGTCCCGGTGACGCCGAGCCCCACCGCCTCGGCGATGTCCGCCTGCAGCGCCGCTTCGGCCCGGGGCTCTGACAGACAGGCCCGGAAGGCCGCTTCGTCAAGTCCGGCGTTCACTGCGATGCGGACCACGTCGTCGACGTCGGGCGCGTTCGGCGGAGCGATGTAGACCGCGTCGTGGAACTCCCAGAAACTGCCCAGGAGATTCGCGCAGACTCCGCCGCGCGCCACCTCGCAGGCGCCCGCATGCATCACCCGGGGCAGATGGGAGGCGCAGGTCGAGTCGAGTGGATAGCTCCGGTAGTAGAGCGCGACGTGAGGGCCGGTCGGGCCTTCCACGTACTGATCGAAAGCGAGCGCGAACCGCCGGCAGGACGGGCACAGGAAGTCCGAGAAAGTCACGATCTTCACAGGCGCGTCGGGGTCGCCCTTCACCGGCAGCCCCTCGAGCGACACCTCCTGCTCGCGCTGCTGCCGGAACGTGGGGTTCCGCCACTGCGGCGGGAGCCCGGCGCTTTGGAGCGGCAACCCGGCGGGCAGCCCGTCCGGCGCCGCGGAACGAACGCCCAGGATGGACAGGTCCACCGAGTCCTCGGCCCGGTCACCGAGGCCACTGTTGATCACCAGCACCGCCGCGGCCACCAGGCAGGCGGCGAGCCAGAACGCCCGTACCGCGAGCCGTTCGACGGCAAAGTCAGGACCGTGCCTCATGGAAACCACCCTCCGCGCCGGCAACAGAAACACGAGTGCCGCGCCGTTCGCACCGTACGTCCAGATGCAAAGCGAACAGAAGCTCCCGATGGCGAATGCCTGCACGCCGAACAGGAACAGATCGACCACGAGCGCCAGACCGACGAGGCCGAGCGCGAGGCGGCCCGGCCGGCTCGACAGCGGCGCTCCGCCGAGCAGGGCCAGCGCCACGAGGAACCCGAGCGATACGAAGAACGCGAGCCCTACCGCGGCCAGGGGAACCCCGGCCACCGTGGACCAGGCGCTCGCCGCCACCTCCTCGCACCCGGAGTTCGAGGGATCGCAGGCCGCCGCCGCCAGCGCGCCGGCGTCGAGCCCGTGATGGCGCAGCAGCAGCACCGCGGAAACGGCCGCCCCGAACCCGGCGGCCAGAAAAGCCAGTCCCAACCGAATGGAATCGGTGACGGGACGCCGGGACATGGAGGCCGGGAGTCTACCGGTCAGACCGCTTTCCGCCCGTAGTTCCTCGCGTAGGCCGGCGGCTCGATGCCGCCCCGCAGGTCCGGCGCCGGCTCCGGCGGCCCGAACGTCGTGTTCACCGGGACCAAGCCGGCCCAGTAGGGAAGCGCGAGGTCCTCGTCGTCGTCGGCGGGCGGCCCGGTCCGCAGCTTGGCGGTGGCCTCCTCGATGGGGAGCGAGGCGACGAGGGTCGCCTTCAGTTCGAGATCGTTCGTCGGGCGGGCATCCCCGTGGCGTCCGGGCACCAGCCGGCTCAACAGCACGTCGAGCGCCTCCCGCTTCTCGGTTTGCCCGGCCACCTCCGCGGTGCGTCCCAGCACGACCACCGAGCGGTAGTTCATCGAGTGGTGGAAGTAGGAGCGGGCCAGGACGAGCGCGTCCAGCAGGGTCACGGTAACGGCGGCCTCCGTTCCCGCGGCCAGGAGACGCATCAGCCGGCTCGCCGACGATCCGTGCAGCAGCAGGCGGTCCCCGTCGCGCGCGTAGCCCATCGGAATCACGAACGGCGAACCCTCGTGCACGAACCCGACGTGGGCCACGATCCCCTCGTCGAGGACCTGGTTGATCACTGTCCGGTCGTACGAGCCCCGTTGCGGCAGCCGCCGGACCCGGCTGCGGGGCGTCCTCTCGATCTGGGAACTCATCGTTTCCTCGTCAGACATCGCTGCGCAGCGAAAGCCGGCTCCGCAGCGTCTCCATGGTGACGACGCCGACGAACCGGCCGGCGTCGAGAACAGCCAGCGACCGCCGGCCTCCCGTCAGGAGGTTCACCGCCCGGATGGCGGCGTCCCCGGGGGCCAGCGTGGCGGCCAGGATGTCGGTCCGCATGACGTCCCCGGCGGTGAGCCGCTCCAGCTCGTCGGACGACCTCCCGCGCAGGTCCTCGAGGCGGACCGCGCCCACGAGGTCCGCCTCGTCGAGGACCGGGATCTCGGAATGCGGCGTTTCGAGCGCCAGGAGCTCCGTCGCGGAAGCATGTCTCGGGACCGAGAGGATGCGGTAGTCGAGCAAGTGGGCCGCGGTGACCCCCTCGAGCGCCTGCGCGAGCCAGACCTGGCGGGTCACCTCGCGTGAGGTCCGCCGCAGGTTGAGTCCGATCAGAACGAACCAGGCGCCCAGCACGAGGCGGACCGCACCGGCCGCCGCGCCGCTGCCGCCGAAGAGCGCCAGAATGCCGAAGGCGACCATCAGGAGTCCGAACGCCGCGCCGGTCGCGGCAACGGCCCGGGTGGCGGCCAGCGGCCGGTCCCAGGCGGCCCAGAGCACGGCCCGCAGGATCCGGCCCCCGTCCAGCGGCACCGCCGGAATCAGGTTGAACGCCAGCAACAGGCCGTTGATCAGGGCCAGGTTGTTCGCCACGGCCACGACGGAGTCCGGCGCCGCCGTGAGGACCTGACCGGCCGCGAGGAACAACGCGAACAGGACCAGCGTCATGAACGGACCCGCAAGGGCGATCCGCAGTTCGGTCGCCGCGCCACGCGGATGTCCCTCCAGTTCGGTCGCCCCACCGAACACCCTGAGCGTGATCCCGGCGACCTTGAGCCCCGAACGGGCGGCGGCGGCCGCGTGCGCCAGCTCGTGGGCCAGGACGGACGCGAGCAGCAGCACGCTGGTCACCACTCCCAGCGCGGCGGCGCCGGCTGCCGAGACCCCCGGAAGACCGCGGAAATAGAGGACCGCGAAGAGGGCCGATACGACGCTGACGGTCAGTACCCACGAGTAGTGGATCCGGATCGGGAAGGGCAGCCAGAGCTGCCGGATCCCCCGCCGCGGCCCGGTCACCGCTGCCGTTCTCCGGAATCAGCCGCCGTTCGCTCCCGGCCGCGCGAAAGGATCAGGACGCGCTCTCCCGGCCCGAGCGGTTCCTCGAGCCAACCCCGGTTGAGGAACTCCACCGAGGCAAGCCCGGCGTCCATCCTCCCCTCGGCAGCCAGGCGCCCGAGGGCGTCCCCGACGGACCCGCTCGCGCCGGGAGCCACGGCGGCAATCCGCAGCGGGCCCGGCAACGGGGTATCCCACAGCCGGTCGGCGCTCCCGAGGACCTCCAGAAACCAGGCCTCGCAGGCATCGAAGCGCTGGCGTCCGCAATCGAGGCTCACCTCGACGAGGAACTCGCGCGCCGACACGAGCGCCATCAGACGCGGATTCTGCCCCGAGGCCTCTCCCGAGTCCCCTTCCCGCGCCGAATGCAGACGGCCGCGCACCCCGGTGAAGCCACGGACCCGGAACGCTTCGGGGAACGTCACCTCCGCGGCCTCGCGGGCCGCGGCTTCCCGCAGGCGCGCCCCGAGGTCGGCGAGTTCGGCCCGGTGCGCAGGCACCCCGTTCCCGCCCACGGGGGCGGAACCGGCCGCCGCCGTGACTTCCCGCACGGTCAGTCCGACCGAGTTTCCGTTCCGGGTCGCGCGAAAGACGCCGCGCTCGGCGGGTTCGAACGCGCTCCGGTCCGGCAGCGAGAGCCGGAAATCGGCCCGCGGCAACAGGAGCTCCCGCCCGTCCGCGACCCCGTATTCGGCCGGCTGCCCGAAGAGCAGGCCGTCGAGCAGCGCGACCCAGCGGTCCCGGCTCGGGGCGCCGTCCCCGGGACCGCCGGCAGCGGGTTCCGCCGGCAGCACCAGGGCGAGGGGCTGCTCGACCAACTCCCCCGCGGTTTCCGGCCGGAAGGCCCCGCTCGCAAACGTGGTCGCGGCGGACCGGAACAGCGCCGCGAGCGCCGGTTCGCCCGGCAGGGCGGCGAGCGCTCCCCGGGAAACGAAGACCGTCCGGTCAGCGAAGAGGAAGGCCTCCGGCTCCGGATCGTCGAGGACCGCAAACCGCCAGCCTTCCCGCAGGGGCGCCGCCTCTCCCTCGCGTCCGGCGAGCAGCGGAGTCCCGGCAAGGGCCTCGCGCCCGATGTCGGTGATCCGCGCAGCGAGGTCCGCATCCTGAACCAGGGGCCGTTGTTCCTCGAACGGTGTGCGGGCGTGCCCGGCGGCGTGAACGGCCGCCGCATCCGGCGGCATCGCGCGGGGTCCCGACGTGGTCGCGCAACCCGCGGCAGCGAGAACCGCGACGAGGACCGCTACTCGGGAAGCGGACGGGGAACCAGCGAACCGCGGTTTCGCTCCGCCTGGCGGAGCGGTACCGGCCTGAAGGCCGGCGCTCCCTCGGTCAGGCGTAGTAGTTGGTGTTGATGTCCCGGTACTCGGCCCACTCGTCGGGCAGCTCTTCGTCCGGGAAGATGGCGGTGACCGGACAGGCCGGCTCGCAGGCGCCGCAGTCGATGCAGGTATCGGGATCGATGTAGAGCTGGGTGGCTTCCTCGAACCCGTCCTCGTCACTCGTGGGGTGGATGCAATCGACCGGACAAACGTCCACGCACGCAGTATCTTTGGTCCCAATGCAGGGTTCGGCGATCCAGTAAGACATCGTGGGAAGCTGCCTCCTCAGACAGGCGCGAGAAGTGTGGTCAAGCGGCTGGTTCCGGGATCAGCCGAGTTCGAGAAGCGTCTGCGAGTACTCCGTGACCCGGTCCAGCGAACCCCAGAATAGTAGTCCAAGAACGTTGGGCACTACCAGAAGGACGAGAAGCCCGAGGTCCAGCCGGCTGAACGCCAGCGCCGGGGTGGGGCCGGTCTCCTCATCGATCACCATGACCCGCAGGATCTTGACGTAGTAGAAGGCGGCCACCGCGGCGTTCAGCACCCCGACGACGGCGAGCCAGCCCAGCCCCGCGTTGATGACCGCCGCGAAGACGTACCACTTCGCCAGGAAACCCGCGAAGGGCGGGATCCCCATCAGCGAGAAGAGGAAGATCCCCATCGCGACGGTGAGTAGTGGCGAGCGTTTCCAGAACCCGGCGTAGCTGTCGATCTCGAAGCTGCCCGTGACCCGGTGGGCCAGGATCACCACGGTGAAGGCCCCGAGGTTCATGAAGAGGTAGATCGCGAGGTAGGCGGCGATGGCCTGCACGCCTTCGACAGATAGCACGCACGCCGCCATCAGCATGGTCCCGGCATGGGCGATCGACGAATAGGCGAGCAGGCGTTTCACGTTCGTCTGGAGGAGCGCCGCCACGTTCCCGAGGGTCATGGTGATGACCGCCAGCATCATCAGGAGCATCTGCCAGTCGGCGCCGCCCACCGGAGCGATGGCGCCCCCGCCGGCCGGTTCCGCCAGCCCCAGGTAGAAGAAGCGGATCAGGATCGCGAACCCGGCGGCCTTCGGGCCGACGGACAGGAACGCGGTGACCGGCGTGGGAGCCCCCGTGTACACGTCGGGGCACCAGAAGTGGAACGGGGCGGCGGCGATCTTGAAACCGATCCCGGCCGCGATCAGGACCAGCACGAACAGCAGCCCGGGACCGAACGCGCCTTCGGCGAGCGCGGCGCGCACCCCGTAGAGATCGAGGGTGGCGGTCATCCCGTAGAGGAGCGAGAGCCCGAAGAGCATGGCGCCCGTCGAGACCGCACCGAAGAGGATGTACTTGAGCGACGCCTCGTTCGAGAGCCGGTCGGAACTCAGGTAGCCCACCATGATGTAGGAGGCCACCGAGACCGTCTCGAGCGAGAGGTAGATCATCACCAGGTTGATCGAGCCCGCCATCCACATGAGCGCCGCGGTGACGGTGAGCAGCAGCGCGAGCATCTCGCCCAGCCGGACTCCCTCGAGTTCCTTCGAGCGCATGCTCAGCAGCAGCACCACGATGGAGGTGAGGCAGAAGATCGGCCGGAACACGCCAAGCAGGCCGTCGTCCGCCAGCATCGAGGCGAACAGCGACTGGGCCTCCCCCGCCCCGAGCGCCTGCCACGAGGTCACGAGCGCGCCGAGCAATCCCACGAGCGTGATCCCGGTCAGGAGATCGGTGCTGCTCTTGAGCGGACGGCGCTGGGTGAGCAGGTCCGCGACGATCACGACGGCGAGGGCCGCCATCAGGATCAGCTCGGGGAGGAACCGGGAGAGGCTCTGGAGTGCGTCGGACATCTGGCTAACCCGCTAGCCCTTGAGTTCCGCGGCTTCGTCGAGGTTCACGTTCTTCATGACCCGGTAGAGCGACATCACGATGGCGAGCGCCACCGCGGCCTCGCAGGCGGCGATCACGATGACGAGGAGCGCGAAGACCTGGCCGCCGAGCGCGCCCTCCACGAACCGGGAGAACGCGACGAGGTTGATGTTCGCCGAGTTGAAGATCAGCTCGATGGACATCAGCACGTTCACCGCGTTCCGGCGGGTGAGCACCCCGAAGACGCCCAGCGAGAAGAGCGCCGCCGAGATGTAGAGGTAGTGCTCGAGGGGGATCATGAGGAGCCCCTCCGGCGGACCAGCATGGCCGCACCCATGAGCGCGATCAGCAGCAGGACGGAGGCGATCTCGAAGGGCAGCAGGTAGTCGCCCACCAGCAGTCGGCCGATGGACTCGCTCGTGGGACCCGGATCACCCGAATCCATCGCCCCCCAGTCCACCGACTGGATGATCCAGACGAGCAGCGCGAAGACCAGACCCGCGGACAGCGCCCCCGGAACGACCTGGATGGCGCCGGAGCGGAGGTTCAGGTTGTAGATCCGGTTGGTCAGCATCACGCCGAAAAGCAGCAGCGTGAGGATGCCTCCCACGTAGATCAGCACCTGGGCGCCGGCGAGGAAGTCGGCACCGAGGTAGACGTAGAAGACCGCGACCCCGAAGAATGCCGCGACCAGCGCGAACGCCGAGTGGACGAGGTTCCTCCCGACCACCACGTAGAGCGCCGACCCGAGGACCACCGCGGCGGTCGCGTAGAAGATCGCCGCGGACCCCATGGATTCCATCGTCTTCCGTCTAGTAGCCGGTGGGCAGGGTCAAGTGAGCGCCGAGACCGGCGAGGCGCCCGGCTGACCAGGCGCGCGAGGGAGGAATACCGAGTGTATTTCGACCGAAGCGCAACGCCGAGCGACGCACTGCGGCGCGGTTCAGCCGGGATGGATCGCCGGTCGAACGCCACATGACCCTGTTCACCGGCTGCTAACTCCGGCGGCCTCGGCCGGCGGCTCGGGGGGCGTCCGTGGCTCCTTGGCGTAGCGGTAGAGCAGGTCGCCCTTCGTCTCGCCGCCGAACTCGTAGTTGGGCGTCATCAGGATGCAGTCCGTAGGGCACGGGAAGACGCAGAGCTGGCAGTAGCAGCACAGCGACATGTCGATGTCGAACTGGACCACAGTCTGCTTGATGGCGGTCCCGTCGGCGGCGAAGATCGGCGGTGCGTCCCGGGCCCGCTTCTCGTTCTCGATGTGGATGCAGTCCACCGGGCAGGCGCGCTCGCACTGCTTGCAGCCGATGCAGTCCTCGATCTTCACGTGGAGCTTCATCCGCGAGCGCTCCATCAGGGACTCCTTGGGGATGTCCAAGGGAGACCGCCAGCGCTCCTCGGGTAGCTCGTCCGCGGTGTACTGCTGGGTCACCGAGCGAGTGAACAGGTGGCGGAAGGTCACTCCCATCCCGATGAGGACGGTGCTGACCGATTCCCAGAGATCAACGAAGTAGCGCTTCATGTTCTTTCCTGCCTCCGGTCTCCCCTCACAGCAATCCCTTGATGACGGTGGTCACCACCAGAAGGAAGAACGAGATCGGGATGACGTACTTCCAGCAGATCCCCATCAACTGGTCCACGCGCAGCCGCGGCAGCGTCCACCGCAGCCACATCTGGACCACCACCAGGCCGAACCCCTTGACGAAGAAGAGGAGGGGATTCGAACCGAAGGGGCCGATCCAGCCGCCCAGGAAGAGCAGCGCCGCCAGCATCGAGACCAGCAGCATGTTCCCGTACTCGGCGAGGAAGAAGAATGCGAACCGCATCCCGCTGTACTCGGTATGGAACCCGGCCACGAGCTCCGATTCGGCTTCGGGGATGTCGAACGGCGTGCGGTTCGTCTCTGCGAGGCCGCAGATGAAGAACAGCACGAACGCGATCAGGTTCAGCGGGAAGAGCTGGAAGATCAGCCAGTCGCCAACCCCGAGGATCCCGCCCGCCTGGGCGTTCACGATGTCGGGAATGGAGAGGCTCCCGACCTGGGCGACCACCACCAGCACCAGGATCGCGGTCGGGATCTCATAGCTGACCATCTGGGCCGCGGCCCGCATGCCCCCGTAGAGGGCGTACTTGTTGTTCGAGCCCCAGCCCGCCATCAGCACCGAGAGGGCGCCGAGCGAGGTGATCGCGATGAAGTAGAGGACGCCGATGTTCAGGTTCGCAACCGCGAGCACCGTCCCGTCCTCGCGGACGCCCCAGGGGACGATCGCGAAGGCTGCGAATGCGCTCGCCACCGCGAGCATGGGGGCCGCCCCGAAAAGCACCCGGTCGGCGTCGCGCGGGACCAGGTCTTCCTTGAACATCAGCTTCACGCCGTCGGCGAAGCTCTGGAGCAGTCCGTGCCACCCGACCCGCATCGGGCCGAGCCGGTCCTGGACGTGGGCCGCGACCTTGCGCTCGAGCCAGATCGAGTAGATGGGATTGAGCGCCAGGATGCCCACGAAGCCGGCGGTGCCGAGCGCCACGATCGTCAGGTGCTGGAGCGGGGGCGGCACGAAGTCGGCGACGAGTTCGGAGAGGATCGTCGCGACCACCGGGAGCGCCGCGATGGTCCCCAGTATCACCAGCAGGAGCACGATGGGGATCATCGTGAGCGGCCCCATGAGCCGCATCTCGATCTGCCGGAAGCGGGTGATCACCGGTCGATCTCTCCGAGGACGATGTCCAGGCTGCCGATGATGGCGATGATGTCGGCGATCATCTCGCCGCGGGTGATCTCGTGGAAGAGCCCCATCGCCACGAAGCAGGGGGAGCGGCCCTTGACCCGGTAGGGGATGGGCTTCTTGTTCTCGGCGACGATGTAGAAGGCGAGTTCGCCCCTCGGCGCCTCGCTCCGGCAGTAGGCTTCGCCGGCCAGCGGCCGGACGAACCGCGGCACGTTCTCGTGGACGTCGCCTTCCGCGGGCAGGCGGTCAAGCGCCTGGCGGACGATCTTGACGCTCTCGTACATCTCGCGGACCCGCACGAAGTACCGGTCCCAGCAGGAACCGACGGGACCGTGGGGACTCGTGGCCACGACCACGTTGAAGTCGTAGTTCTCGTAGCCGAGGTAGGGGTCGTCCCGCCGCAGATCCCAGTCGATGCCGGAGCCGCGGAGGTTCGGGCCGGAGAGCGCGTAGTCCTTCGCCATGTCAGGAGTGATGATCCCGATGTCGGCGGTCCGCCGGATGAAGATCTTGTTGTGGCTGAGGAGCGTGTCCACCTCGTCCAGCACCGGCACGAACTCGTCGAGGAAGCGCCGGCACTTGTCGGTCCAGCCCTCGGGAAGGTCGTGGGAGACGCCGCCGACCCAGTTGTAGTTGTAGAGCAGGCGGGCGCCACAGAGCCACTCGAAGAGATCGAGGATCCGCTCGCGCTGCTGGAAGCAGAGCAGGAACGGCGTGAAGGCGCCGATGTCCATCCCGTAGGTGCCCATCGCCAGCAGGTGGCTCGCGATCCGCTGCAGCTCGGCGGTGATCACCCGGATTCCCGCGACCCGCTCGCCCACGCCGATGCCGAGCAGTTTCTCGACGGTGAGCGCGTAGGCGAGACTGTTCCCCATCGAGCCGACGTAGTCCATCCGGTCGGTGAAGGGGATCACGCCCTGGTAGTCGATGTTCTCGGCGTGCTTTTCGAAGTTCCGGTGCAGGTAGCCGATGTGCGGCCGGGCGTCCTTGACGATCTCCCCGTCGGTCTTGAGCTCCACCCGCAGCACTCCGTGGGTCGAGGGGTGCTGGGGCCCCATGTTGAGGATCATCTCGTCCTCTTCGAGCTCCTCGGACGAGAAGGCGTAGGAGTTGTCGGGCGGCAACTCCTCGTCGTAAAGGGTGACCAGCGGGGCCCCGTCAACGGGCGAACGTTGCTCGGCCATCAGGATTCCCGCTACCTCAGTCGAAGGGGCCCACGCCCGTCATCTGGCCGCCTTCGGCCCGCTCGGTCATCTGCCGACCCGGCTTCACGGGGATCTTGTGCCACGTCTCGGGCCACTCCCAGTCGCGGAGCAGCGGATGCCCGGGCCAGTCGGCCGGCAGCAGGATGCGCCGGTGGTCGCTGTGTCCCTCGAAACGGACGCCGAAGAGGTCGTAGGCCTCGCGTTCGTGCCAGTTGGCCGCCTTCCAGACCGTCTCCAGGGTCGGCAGACTGCCGCCCGCTCGCGGGACCCGGGTCTTCAGCACGATCCAGTGCTTCCGGCTCAGCGAGGTGAGGTGATAGACGACCTCGATCGCCGGCGGGTCGTCGCCGGGCCAGTCCACCCCCGAGACGCAGTGAAGGGTGTCGAAGTCGAGCTCCGGATCCGCCTTCAGGAACTCGGCCGCGGCGACCAGCTTGTCCCCGGGAACCCGGACCCAGGGATCCTTCGCTTCCACGTCGGACTCGAAAGAGCCCTCCTCCAGACCGAGATGCGCGGCGAGACGCTCGATGATGGAGGCGGCGCTCACCCGGCCATCTCCACCATCCGGCCCGCAGGCTGGCTCGCGGCGGCCGGCCGGGGCCGGCCCTCCCGCGGATCGTCGAGGAGCGACTTCTCCCGGATGCGGTCCTGGAGCGCCATGATCCCGTAGAGCAGCGCCTCCGGCCGGGGCGGGCAACCCGGCACGTAAACGTCCACCGGGATGATCTGGTCCACGCCTTTCACGACGTGGTAGCCGTACTGCCAGTAGGGACCGCCGTTGTTGGCGCAGCTTCCCATCGAGATCACGTACTTGGGTTCCGGCATCTGGTCGTAGAGCGTCTTGATCCGGATCGCCATCTTGTGGGTGACGGTGCCGGCCACGATCATGCAGTCGGACTGCCGGGGGGTCGCGCGGGGGATGAGGCCGAGCCGGTCCCAGTCGAAACGACTCGCTCCGGTCGCCATCATCTCGATGGCGCAGCAGGCGAGGCCGAAGGTCATCGGCCACAGCGCCGACAACCGCGCCCAGTTCACGATGGCGCTCACCGTGGTGAGCGCGACGTTGTCCTTGCCCAGGCCCTTGCCGAGGGCGCCGATCAGATCCACGCGGACTCCCCGTTCAGCGGCCCGTCGAACACCGTGACGCGCCTCAGGCGGCCGCTCCCGAGGCGGAAGAAGTCCCGGCCGCCGGACGCGCCTTCAGGGCGCGGCGCTCTTCCTCCCGCACCCACTCGAGGTCGCCTTTCACCCAGACGTCGGCGAGCCCGAGAACCAGCATCCCGATGAAGATGAGTCCCGCGACCAGCGCGCCGACGCCCAGGTCGAGATACGCGAGCGCCCAGGGCAACAGCATCACGGCTTCCACGTCGAAGATGAGAAAGACCAGCGCGAAGACGTAGAACCGGATGTTGAACTGCACGCCCCACGGCGAGCCGACCGGGTTCTCCCCACACTCATAGGGTTGCGCCTTCGAGGCGAGGGGAAGCGAGGGACGGACGAGCGACGAAACCAGGAGGGTGACCCCGACGAAGAGCACGCCGACCGCGATCGCGACCAGCGGTCCGAGGTATTCGCCCATGAAAAATCGAAAGAACCGCCGCCTCGGCAACCCGGACAGCGGAACGCGCAGAATTCTACCGGGGGGCCCGACGATAGGTAAAGACCAAACGTTCAGGAAACGCCGCCGCCGAACGCCGGCCGCCCTCGCCTTCCTTCCTCCATGATCTCCGTCGTAATCCCGACGCTCGACTCCGCGCTGAGCGTGGGCGCCGCCATCCGCTCGGCGCCCCCGGGCGCGGAGGTGGTCGTGGTGGATGGCGGCAGCCGCGACCGCACGACGGACGAAGCCGAGCGCGCCGGCGCGCGGATCGAGAGCGCCCCGCGGGGACGCGCCGTCCAGATGAACGCCGGGGCGCGCGCCGCCACGGGAGAAATGCTGGTGTTCCTCCACGCCGACTGCCGGCTTCCGGAAGAAGCGGCCGAGCAGATCCGGCGGGTGCTGGCGCGCACGGGCGTGGCTGGCGGCTGGTTTCCGCAGCGGATCGATGGCGCGGGCATCCTCTTCCGGCTGGGGGCCCGGGGGTCGAACCGGCGGGCGCGCCTCCTCGGGCTCCCGTACGGAGACCAGGCGATCTTCACCCGCCGGGAGGTGTTCCTCGCCGCAGGGGGCTTTCCCGACGACCCGATCATGGAGGACGCGGGCCTCGCGCGCCGGCTCCGGCGCCTCGGCCGCCTCGAACCCGCGGAATCCGCGGTGGTCACCGGCACCGACCACTGGCGGCGCCTGGGACCGCTGCTGACCGCGCTCCTCGACTACCTGACACTCGCCGCCTGGCTGGCCGGCGTGCCCCCCAAGTGGATCGCAAAGGTCTATTTCCCACTGCAACAGGGTGCACGGCAACGCCGATAGGAACTCGCGCCGTTGGCGCCCGGGGAGCCGGCGTCTCTATACTGGCTGTCAGCAATGAAGCTGGTCACGACATCACGCCGCAAGCCACTGGCCGCCATCGTGCTGGCCGTGGTGTTGGCGTTCGCGGTCGTCTGCCCGCTGATGGCGGCCCCCGGAATCCCTGTGGAGGCGAGCTGTCACGGCAGTTCCGAGCCGGCGCCGGACGCCGAGCGCGTGAGCGTGTGCTGTTCTTCGGTCACCGTTCCCAAACTGCTCACCCCCGAGCCGGGTCCGGCGGCGGTCCTGCCCGCCTCCGGAGAGCCGGTCCGGGTGGTTTCCAGGTGGAATCGCCAGCCCGACGGGCCGTCGCCTCCCCGGGAGCCGCGGCCGCCCCTTTTCGTCCAACACGCCGCCCTGCTGATCTGAGTCCGGGTCCGCCGTCCCGCTGAGCCGAGCCTCGCCGGACCGGGCCCGCGTTTCCCGCGCGCCCCGAACGCGCCGTGCCGAGCCAGCTCCCTGACGACCGGCGGCCCGTGCCGGAACCGGCACGGGGCGGTTTCCCGGGCCCGCCAACCCGGTAACCCGCCGGCAGCCAGCGCCGATTGGCCTGGCCCCGGCCCGCCGCAGCCTGGCGACGGATTCTCCCTATCGTGTTGTCTCTACGATCTCTCCCGGCTTGCGCGGTGGCAGTCCTGATGACCGTCCCGGTGGCTGCGGGAATCCAGCCGGAACCTCCTCCCGGCTTCTACGCCCCCGAGCCGGAGCTCAGAAACTGCGTGGACAACGCTATCGAGCGGCACCCCGCGCTGCTCGCGTCCCGCGCGAACTACCAGGCCACCCGCGAGCGCGTTCCGCAGGTCACGGCACTCCCGGACCCGACGCTGAACGTGAGTCAGGCGCTCCGCCGCGTGGAAACCCGCGTCGGGTCTCAGACCGGCGGCATCACCCTGACCCAGTCCCTGCCCTGGTTCGGCACCCGCGATCTGCGCGGCCGGGTGGCGCTCTCCGAAGCCGACGCCCAGTTCCTCCGCCTCCAGGCCGAGGAGCGTGAGGTCATCTCCCGGGCCAAGCGGGCCTTCTACGACATCGCCTACCTGGACACCGCGCTCCGGCTGCTGGAAGAAGAGCGCTCGCTCCTCGGGCACTACGAAACACTGGCGCGGGCGCGCTACGCCACCGGCCAGGGCCTCCAGCAGGCAGTCATCCGGCTGCAGGCGGAGCTCACCCGGATCGATGACCGGCAGCGGCAGCTCACCGGACAGCGCCGGACGCTCGCCGCGAACCTCAACACGCTCTGCGCCCGATCTCCGGAAACCGCCGTTCCGCCGATTCGCCCCATGGAGCCGCCCGCGGTGAGCCTTGACCGAGCGCAACTGATGGACCTGGGAGAACGGAACCGGCAGGAACTGAGGGCGGCGACGGCGCTGATCGAGGCGAGCGAGGACGCTGTCGAGCTGGCCGGGATGAACTTCCGGCCCCGGTTCACCGCGAGCCTCGCGCTCATGAACGTCGCCGGCCGCGACCCGGCGGACGCCCTCGGGCCACTTCCTCCGGACGAGGGCAAGAACTCCCTGAGCCTGTCGCTGGGAGTCTCACTGCCGGTTTGGAAGGACAAGTACCGCGCCGGCGTCGAGGAAGCCGGGCACCGGCTCACGGCGAATCGAAGGCGCCTCGAAGAAGCCCAGGACGCCATGGAGAACACCGTGGAGCTGGCCCTGATCCGGATCGAGACCATCGGGGGACAGCTCGCCCTGCTGGAAACGGTGCTCATTCCGCAGAGTGAGGAAACGCTTCGCGCCACCGAGACCGCCTACGAGACGGGTCAGGTAGGGGTTTTGGATCTGCTCGACGGCGAACGCGTCCAACTCGACGTCCTCAGGATGCGCGCCCGCTACGTCTCCGACTTCCTCATCGCGCTTGCCGATCTCGAACGGGGCATCGGCACCCGGGTACCCCTGCCCGCCGGGGGGTCCTCATGAACCGCACCCTCGTCATCGGCGCCGGCGCCTTCCTCGCCGGAATGGCGCTCGTCGTCCTTGCCGGGTTCGCCCTCGGTGGCTGGGAGTGGCCGCTCCGCTCCGGTGAGACGGCGGACCGCCACGAAGGTCACGACATGGCGGTCCCGGCCATGGAGGACGACCGGGAAGTCCTCTACTGGCGTGCCCCCATGGACCCGAACTTCATCGCGGACCGGCCTGGCAAGTCTCCCATGGGGATGGACCTGGTCCCGGTCTACGCGGACGAGGCTGGCGACCAGCCGGCCGGGACGGTGCGTCTCGACCCTGGCTTCGTCCAGCGGATCGGGGTGCGCACCACCCCCGTCGACCGGCGGGACATCGCCCAGACGATCCGCACCGTCGGCACCCTCGCCCACAACGACAAGCAGATCGCCTGGGTGGGCACGAAGTACGACGGCTGGATCGAAAACGTGGCGGTGAACTACCTCGGCGAGACGGTCGAGGAGGGCCAGGCGCTCTTCGATATCTACAGCCCGCAACTCGTCGCCGCCCAGACCGAGTACCTCCATGCGACGCACTACGCGGAGCGGCTCGACGCTTCGCAGTTCCCCGACGTCGCCGAGCGGGCGCGCTCGCTCGTCGAATCGGCGCGCGCCCGGCTTCGCTACTGGGACATCACCGACGAGCAGATCGCGATGCTGGAGCAGGAGCAGACCCCGCGCCGCACCCTTTCGGTGGTCTCTCCGGTGACCGGTGTGGTCGTGGAAAAGGTGGACGAGGCGCTCGAGGGGATGTACGTCGAGCCGGGGCTGAACCTCTACAAGCTGGCCGACCTGACCACCATCTGGGTGGACGTCGAGATCTTCGAGCACCAGGTGCAGGCCATGCGGATCGGCCAGCGGGCCGAGGTGGAGCTGCCCTATGTGCCGGGAAGACCCTACACCGGGTTCGTCCGCTTCCTGTATCCCCACTTCAACCAGGAGACGCGGACGATGACCGTGTCCATCGAACTTGCCAATCCCGACCTGGCGCTCCGCGCGGGCATGTACGCGAACGTCACCTTCGACGTCCCGGTGGCCCGGGACGCCCTGACCGTGCCCGAGGCGGCGGTGATCCGGAGCGGTACCCGGGACCTCGTCGTGCTCGAGCTCTCACCCGGCCTGTTCCGGGTGGCGGACGTCACGCTTGGCGCCGGCGGCGACGGGGTCTGGGAGGTCGTGGATGGAATCTCTGAAGGAGACCGGATCGTGGTTTCGGCCCAGTTCCTGATCGACTCGGAAAGCAACCTGACCCAGGCGATCAGGGCGCTCGGCGACGAACCGGAGGAACCGGAGACCGAGGAGCCCGCAGCCGAAATGACGCACCACCACCACGACTGATACCGGCGGAAGAAACCAATGCTCGCTCGAACGATCGAGTGGTCGCTCCGGAACCGGCTGTTCGTCCTCGTGCTCGCGGCGTTCCTCGCCGTGGCCGGGTTCCAGGCGCTCCGCGCCACCCCGCTCGACGCGCTGCCCGATCTATCCGACGTCCAGGTGATCGTGTTCACGGACTACCCGGGACAGGCCCCGCAGGTGGTCGAGGACCAGGTGACCTACCCGATCACCACCCAGATGCTCGCGGTGCCCTCGGCCACCGTGGTCCGGGGCTACTCGTTCTTCGGTTTCTCGTTCGTCTACGTGATCTTCGAGGATGGCACCGACCTCTACTGGGCCCGCAGCCGGGTTCTCGAGTACCTCAACTACGTCAGCGGCAGGCTGCCGGAGGGAGTCACTCCGTCGTTGGGCCCCGACGCGAGCGGCGTCGGCTGGGCCTTCATGTACGCCCTCCGCTCCGCTGACCACGACCTCGCGGAACTGCGGTCGCTCCAGGACTGGTTCCTCAAGTACGAGCTCACCGCCGTCCAGGGAGTCTCCGAAGTGGCGAGCGTGGGCGGGTTCGTCCGCCAGTACCAGATCACCGTGGACCCGAACCGGCTGCGCGCCTATGACATCTCGCTGGCCCGCATCCGGGACGCGGTGCAGCGCAGCAACACGGACGTGGGGGGGCGGGTGTTCGAGACCGCGGAGACCGAGTTCATGGTGCGTGGGGAGGGCTACATCCGGGGGCTCGACGACGTGCGCCGCATCGCGCTCGGGGTGGACGCCTCCGGCACCCCGGTCACCGTCGAGGACGTGGCGACCGTCCAGTTCGGACCGGAGATCCGCCGGGGACTCGCCGAGCTGAACGGCGAAGGGGAGGTGGTGGGCGGCATCGTCGTCGTCCGTTCGGGCGCGAACGTCCACGACGTCGTCGGACGGGTCAAGGCGCGGCTCGAAGAACTCCAGACCGGACTGCCCGCGGGAGTAGAGGTGGTGCCGGTCTACGACCGGACGGTGCTGATCGAGAACTCCGTCGCCACCCTCAGCGAGAAGCTGGTCGAGGAGATGGCGATCGTGGCGATCGTGTGCGTCGTCTTCCTGTTGCACCTGCGGTCCGCGCTGGTCGCGGTGATCACCCTCCCGCTCGCGGTGCTGATTGCCTTCCTCGTGATGTACGTGCAGGGCGTCGGGGCCAACATCATGTCGCTCGGCGGCATCGCGATCGCCATCGGAGCGATGGTGGACGCAGCGATCGTGATCGTGGAAAACGCCCACCGGCACCTGGAGCGGGACCGGGGCAAGGTGCCCCACTGGCGCATCATCGCGCGCGCCTCCACCGAGGTCGGGCCCACCCTGTTCTTCGCGCTCCTGGTGATCACGATCTCCTTCGCGCCCATCTTCGCGCTGGAAGCGCAGGAGGGCCGCCTCTTCCGGCCGCTCGCGTTCACCAAGACCTACGCGATGGCGGCGGCGGCGCTACTCTCCGTGACCCTCGTTCCCGTGCTCGCCGGATTCTGGATCCGCGGGCGCATCCGGCCGGCGGGGCGCAACCCGGTCACCTGGCTGCTCATGGCGATCTACCGCCCCGTCCTGCGGCTGGTCCTGCGGTGGCGCTGGGCGGTGATCGCCCTCACCCTCGCCGGAGCGGCCGCCACCGCGGCGCCGCTCTCGCGGCTCGGGTCGGAGTTCATGCCGCCGCTCTGGGAAGGCGACCTGCTCTACATGCCGACCACCCTGCCCGGGGTCTCGATCACCAAAGCCCGCGAGGTCCTGCAGCAGACCGACCGGATCCTCCGGGACTTCCCCGAGGTGGAGACGGTCTTCGGGAAGGTCGGCCGGGCCGAGACCGCCACCGACCCGGCCCCATTGAGCATGATCGAGACGACGATCCTGTTGAAACCGGAGACCGAGTGGCGGCCCGGCATGACCCCGGACCGGCTCGTCGCCGAGATGGACGACGCCATCCGCTTCCCCGGGCTTACGAACGCCTGGACCATGCCCATCAAGACCCGGATCGACATGCTGTCCACTGGCATCAAGACGCCGGTGGGGGTCAAGCTGTCCGGTCCCGACCTGGCGGTGCTCGAGGACCTGGGCAGCCGGGTGGAGGCGGTGGTGCGTGACGTTCCGGGCACCCGCTCCGCCTACTCGGAACGGGCCATGGGGGGCAACTACCTGAACTTCACCGTCCGCCGGGACGCGATCGCCCGCTACGGGCTGACCGTCGGCGACGTGCAGGAGGTCATCCAGTCGGCAATCGGCGGGATGAACGTCACGACCACCGTCGAGGGACTCGAGCGCTACCCCGTGAACCTCCGCTACAGCCGCGACCTCCGCGACAACCCGTCCGAGTTCGGGGACATCCTCGTGCAGACGCCGACCCGGCAGCAGATTCCGCTCGCCTTCCTGGCGGACATGTCCTTCGTGAAGGGACCGCCGGTCATCAAGAGCGAACAGTCCCGCCCGAACGCCTGGATCTACGTGGACATCGAGGACGTGGACGTGGGCAGCTACGTCGAAAACGCCCAGGCCGCCGTCGCCGAAGCAGTGGAGATCCCGACCGGCTACAGCCTGGGCTGGAGCGGCCAGTACGAGTTCCTGCTGCGCGCCCGGGAGCGGATGGAGATCATGATCCCGCTGACCCTGCTGCTCATCCTGCTCACGATCCAGATGAGCACCCGATCGGTGTCCCGCACGCTCATCGTGGTGACCGCGGTACCGCTCTCCCTGGTCGGCACCTTCTGGCTGCTCTACGCGCTCGACTACAACCTGAGCATCGCGGTCGGGGTGGGGATCATCGCCCTCGCCGGACTGAGCGCCGAGACCGGGGTGGTGATGCTGCTGTATCTCGACCGGTCGTGCGAGGCGGCCCGCGAGGCGGGACGCCTCACGAACCGCGGCGAGCTGAGCGAGGCGGTCTTCGACGGCGCGCTCCGGCGCGTTCGTCCGGTCGCCATGCTCACCGCGACCACCGCCCTCGGCCTGCTGCCGATCATGTGGAGCACCGGCGCCGGGTCCGACGTCATGAAGCGGATCGCCGCCCCCATGGTGGGCGGGGTCATCACCGCGGCGGCCGTGGTGCTGGTGGTCTTCCCGGCGATCTACTTCGTCTGGCGGGCGCGCGGGATGCCGCGGGCGACCGGCTAACGGCGGTCCGTCGGCGCCGGAGCGGACGACGCCGGGAGCGCCAGCATGCCGATTCCGGCGAGGACCGCCAGATCGGCGAACAGGAGCGGCGCGAACGGCGGCGCTCCATGGACGAACGCCTCGAAGGGCCGCCCGCCGATGGCGCTGATGCCGGCATCGAGGTGGAGCCAGAAGCCGAGGAGTCCGACACCCACCTGGAGGAGCAGCGTCAGCACCGCCAGGCGGACCAGTCCCGGCGCCGGCGCGCGCCGCAGCCCGACGAGTACCAGGCTGGACACGGCCAGCGCCGCCGCCGCGACCGGAATCCACTCGGTCCAGTAGGAGAAGCCGTTTTGTTCGTGGTCGAGCAGCGAGAGCACGAAGTTGCCCGCGAACCCGCCGGCCGCGAACATCGTCACCCACTGACCCCAGCCGAAATCGTCATCGGCGGGACGGAAGAGGCCGGCGCGGTTGGCGAGCAGCAGGAACCCGATCCCGGCGTAGGCGAGCGGCGCCACGAAGGGCGCCGCATAGACAAGGCCGTCGAGGGCGAAACGGCGGAAGAAGGCGCTCTCGAGGTGCAGGATCGTTCCCCAGATCCCCACCCCCACCGATAGGGCGCCGATCACGGCCCCGGCCCACCGCAGCGTGGGAGCGTCGGGCCCGCGCCCGGAGGCGAGCAGCCCGAAGAGCACCAGGCCGCCGGCCAGCGAGAACCACAGCGGCAGCCACTCGACCGGTTCGCGGAAGGAGTTCACCGAGTGAGCGAAGAAGATGTCCACGGCGAGGAAGAGGAGGTTCCCGGCGAGGAAGACCTCGAGCAGGAGCCGTCGGTGGCGGCGCAGGCGCGGGAGGGACAGATTCACGGGATCGCCGGCGGCGTTCCCGGTAGGCGCGCGCGGACCCGGGTCACTCCGGTGAAAGCGCTCCGATCCGTTCCTCGATCTCGGTGATCCGGTTGATGAGGTCGTAGGTACCGTGCCACTGCACGAAGTCGGCGCCGTCCATGAAGGCCCCGTGTTTCACCGTGCGTCCCGCGTAGTGCCAGGCGTCGAAGAACAGAAAATCGAGCGGCTCGTCGAAGGGCGCCTCGGTCAGGAGGCCCGCCTCCTGCACCTCGGCCATGCGCTCCATGAGCCGGGAGACCCGGGCGTTCGTGGTCTCGACCAGCGCCTCGGCGTCGGCATAGAACTGCTTCACCTGGTTCTCGGCATGGCACTTGAGGCAGATGCCCTGCATCTCGGCCTGCGCCTGGTCGTAGTGCGGCCGTTTCTCGGAGACCGGGGCGAAGAGCCACCAGGAGAGCCGCTCGGTGGTGTCGTGGGTCACCTTGGCGCCTTCCAGGCCGCTCAGGTGGCAGGTGGCGCAGGTGGGCACCGGCATGTCGAAGGCGGTGAGCAGCTTCGGTTCGGCGTCCAGGTTCATCAAGTGCCGCTGGGCCTCGAAGAGGATGCCGTGCTTCGACTCGCTGTAAATCTCCTTCTGCGCGTGGTCCGGACCCATGTGGCACTGCCCGCAGGTGGCCGGCGCCCGCGCGAGCGAGATCGCGGTGGAGTGCCGGCTGTGGCAGGCGGTGCAGGTGCCAATGGAGCCGTCGGCGTTCGGCCGCCCGATGTCGTGGCAGCCGAGGCAACCGGAGACCGTGGTCGGCGAACCCTCGAGCTGCGCGAGCGCGTTCGGCGGGCGCTGGACCGCCCCAGGATGGATCTCCTCGGCGCGGGCGATCCGCTCGGCGGGGAACGTCGCGGGATACCCCTCCGTCCCCATGACGGCCGCGTAGGCGGGGAGCGCGTGGCGGCTGCGTTCGAACTGGCGCACCTCGTCGGCGTGGCAGTCCTGGCAGGCGAGCGCGGTCGTGGCCGTGGTGATCTCGAACCCGTGGTGTTCGAGGGCCGTCTGTCCGGGACGCACCTGGTGGCAGTCGAGGCAGGTCACCCCGGCGCCCGCGTGCGCGCTCATCTCGAACTGCGCTACCACGGCGCCCGTCTCGTTGCGGTGGCAGTTCGCGCACTCGCCGCTCGCCCGGATCTGCTCTGGGGAGCGCCCCGCCACTCGCGGGCGCGCCTGGTGGAGCAGCACCGCTCCGGCCATCAGCACGCCAGCGACGCCCACGACCGCCACGAGATCGCGGAAGCGGATGCCGGCAAAGGCCATGGAGTCGGCGGTTGTGCGTACCCCTTAGGTTAGCCGCTACGTGGACGCCCGCCGGGGGAAGACCCGGGGATAACGGCGGCCGTTCAGGCGCTTCCCCACCCAGGTGGAGCGCACCCCGTAGTGGTAGGTGACAAGAGTGATGGCGGATGCAACACCGAGGGCGAGCGCGAACTTGATGAGACCGGGACCGTCCCACCCCGCCAGCAGCGGCGGCAGCGCGACGGTGAGCGGCAGGTGGACCAGGTACATCCAGTAGGAGGCGTCGGAGAGATAGCGCCAGCCGGGGCTTGGAGCGTCGAGCCAGCGGCGGAACAGGCCGAGGAAGCCGAGGACGAAGAGCCACATCGAAGCGGCGAGCAGGGCCATCCCGGCACCGTGCGCGAAGGGCGCCTCCACGGGCGCCATCCCGATGTACGGCACCACCACCGCCAGGTAGAGGGTGTGGAAGAAGAGGCCGCCTCCGAGGCGCGCCAGGCAGCGGTCGCGGAGGTGGCCGAAGCTCCCGCCGCGGCCGTGCTCCAACCAGCCGAAGATGAAGAAGACCCCGTGGGCCAACAGCAGCCGCAGCGGCGGCAGCAGCGTGCCGTCGGTCTCCAGTTCCCAGGCTTCCATCGGCGCGAGCGTCAGCGCGGTGATCCCCACCAGCACGAGAAACGCCCAGCGGCGGGCGAGCAGCTTCCGCGCAACGTCGGCTAGCCGGCGCGCTCCCACCGGCCAGAACCGGAGGAATGCGGACCGGAAGAGAGCGGCGGCTGCCGACAGGATCAGCAACTGGTACAGGAACCAGAGATGCATCAGATCGAACCCGCCGGCCTCCGGCCCGGGCCCCGGCGCCAACGGAACGCCGGAGCGGGACGCCGCCAAGACCCAGGCGACCGCGGTCAGCGGGAAGAGCAGGATCCAGCCGCCGGCCAGCGGAACGCCGATCCGGCTCAGGCGGTGGCGGAGGAACGCGCCCGTGCCGCGCCTTTCGACCAGGAACGCCGCGAAGAATCCGGCTACCGCGAAGAACGCCGGCATCCGGAACGTGTGGATGAGGCTGACCAGCCAGCCGAACCCGTCGCTCGCCTGCCGGTCCTGGTAGGGCCACTCGCCGGACGACAGTTCGGGGACGTAGCTGAGGGCGGTGTGCAGCACCAGCCCGAGCAGCATCATCACCGCGCGCAGCGCGTCCAGGGAGTGGATCCGCGCCGGGGAGGGGCGCGGCGGGTTGCCGGTTACCGCCGAGTCGCGCGGCACTCCGGCTCCCGGCCCGCCGTCAGCCCTGGTGGAACAGGTCCGGCGGTCCCGAGGTCTCCTGCGACTCGACCACCGCGATGGCGACCACGTTGACGATCTCCTCCACCTCGGCGCCGCGCTGGAGCACATGGACGGGGCGGCGGAGACCGGTCACGATGGGGCCGATCGCCTCCGCGCCGCCGAGCCGCTGGAGCAGCTTGTAGGCCACGTTCCCGGCTTCGAGACTCGGGAAGATCAGCACGTTGGCGGCCCGGTCCAGTCGGGAGAAGGGATAGGTCCCCCGGAGGAGGTCGTCCACCACCGCGGTGTCCGCCTGCATCTCGCCGTCGGCCACCAGCTCAGGGGCCCGCTCGCGCAGAATCTCCACCGCCTCGCGCACCTTGTTGGACCGCTCGTGGGGAGCGCTTCCGAAGTTGGAGAACGAGAGCATCGCCACCCGGGGCTCGACGTTGAAGCGCCTTGCCACCTCGGCGGTCTGGATGGCGATGTCGGCGAGGTCCTCGGCGGTCGGATCGATGTTCACCGTCGCGTCGGCGAAGAACTTGATCTCGTTCGGGAACACCATGAGATAGACGCCGGCGACGCGGCGGACGTCGTCGCGCATCCGGACGATCTGGAGCGCCGGGCGGATGGTCTCGGGGTAGTGCTGGGTGACCCCGGCGACCATCGTGTCCGCGTGCCCGAGGTTCACCATCATCGCCCCGTAGACGCTCGGGTTCTTCATCAGCTCCCGCGCCTTGGCGGGGCCCACCCCGCGGCGCTGCCGGATCGCGACGAGTTGCCGCGCGTACCCCTCGCTGCGCTCGGAATCGGTGATGTCCACCACCCGGGCGCCGTTCACCTCGATGCCGAGGGTCTCGCAGGCGTCCCGGATGACCTGCGGCCGGCCCAACAGGATGGGTTCGGCAATGCCCTCGTCGAGGAGGTGCTGCGCGGCGCGCAGGATCTTGGGCTCTTCGCCTTCGGGGAAGACCACCGAGCGGGCGTTGCGCTTCGCGCGGCCGATCACCTGGCGCATCACCTCGCGCTCGAGACCGAGGCGGGACTCGAGCCGGGCGCCGTACTGGTCCAGATCGATCTGGATGCGCGCGACGCCGCTCTCCATCGCGGCCTCGGCCACCGCGGGCGCCTCCCAGAGGAGGACCCGGGAGTCGAACGGCGAGGGAATGAGGTATTCCGGACCGAAGGACATCCGCTCCTTGCCGTGGGCGCGCATCACCGAGTCGGGCACGTCCTCCCTGGTGAGCGCCGCGAGCGCCCGGGCGGCGGCCAGCTTCATCTCCATGTTGATCGTGCGGGCCCGCACGTCGAGGGCGCCCCGGAAGATGAAGGGGAACCCGAGCACGTTGTTGACCTGGTTCGGATAGTCCGAACGCCCGGTGGCCATGAAGACGTCGCTGCGGGCGTCCATGGCGTCCTCCCAGGTGATTTCCGGGTCCGGGTTGGCCATCGCCATCACGAGCGGCTGCGCGTTCATCGAGACGACCATCTCCTTCGAGACTGCGTCCTTCACCGACAGGCCCATGAAGACGTCGGCGCCGCGCATGGCGTCGTCGAGGGTCCGCATCGAGGTGTCGAGGGCATAGCGCTCCTTGAACTCGTTCATGCCCGACTCGCGGCCGGTGTGGATGACGCCGCGCGAGTCGCACATCACGACGTTCTCGTGGAGCACCCCGAGGCTCTCGGCGAGTTCGGCGCAGGCGATGCCGGCGGCGCCGGCGCCGTTGATGACCAGCCGGACCTCGGCGGGGTCCTTGCCGGTGAGTTCGAGCCAGCTCAGGAAGGCGGCCCCGGAGATGATCGCGGTGCCGTGCTGGTCGTCGTGGAAGACGGGGATGTCCATCTCCTCGCGGAGGCGCGACTCGATGTAGAAGCAGTCCGGCGCCTTGATGTCCTCGAGGTTGATGCCGCCGAAGGTGGGCTCGAGGGCCTTCACCACCCGGACCACCTCCTCGGGCTCGGTGACGTTGAGCTCGATGTCGAAGACGTCGATGTCGGCGAACCGCTTGAAGAGGACGCCCTTCCCCTCCATCACCGGCTTGGCGGCGAGGGGGCCGATGTTGCCGAGGCCGAGAACGGCGGTGCCGTTCGAGACGACGGCCACGAGGTTGCCACGGGCCGTGTAGTCGAACACCCGTTCCGAAGCCTCGTGAATTTCCCGGCACGGTTCGGCGACCCCGGGGCTGTAGGCGAGCGAGAGGTCCCGCTGGGTCCGGGTGGGTTTGGTGGGCCGGACTTCGACCTTCCCGGGCCGTCCGCTCAGGTGGTAGTCGAGGGCATCCTGTCTGCGAATCAAAGGGTCTTCCTCACTCGGTGAGATGCGCGGGCTCGGCCGGGGGAGAGCCGGCGGAGCCGGGCCGCGAAGTGCTCAGGGTCCCGCCCATTCGGGACCGGAAGGCGCGAAGTGTAGCGGCCCGAAAGGGAGCGCCAGCCGCTCAGCGGCTGTTCGCCGTGTCGTCGGTCGCTTCCTCCGGCGTGTGCGCCCGGAACCAGGTCAGGATGCGCTCCGAGACGTCCATCAGGAACTTCGGCTCCCGGGGTCCGTGCGGGGTCCGGGGATAGACGACGAACTCGGTGGGGATCCCGCGGCGGTCGAGCGCCCGGTAGAACTCCTGCCCCTGGGTGAAGGGCACCCGGAGGTCCTGGGCCCCGTGGATCACCTGCGTCGGCGTGGTCACCTCCGCGATGCGGTAGATCGCCGAGTGGGCCTCGTACACCTCGTAGTCCTCCCAGAAGTCGCCGCCCATGTGGCCCGCGAGGTAGTCCTGGATATCGGTGGTGGTAACCATGCTGATCAGGTTGGGCAGCCCGGCGCCCATGCTGGCGGCCACGAAACGGTCGGTGCGGGTGACCGCGAACGAGGTCATGTAGCCCCCGTAGCTCCACCCCATGATGTAGAGCCGGTCGGCCTGCGCCACGCCCTGCTCGATCACGAGGTCCACCCCCGCCATCAGGTCGTCCATGTCCCCGAAGCCCCAGTCCATGATGTTGGCGTAGCGGAACTCCTTGCCGTAGCCGGTGGAGCCGCGCGGGTTGGGCCGCAGGATGGCGAACCCTTCCTGCGCGAAGTACTGGAGCATGTAGATGGACGGGGCGCCGGTGAAGGTCTCGGAATAGACCCCCGCGGGCCCGCCGTGGACATTCAGCACCAGCGGATAGCGCCTGCCTTCCTCGTAGTTCACCGGGAGGGTCAGAAGGCCTTCCACGGGGGTGCCGTCCGGTGAGGTCCAGGTGAGGACGCTGGTCTTCCCCATGGCGGGGCGCGCCACGTCCTTGTGGAGGTCGGTGAGGCGGCGCGGCTCGAAGGCCGCGGCGGCGCCCCCTCCCTTCGCAAGGTCGGCGGCGAAGACATCCCAGGGCGTCTCCGGCGTCTCGTGGGTGAACGCCATCACATCGGCGGCGGTCGCGACGGCGGTGGAGCGGAAGACGCCCTCACCGGGAGTCAGCTCCACGAGATCTCCCCCGTCCGCCGGCAGCCCGAAGAGACGCCGCGAGGTGCGCTCGGCTTCCGCCACGTAGACGAGCGAGCCGTCGCGGGACCAGCCGAGGATTCCCGGGCTCCGGTCCTTCGTCTCGGCGAGCTTCACCCGCTCGCCGCCCATGACCGGCATCACGTAGACGTCACCGAGCCCGATCGGCTCCGGCTGGTCTCCCGTGGAGCGGAACGCCACCGTCTGGCCGTCGGGAGAGACCCTCGGCGAGGTCTCGATCCCCGGGCCGCCGTGGAGGAGGTTGACCTGCCCGTCCCCCAGGTTCACCACCGACAGATCCCCCGAGCGGCGGTTCGTGTTGATGCGCGGATCGTCCTGGTGGCTGAAGACGATGCGGTCGCTGCTCGACCAGTCCCAGCCCGAGACGTGGTAGTCGCCGCGAGTGAGGCGCCGATCCTCGGCATCGGGGGCGTAGCGGTCGGACACCAGGCTCACGTAGAGATGGCCGTACTTGAAGTCCTGATCCACCAGTTCGACGTCGCGCTTCTCCTTCTTCCGCGTCTTCTCCTCCTCGGTCTCGGGATCGGTCATCAGGTAGCCGATGCTGAAGCCGTCCGGCGAGAACCGGAAGGAACGCGCCCCGTTCTCCGCGTGGGTCGCCTGGTAGGCCTCGCCGCCCGCCAGCGGCAGCAGCCAGACCTGCTGGTTTTCCTCCCCCTTCCGGAGGAAGGCGAGAAAGCGCCCGTCCGGAGAGAAAGCCGGCGAGTTCGCGGAGTTCTCGCCGGTGGTGTAGGCGACCGCGTCGCCGCCCGCCGCCGGGACCACGTGGATCTGGGTCCGGTACTCGGACTTCTCGCCCTCCATGAGCGGCTCGGTGACCGCGAACGCGACGAGCGTCCCGTCCGGAGAGATGGCGACCGAGCCGACCCGGTGGTACTTCATGGAGAGCTCCGGACTCCAGCGGTCGTCCTCGGCGAGAGCGAAGGACGGCGCGAGGATGGCGGCGAAAAGCGCCAGCAAGACAGCGGAAACGGTGGAACGAGCGAACACGGCGGACCTCCCCGGCAGCCGGGTGTGTCCCGGCCGCACGCGGCCAAGTATCCCACCGGTGGCTGGCGCGGCGCGAGTTGGAGGCGGCTCGGTCGCGACTCCCGTGAACCCGCCAAGTCCTGATTGCGTAGTCTTTCCTCGATGAAGACGTCCAGGGTCCGGACCGGGCTCGACCGGCTCCCGGAGATGGGCGAGCTGCTCAAGGGGCTCCGCGTCGGGCTGATCGCGAACCCCTCGTCGGTGGATGCGTCCTTCCGCCACGCCCGCGACGTGGTGGCCGGACTGCCGGGGGTGACGCTGGCCGCTCTCTTCGCCCCCGAGCACGGCTTCGACGCCGTCGAGCAGGATCTCATCGAGATCGCGGATGGCGACGGCCCCATCCCCGTCCACAGCCTCTACGGGCCCACCCGGCGTCCCACGGCGGCGATGCTGGAGGGCCTCGACGCCCTCGTCTTCGACATTCAGGACGTCGGCTCGCGCTACTACACCTACGTCTGGACCATGGCGCACGCCATGGAGGCGGCCGCCGAGCACAACAAGCGCATCGTCGTCCTCGACCGTCCGAACCCGATCGGCGGCGCGGTGGAGGGCAACCTGATCCGGGACGACCACCGCTCCTTCGTGGGGCTCTACTCGCTCCCGAACCGGCACGGGATGACCGCCGGCGAGATCGCGGGACTCGTGAACCGCCATCACAGGATCGGTGCGGACCTGGTGATCGTGGGCTGTGACGGGTGGAGCCGGGAGCAGTGGCTCGACGAGACCGGGCTCGCGTTCATCCCGCCGTCCCCGAACATGGCGACGTTGGACACGGCCACCGTGTATCCGGGGGGCTGCCTGATCGAGGGGACGAACCTCTCCGAAGGCCGGGGAACGACCCGGCCCTTCGAGGTCTGCGGCGCCCCGTGGGTGGACGGGGTCCGGCTGGCGGACGCCCTGGCCGGGGAGGAACTCCCGGGCGTCCACTTCCGGCCCGTCCGGTTCCGGCCCACCTTCCACAAGTTCGCCGGCGAAGAATGCGGCGGCGTGATGCAGCACGTGACGGACCGGAATGCCTACCTGCCCTGGCGCACCGGGATCGCCGTCCTGAACCAGGCCCGGCGGCTGTGGCCGGCCGAGTTCGCCTGGCGGCCACCGCCCTACGAGTACGAGCTGGTTCGCCTGCCGATCGACATCCTTGGGGGTAGCCCGGACATTCGGGCGGGCATCGAGGCCGGGCACACCACGGCGGAGATTGCCGACGCCGGGGACGCCGAGGGGGAGGGTTTCGCGCCGCTGCGGGACGCGTTCCTGCTATATCGCTGAACGTCCGGGTTCAAAGGAGAGTCAGGTCTTCGAACGGTGCGTCCTGAAGGCGTCTGAGGTCTTCGCCGCCGCCCGCCCCCGGCGGGCTGTGCCGGCTGAAGCCGGCGCTCCAAGCCGTCCCGCCGCTAGTCCCTGATCCCGCGGCGGGTCGCCAGGTACGTGGCGAAACTGCCGAGCCAGTGACTCCCGACGTAGTTGTTGGGATCCACGCCTGCGAAGCCGGCTTCGGCGTTCCGGCTGGCGAGGGCCGCCATTCCCGCCTGGCGCGGATCACCCTCGGGGAGGGCGCTCACGATGCCCTGCAGCATCCAGGCGCGGCTCAGATGCAGGCCGTGGAGATGTCCGAACGCATCTTCCTCATCGGCGGGAACGTGCACCGGTTCCAGGGTCCGTGACAGCGGGCCGGGCATGAACCCGTCGAGCCAGGTGGCGAACTCCCCGGACGGCAGCACCCGCCGCATGAAGTCGGCCTCCGCCAGACAGGGTGAAAGGAAATCCTGTCCCGACGGTTCGTAGTCCACCGGGCAGTCACGGTCGCCGCCGTACCAGGCCCGCGCCCGGGCCGCGAGGAGGTCCTGCATCCCCTGATCACCCACCGAGGCCGCCCAGTCATAGATCAGTCCCACCGAAAAGGCCGTCTGCTTGTGCTCGCCCACGCGGACCGGGTGTTCCAGCTTCTCGAGGAACTCACTGAGCCGTTCCACCGCGTTTTCGACCAGGGGCGCGAGCGTCTGGCGCCAGCCGGCGGCCCGGCCGCGGTCGTCGCCGGATGACGACGGATCGGCGGCCCACTCGGCCAGCTCGGCGTCGAGCTGGAGCAGCCAGGCAAGGCCGTAGGGGCGCTCGAACCCGCGCCGGCCCTCCTTCGAGACGAAAGCCAGCTCGCCGGCGACGCGCTCCCCGGTGAGGTTCCGATCGAGGGCCGCCCGGGCGCCGGCAGCGAAGCCCGCACCGGGGAACCCCCGGGTCAGCCGCGCGAGCAGCCAGTGTCCGTGGACCGCCGAATGCCAGTCGTAGCACCCGTAGAAAACCGGCGTCAGGTCCCGGGGCAGGCCGAGGTCGTCGGGGCCCTCGAGGCGCACCCGCAGGCCGTACGGATACTCCTTCGTCACGCAGTCGAGGGCGAGCGCCGCGAACGCCGCCGCACCCTCCTGCTCGAGCGCCGGAGGCGTCAGGTCCACGGGAGCTGCTGCGCCGGACGGCGCCGGATCGCCGCTTCCGCAGGCCGCCGCCAACCCGGCGACGAGCGCCACCGCGGCGAACCGCGCTCTCGGGCCTTCCTGAACCATCGCATGCCTCCTGCCTCCGCGGTCAGAGTTTCCGGGCCTCACTCACCAGCCGGTCGGCGCGGCGGATCGGTTCCGGGAGCCGAAATCCTATGGCGCAAGCCAGGACCAACTCTACGGCGGACTCGAGATCCATCCGGTGGCCGATGCTCACGAACACCGGCCGCACGCGGTCGCGCGTCCGGAGAACGGTCCCGATCCGCTCGCCGCGATGCTCGAGCGGACCCTGCGAGCCCCGCGAATCAGCAACTTGGCCGGGCTCGCCGACCAGGACGCTCTTCGCGCAGCCGACCGCCGGAGTCCCGGTCAGGACGCCGAGATGGCATGCCAGGCCGAACCGGCGCGGGTGCGCGAGCCCGTGGCCGTCGCAGAGCAGCGCGTCCGCCGGGGTCTCGAGCTCCGCGAGCGCGGCGAGGACGGCCGGCGCCTCGCGAAAGGAAAGGAGCCCCGGAACGTAGGGAAACGTCAGCGGACGGCGGACCACCCGCTCCTCCAGCACCCGGCGTTCCCGCACCGACCACGCCACCGCCGCCGCAACGCACTCCTTGCCTCCCGTGGGGAACGCGGCATCGAGTCCCGCCACCACCGCGGGTTGGAACCTGGCCGGGGTCTCGCGCTCGACCCGCCCGGCGAGTTCCCGCTGGATCGCGCCGGCCCGCCGCGGCGAAACGTCCCAGGGGTGGGAAATGGGCGTTCTCATGGGGCGCCGAACGGCGTGTCGGACGCCGCACTCAGGATGCCGAACAAAACACCGCAATACCCGGTACAGTGGGGCGCCACACGGTAAGCAGACACGTCAGCGGGGAACGGCCGGTAACGATCCGGTGGGGTCGTCCCGCGTATCCGTTCCGCTACCTGCATCAAGGAGGTTACCGATGATTCGAACGATTCTCGCGGGAGCGTTGCTCACCGCCGGTCTGGGAACCCTGTCGCCATCCGAAGCGGCATCCGGGTCCATCGGCGTCGGCGCCGGCAAGCTCAGCCCCCGCGCCGCCTACGCGCAGGGGAAGGCGCTCACCTTCAAGGAGCTCGTGTGCGACGGCTGCCCGCTCCAGAAGAACGAACTGGACAAGGACCGGGCGATGAGCCTCACCCGGAGCCTCGAGGCCGCCTACGAGGGCGAAGAAGCCGGGACGGCCGATGACGAGGCGGTCCAGGCGCTTTGTGGAGCGGAGGTCGAGGACTGCAAGCTGCGGATGGAGACCGTCCACTACTTCCTCAGCCGCCGGTTCCGGCTCTAGGCGCGTTCCGATGAAACGGACCCGCCGCTTCCTCGCGACGGCCGCCTTCGCGGCGGCCCTCCTCGTCCTTTCCGCCGCGTCCGGCTTCGCCCAGGGGTCCCCCTGGATCGCCGAACCGCGGACCGGCTCGATCACCATCACCTACGGACACCAGGCCGCCACCGAGTTCTACCGGGCCGACGTCAAGGGCCCGACGCCGGGCGACGGCGCCAACCTCTCGCAGACCACCGGCTGGCTCGACGTCAACTACGCGATCACCGACGCGATCGCCGTGGACCTGAGGTCCGGTCTGGGCCGCAGCCACATTCCCGGCCCGGTGGGCCCGACGCCGGAGGAGAGCTTCAGCGGCCTCGTGGACACGAACGTCTCCGTGACCTGGAGAGTGGTGGACGAACTGGTGACGCAGGGCGCCCCCAGCGTGGCGATCCGGGCCGGAGTGATTGCCGCGGGCGGCTACGAGACGGGTTACATCAACTCGCTCGGAGACGGCGGGAACGGGTTCGAGGGATCGGTCCTGGTCGGCAAGTTCGGCGACCGCTTCGGCGCGTCCGGCGAGGTCGGCTACCGCTCCCGCTCGAACGACATCCCTTCGGACACCTTCATCAACCTGGCGGGCTTCTTCCCGGTGAACGACCGGATCACGATCGCCGCCGACTACCGCATGGTGAACGGCAGCGATTCGGGGCTGGACATCGGCGGCCCGGGCTTCTCGCCCGACCGCTTCCCCGAGCTTCAGGAGGACGCCCAGTTGCTCGGCGGCCGCGTGCTGGCCAGCGTCAACGACACGATCAGCGTCAGCGGGTTCTTCGGCCGGATCATCGGCGGCCGGAACACCGCCGCGTCGCGGGTGATCGGACTCGGCGTCACCTACAGCTTCATGACGAACTAGCCGCCTGGCTCCGGACAGGAAGCCGGGTGCCCCCCTTCCGGACCGCTTGACGTCAACTCGCGTCGTTGAGGTCCCAGTCGTACTCGTAGTCGAAACCGCCCTCGAAGCTCCGGAGGTGCTCCGCGAGTTCGGGCTCCGCGTAAAGGAGCAGATGCTCGACCACGCCGGTCTCGCTGCCGCCGAAGTCCTCCTGGAACCAGGTGTAGATGCTCGAGACGACGCCGAACGCCTCGTCCAGGAGCTCAACACCCCGCGGGTGGTTGATGTAGGCGCGCGCCGCCGCATCCATCATCTCCTCGAGATTCGCCGCGGTGAACACCGTCGGCATCAGGTTCGGGCAGCCGATGCTCGCGCAGTTCACCGCGTAGTGGATCCGGGGATCCCGCCAGAGCGCGCGCAGGATGTCGTGCTCCATGTTGTCGAGCGTCAGCCGCTGCCCGGCGACGGTGGCGCGCCGGTCGCCCCAGGGACCGGACAGGGGCACGATCCCTTCGTGGATCTTCTTGATGGAGTCCACGGGATACTCCTCGACCACCGTCTCGACGGTGAGCGCGTTGTAGAAGTTGATCCAGTAGGCCATCTGCTCGTCGCGTGAGTAACGGCGCGGGTCCACCCCCTCGAGGTGCGCGATGTACCCCTGGAGGCGTCCCCGGTCGGCCCCGTTCGCCTTGAGTCCGCCGTAATCGAACAGGTGGACACCCGAGGGATCGTCGGTGCGCAGGTAGCCGTCCAGAACCGCCTGCCACGCGGCGTGATCGATGGTGTCGGCGTTCGTGTTGTCGTGATCTGCCCACGAGACCAGCGGGTCCAACCCGTTCGTCGCGCAGTTGCTGGCTCCGAGCCAGGCTCCAGCCGCCAGGACGGTCAGCACCGCCAGCACGGGGCGCCGCAGCCCGTTCCCGGTCATTCCTTCGCTCTTCATGAGCGATCCACCTCCTTTCTCCGGCCTGTCCGGAGGGCTTGGGATTTCTGTTCTACCCATAGCCTAGCGATCTTTCCCAGGATGCCGGCGCTCGCGCCCGCGACGCCGCGGATCGTGCCCCCGACCTTGGACCGGCCGTAGCGTCTCCTCCGGGTGTCCACCGGGATCTCGACGACCTTGAGACCGTGCTGGATCGCCTTGATCTGCATCTCGACGGTCCACCCGTAGGCCCGGTCCTGCATCGCGATCCGGCGCAGCGAAACGGCCCGGATGGCCCGGTAGGGTCCGAGGTCGCTGATCCGCTGCCCCCAGAGCACGCGGATCAGGAGGGCGGCGACCCGGTTCCCCGCCACCTGCGGCAACGAGAGCGCACCCGCCTCGGCGCGGCCGTGCACCCGGGATCCAATCACGAGGTCCGCGCCTCCGGCGACCTCGGCGAGCAGACTCTCGGCCTGGGCCGCGACGAAGGATCCGTCCCCGTCGGTGAACAGCACCACGTCCGCGGGCGCGAGCGACGCCAGGGCGGTCAGGCAGGCGATGCCGTAGCCCGGCCGATCCTGACGCACGACCCGGGCCCCGGCTTCCTGCGCCCGGAACGCCGTCCCGTCGGTGGAGCCGTTGTCGCACACCACGAACTCGTCGATCAGCCGCCCGCCCGCCGCATCCGTGAGCGCGAGCAGATCCCTCACGACGGGACCGATGCTCCGCTCCTCGTCCCGGGCGGGGGCGACGGCGCCGACCCTCAGCCCGCGGTACATGCCCTCCCCTCCCGCGAGGCCGCCTTCCGGCGCCAGACGATGCCGGCCGCGAGCGCAAGCGCAATCACCCCGTACTCCACGGCCGGCACCCACGGCGGATGCCCGAAGGGATGGAGGTGCATGTCCTGGAGATTCAGTCCGGTGGCGTAGGAAAGCAGCACCGCCACCGAAGCCGTCCATGCCCAGAGGCTCGGACGGATCGCCGCGAAGGGCAGCACCCACAGCAGGTACCAGGGATTCACCACCGGCGCCAGGACGAGGAGCAGGCCGTAGAGCCGGTCGCCGGGGGGAACGTTCCGGCCGGAACCCCGTTCGCGAGAGTAGAGCCACGCCGCAGCCCCGAGGAACAACCCCCCGCAGACGACCCGGGCGGCCACGTTGGGCACGAGCGGCGTCAGCAGTGCGAAGACCGAGGCGTTGAACTCCCATTCGCGCGCGAACACGAAGAGCGTCGGGAGGTCGCTGCCCCCCTGCCAGGCGAACGGCAGGTAGAGGAGCGCCACCACTCCGCCGAAGACCGCCCAGTGGGTCCAGCGGACCCGACGCAGCACGAACGGGACCACCACCAGCGCGAGGACTTTCGCCGCCGCGCCGAAAGCGAGGAGCGCGGCCGCGGCGTGCAGCCGCTCCCGCTTGGCGAGCAGGACCGCGGCCAGCACGAAGAAGACCGCGAAGCCGTCGGGGTGGGCGGTGAAGGCCACCTCCTTCACCACCAGGGGACACCACGCGTAGAGCAGGACGGCGCGGGGCGGCGCCAGCCGCAGCAGGACGCCGATCGTGAGCAGGTCGAAGAGGATGAAGACGGCCTGCAGCGCCGCCACGCTGCCGGGCGCAACGCCGTAGCCGAGGAGGAAGGCAAGCTGCGTCCCCGGGCCGTAGATCGTCGGCAGCTCCGGGAAGTTGATCCGGTCGAGGATTCCCTGGAAGAGCGCCGGGACCGCGGGGTCGGCAAAGAAGGCCTCCGGAGCCAGCCCGTACGGGGTGCCGTCCTGCGCGAAGCGGTAGCCGTCCCAGAGGTAGCGGAAGTAGTCGTCTTCGAAGAACGGTCCCCCGAAGAGGCCGATGACCCGAAACACAACCGCCCAGAGCAGGAGCCGCCCCAGGGAGACCCGGCCCGGCTCCTTCGACGACCAGGCGTAGACCGCGAACGTCAGCGCCGCGGCCGCCGCCGAGATCAACAGGAACGAAGCGACTCCCGGATCGCCGGGGCCCCGGGCAAGCGACGCGAGGCCGAGGTAGAGCGCGGCGCAGAGGAGCCCCGCGGCATCCACCCGGGTCGGCCGGAACCGCGTGCGGGCCGCCGTCACGGGGAGGCCTCCCCGCCGGGGAAGAAGAACGCGTCCGAGTCGGCGGGATCGAAGAGGCACCGGTCGAGCCGCACGCGGCCCCGCTCGTCGAAGGGGACGCCTTCCCCGGCGAGCAGCGCCCGCTGCCGGCCGGGTTCGCAGTTCCCGCTGAGTTCAGCGGAGAGCGCGCCCTCGGCGTTCACCACCCGGTGCCAGGGAACGCCCTCGGGAGAGTTCCGGAGCGCCCAGCCGGCCGCCCGCGCCGAGAGCGGATATCCGGCGGCAGTCACCGCGCGCGCCACCCGGCCGTAGGTGGTCACCCGGCCCTCCGGCACCCGCCGCACGACGGCGTGAACCCGCCGGAACTTGCCTTCGCTCCCCGGAACCGAAAACGGCGCTGGCGGAATCAACGGCGCCACCGGAATCGGGCCGGAAACCCCGGCGGCAAGGCGTCGCGGCGGGGGCAAATGTGGTACAAGCGGTGTTCGTCCCTTCCGCCGGCCGAGGGCAGCCATCCGATCCTATCCTGCGGAGGACGCGGCGCCGCACGCCAACCGGAGGCCCGACCATGACCTCGCCGACGAAGACGTACCGCCCGTTCGGAGACGGCGTCAGTCGCCGCGATTTCCTCTCCGGGGTTCCGGTCGCCCTCACCGGGGCGGCCCTCGCCTGCCGCGAGGTCCCGGAGTTCCAGGCGGAGATCGACCGGGCGGGCGAGACGGACTACCCGCCGCTCCGCACCGGGATGCGCGGCTCCCACGAGGGGTCGTTCGAGGTCGCGCACCAGTTCGCCCACGAGGGCCGCGAGTGGACCGCGACCGACACCGGCGAGGCGTACGACCTGGTGGTGGTGGGGGCCGGGATCTCGGGGCTTGCCGCCGCGCACTACTTCGCGAAACGGGCGGGCCCGGACGCCCGCATCCTCGTCCTCGACAACCACGACGACTTCGGCGGCCACGCGAAACGCAACGAGTTCCGGCTCGACGGCCGGACCTACCTGATGAACGGCGGCACCCTGAACGTCGAGGCGCCCTCGCAATACGGCGAGATCGCGGAAGGCCTGCTCGAGGAGATCGGGATCGACCGGAAGCGCTACTACGAGAGCATCGCCGCAGTTTCGGACACCTACGGAAACCTGGGCCTCCAGCGGGCGATGTTCTTCGACCGCGAGACCTGGGGGACGGACCAGTTGGTCGCCGGCGCGGGACGCCGGCCGCTCGCCGAGTTCCTCGCCGACTCGCCGATGCCGGAGGCGGTGCGGAACGACCTGATCCGGCTCCACGCCGACGCGCAGCCGGACTATCTCCCGGATCTGTCGCCGGAGGGAAAGAAAGCCTTCCTGGCCACCATCAGCTACCGGGACTTCCTGATCGAGCACGCGAAGTGCGACCCCGGAGTGGTCTGGTTCTTCGACCATCAACCGAAGGGAATCTTCTGCACCGGGATCGACGCCTACCCGGCGCGTTACGCCTGGGAAGAGGGGTTGCCGGGGTTTTCAGGCATGGAAATTCCGGAGACGCCGCGGGACGCGCTTGCGGACGAGCCGGGCGGCCAGCACGGCCGGGAGAACCAGGCCCGCGCGAACGAGGGCGATCCGGACCTCTACTTCCCGGACGGCAACGCCACGATCACGCGGCTGCTCGTGCGAGGGCTCATCCCGAGCGCCATCCCGGGATCCACCATGGAAGACGTGGTGATGGCGCCGCTCGACTACGGAATGCTGGACCGCCGGGAGAACCGGACGCGGATCCGGCTGTCCTCGACCGTCATCCGGGTGGAGCCCGTTGACGGCGGCCCGGCCCGCGTCACCTACGTGCGGGACGACCGGGGACGTACGGTCGCCGCCGGGAGGGTCGTCCTCGCCTGCTGGCACAACATCATTCCCTACCTGGTGCCCGAACTGCCGAAGGCCCAGCGGGACGCCCTTTCCTGGCCGGTGAAGTCGCCGCTCCAGTACACGAGCGTGCTGCTCCGGAACTGGCGGGCGTTCACCGAAGCGGGGGTTTCCTCCATCGCGGCCCCCGGCGGCTACCACACCTCGGTCGGGCTCGCGCCGCAGCTCGCGCTCGGTGACTACCGCACTTCGACCTCGCCGGACGAGCCGCTGGTGGTCCGGATGAACCGCTATCCGTGCGAACCCGGGCTCTCCCGGCGCGAGCAGCACCGGATCGGCCGGATGGAGCTCCTCCACACTACCTTCGAGACCGTGGAGGCGAACATCCGCGACCAGCTCAACCGGATGCTCGGCCGGAGCGGCTTCGACGACCAGCGGGACATCGCGGCGATCACGGTGAACCGCTGGCCGCACGGCTACACCTATTCCTACAACCCCCTCTTCGACCCCCCGGAGTGGTCCTTCGGGACTCCGGACGACCGCCCGCACATTCCCGCGCGGCAGCCCTTCGGGCGGATCGCCATCGCGGGGACCGACTCGGCGGCCAGCCCGCACTCCGACGCCGCCATCCGGGAGGCGCACCGGGCGGTTGCCGAGGTCCTCGCCGCGGACTGAGGGAACGGCCTGCCGCCGTGACGTTCGCAACGCGGGTGAGGACCGCGATCCTGGAGGTCTTCGCGGAGACCGGAATCGCCCCCTCGCCCGCCGGGGTCGCCGAGCGGCTGGGATCGGAGGTGGAACCGGTTCTCGAGGCCTGGGACCGCCTCCGCGAGGGCCGGGCGATCGTCAGCGGCGAGGACGGAGTCTCGATCCGGATGGCCAACCCCTTCTCGGGGATTCCCACCGAGCACACCTTCGAGTCGGCGGGGGTCCGCTATTACGCGAACTGCGCCTGGGACGCGCTGGGGATCCCCGCGGCGCTGGGACGGGGCGGGACGGTCGGGTCGCGCTGCGCGCACTCCGGAGAACCGTTGCGACTCGAAGTCGCGGACGACGGCCCGGAGCCATGTGGCTGGGTCTTCCACTCGCTGGTGCCCGCGGCGCACTGGTGGGACGACATCGGCTTCACCTGAGCCAACATGCTGTTCTTCCGGTCGGAAGACGATCTTCAGGCCTGGTGCCGCGGGCGTGGAGTGGAATCGGGACCGGCCGTGCCGGTCCCCCAGCTCTGGCGCCTCTCGCGGGTCTGGTACGGCTCCCGGCTCGACCCCGAAGCGCCGCGGCGCACTCCGACGGAGGCTCGCGCTATCTTCGCCGGCGTGGGGCTGACCGGCTCGTTTTGGGACCCGGTGCCCTGCGAGGAGCCGGACGGTGATTGCCGCGCGCTGTCATGAATTGTGCCTAGCGTCGGTTTCGGACCCGACGTCGTAAGTAGGAGGATCGGCAATGGATTGGCTCGAACCCTTCAACGAGATCGCGCGCTTGTTGTCTGGCCTCATGTTCATCGTGGTGCTAATGGTCGGTTTCTTCAAGGCCCGTGAAACGGTCGAGGTCATTTTCGAGAAGCTGTCAGGTTGGTTCATTCTCTTGGCTCTCGTTGTGATTGTCGCGATCCTCGTCATCGTGTCCACGGCCAAAGACAGAGCTCAGATGGCACTCGTGGGAGACGAGCTGGCCGCTTTGGTGAGTAGCACGCAGGGCCAGATCATTGACGACTTGGACGCCCTGAGGTCTGATGTTTCGGACATCGACTCTCGTCTTGCGGACTTCATGCAAGCACGCGATTCCGAATCCACAACGGTCGTGGTGGAGACGCGGAGAATGCGCTTCTCACACGGCGAAACTAACGCTCACTGTGTGGGTGCTCGACCGGTCCGGTGGCGCTTTCGTCCCTCTGAAGGTTGGCGCTTGAACCCCGAATCGATCGAGATCGAACCTATGGTGATAAGTTCGAAGTCGGAGTACAGCGGCATTGAAGAGGCTTCGGAATACGGCTTTTTCGTCGTTGGTGTGGTTGCCAACAGCGGCAGATGCGTGGGGACATCCGGCAGGACGATACGCGACGTTCGAGGGACGCTTCGCGTCACGGGAACTTTCGAAGAGGAACGCCTGCGGTAGGCCTGCAGCAAGAATGCGAGCAGGTGGACTAGGGGCCAGTTGGCCGCGTAGTAACCCGGAGTCAGCGACTTTGAGATCACGTTCCTCTGGCACTGCGCGACCCGAGTGCGCTTCGCGGTCTGCCCACTGCACGGTCAAGCCAACAAACCGAGCGCCGGGGACGCGCGTCGGCGGTTCTTTGCAGTAGTCTGCGAGCCAGCAGTATGGGACGCTCGGACGGACAGGCGTGGACAAGTCGCAGAGTGGGCTTGCCTGCCCTGCGCGGAGGGCGCGCAGAGATTAGTCGCCGGCAACTGCTGGCCGCAGGGGCGGGAGCGGCAGCCGCCGGCCCCGCGCTCGCGGGCGTCCAGGCGGCTCCGGCGGGCCTCCTGACCGCGCCGAAGGTCCCGAACGTCCGGATCGGCTTTGTGGGCGTGGGCGGCATGGGGACGGTCCACGTCCGGAATCTGCTCGCGGTGCACCGGGCTTCGCCGGGCGTCGAGATCCGGGCGGTCTGCGACATCCGGCCCGAGCACGCCGAGCGGGCGCGGGACTTCATCCGGGAGGCCGGCGGACCCGATCCGACGCTCTACACCCGGGGAGAACGGGATTACGAGCGGATGTGCGCCGATGAGGAACTCGACCTCGTCTTCACCGCCGCGCCGTGGCGCTTCCACGTCCCGGTGTGCGTCGCGGCGATGGAAAACGGCAAGCACGCCGCCACCGAAGTACCCGCCGCGACCACGATCGACGAGTGCTGGCAGCTCGTCGAGACCGCGGAACGCACCGGCCGGCACTGCGTGATGATGGAGAACTGCAACTACGGCCGCTGGGAAATGATGGTGTTCCACATGGTCCGGATGGGGGTCTTCGGGGAGGTCCTCCACGCCGAGGGCGGCTACCTGCACGACCTTCGCGAGGTGAAGTTCGCGAACCGCGGCGAGGGACTCTGGCGGCGGGCGCACTCGCGCACCCGGAACGCGAACCTCTATCCGACCCACGGGCTCGGGCCGGTGGCGAACTGCATGGACATCGGGCGCGGGGACCGGGCCTGTAAGCAATTTTGTGTGCTGAGCCGGTTTTCACAGTTACACCGAGAGC
>VXWI01000036.1 GCA_009835985.1 Acidobacteriota bacterium | reverse complement strand
TTGCGGACCGGATCGACGCGCTGTACCGCGCCACCGAGCACAAGCGCCGAACCCCTACGCCTGCTGGAGGAGGTAGGTGGCCAAGCCCGCCGCCACCACGCGGTCGTTGTCCTCTACGACCTCGACGCGGCAGGAGACCAGCGTGCGGCCCTTGCGGACGACCTCGCCGATGGCGAGCAGGTCGCCCTGGACGACTCCCAGAATGTTGACCTTGTACTCCACGAGACGGATTCCGACCCCGGGAGCGACCGAGGCCGCGGCAAGGTGACCGGCGGCGACGCAGAGCGTGCCGATGATCCCTCCCTCGAGCGGTCCCGGCTCGGTGTTCCGTGTTTCGCCCGGAAGGTGGATCCGCGAGACGCCGTTGTCCGCGTAGTCCAGCCGGAGCCCGGTCTGTCCCGCCAGGGGAGCGCTGTCGAGATCCTTCTGCAGGCGCCGGCGGAGCGTCATCCGCTCACGTCCGTAGCCGCTTTCGGTCGGTTCGGACTCACTCAGCGTGACCGGCTCGAACTCGGGGACCGGATCGGGCCCGCTGGCCGGAGGCTGCGATTCCACCGCGCCGCGGCGCCGCGCATGGAACGACTCGGCGGCCGCCCGCGTCCGTCGTGGGGGACTCTCGGCCGCGGAGGTGGGCGCGCCGGTCCCGGAATCGCTCAAGCGGCTCCCCTTCCTCGGCGCGGGTTCCGATTCCCTCCGAGCGCGAAACCGACAACGACAACGCCCGGCGCAACCGGGGAACGGGAACCAACCGAAAGCCGAAACTGCCAGTCTGCGACGAACGACACCTAACCCGCCATGTTACCACCCGAATTCCACGCCGATGCGTAACATTCCGGTTTCCGGCCCGGAAGCAACTCATGAATCAGAGCCCCCGCGAAGCGTTCGACGTCGTCGTCATCGGGAGCGGTCCCGGAGGCTACGTGGCCGCTCTCAAGGCGCAGGCCGCCGGACTGCGGACGGCGGTCGTCGAGAAGGACGCGCGCTTCGGGGGGACGTGCCTGCATGTCGGCTGCATTCCCAGCAAGGTCTTCCTCCACACCGCATCGCTGCTCGACGAAATCCGCGAAGCGAAGAAGATGGGAATCGAGGTGGCCGCCCCAAGCCTCGACTGGAACGGGCTGAAGCGCCGCAGCCGCCGGGTCATCGCCAAGCTCGCCGGCGGGGTTTCGCTCCTCCTGAAACGGGGTGGAGTGGAGGCCTTGCACGGCTTCGGCCGGTTGGCCGGCCCGGGCCGCGTCGAGGTCGTGGCCCCGGACGACTCCGGGACGACGCGTCTCGAGGCCCGGAACGTCATCATCGCCACCGGTTCCGAGGCCCGAACGCTGCCCTTCCTGCCGCTCGACCGCGACCGCATCGTGACCAACGCGGAGATGTTTTCCCTCGATGAGCTTCCCGCCCGGCTCGGCATCATCGGCGCCGGCGCGGTGGGCGCCGAGTTCGCGTCGATGTTCCGCAGCTACGGCTCCGAGGTGGAACTCTTCGAGGTGCTGCCCCGGGTCCTCCCGCTCGAGGACGCCGAGGTCTCGGAAGTCGTGGGCAAGGCGTTCGGGAAGCGCAGGATCCGGGTGCGGACCGAAGCCCGCGTGGAGGCCGCCGAGGTCGTGGAGACGGGTGTGCAGGTCCGTTACCAGGCGGGGGAGGAGACCCGGACCGCCGAGTACGACCGGTTGCTGGTGGCCGTGGGGCGGGCGCCGCGTACGACGGACATCGGCCTCGACACGGTCGGCATCGAGCTCGAGAGAGGCGGTTTCATTCCCGTGGACGGGTTGTGCCGAACCGGGGCGCCGGGGGTCTTCGCCATCGGGGACGTGGTCGGGACCGCGCAGCTCGCACACGTGGCCTCCGCGGAGGCGGACGTGGCGGTGGCGACCATCGCCGGACGCGACGTTCCGCCGCTCCGCCGGGACCGAATGCCCGCGGCCACTTACTGCGTGCCGGAAGTGGGTTCGGTGGGGCTGACCGAGGAAGCGGCCGCCGCCGCCGGCCACGAGCTCCGGGTGGGCCGGTTCCCCTTCGCCGCGAACAGCAAGGCCAACATCCTGGGGGATCCGACCGGCTTCGTGAAGGTGGTGGCCGAGGCGGAGTACGGCGAGGTGCTCGGCGTGCACATCGTCGGTCCCCACGCCACCGACCTGATCGCGGAAGCGGTGGTGGCGCTCGACCACGAGGCGACCCTCGATTCGCTCGCGCGCAGCGTCCACCCCCATCCCACGCTCTCCGAAGCGGTGGCCGAGGCGGCGCTCGCCGCCTCCGGCGCGCCGCTCCACGCTTGACCCCGGCGCCGCCGCTCTGGCGGGTCGATCGCCGGCCGCTCGGCTATCGGGCCGCCTGGGGTTTCCAGCGGGATCTGGTGGCGCGCCGCCAGCGTGACGAGATTCCCGATGTCCTCCTGCTCACCGAGCACCCGCCGGTCTTCACGCTCGGGAAGAGCGCCCAGCGCGAGAACCTGCTCGAACCGCCGGAAGCACTCGCCGGCCGCGGCGCCGAGGTCGTCGAGACCGATCGCGGCGGGGACGTGACGTTTCATGGCCCCGGCCAACTGGTCGCGTATCCGATCGTGCATCTGGGCGGTTGGCGGAAGGACGTCCACGCCTATCTGCGGGCGCTGGAGGCGGCGGCCATCGACACGGCGGCGCGGTTCGGAACGGCCGCCACCCGCCGCGAGGGATTGACTGGCGTGTGGTGTTGCGCCGGTGGAGCCCCCCGCAAGCTGGCCTCCATCGGCGTCCGGGTCTCGCGGTGGGTGGCGTCTCACGGACTGGCGTTCAACGTGACCACCGACCTGGGCTGGTACTCCCACATCGTGGCCTGCGGCATCCGGGATGCGGGGGCGACCTCGCTCGAAGCGGAGACCGGCCGCGCCGTGCCGCTGGACGCGGTCGCCGACCGGCTGGCGGATGCGTTCGCGGAGGTCCTGGGCCGCCGGCTGGTTCCGGCGCCGGGGGACCTCCCAACCGCAGTGGGTGCTCACCACGGTTCCTGACGGTCACGAGCGCCGTGCCGGTCACCTACTTCGAGGCCATTCGCCGGGCCCTGCGTTCGGAGATGGAGCGCGATCCGCGGGTGATCCTGCTCGGCGAGGACATCGGCATCTACGGGGGGGCGTTCCGCCTGACCGACGGGTTCCTCGACGACTTCGGCCCGGACCGTGTGATGGACACCCCGATCAGCGAGGAGGGATTCACCGGGATGGCGGTGGGGGCCGCGCTCGCCGGCCTTCGTCCGGTGGTGGAGTTCCAGTTCATGGACTTCATCGCGAGCGCCTTCAACGCGGTCACGAACTTCGCCGCCAAGAGCCGCTACCGCGCGGGCGCGGCCGTTCCCCTGGTGTTGCGCGGCCCCTCGGGCGCCGGAGTCCGCGCGGGACCCTTCCACTCGCAGAACCCGGAAGCGCACTTCGCCCACACGCCGGGAATCAAGGTCGCGGCTCCCGCGACGGCGCCGGACGCGGCCGGGCTGCTGCGCGCTGCCATCCGGGACGACGATCCGGTGCTGTTCCTGGAACACAAACGCCTCTACCGGAGCCTGAAGGTTCCGGACGAGGAGTTCGAGAGCGCCCCGGAGGTGGTTCCACTCGGGCGGGCCGCGATCCGGCGCGCAGGGGACGCGCTCACCATCGCCGCCTACGGAGCTGCCGTGTGGGTGGCGCTCGACGCCGCGGAGCGACTCGCCGCCGAAGGGGTAGAAGCGGAGGTGATCGATCTGCGCTGCCTGGTCCCGTTCGACCGGGAGGCGCTCTTCGATTCCGTCCGCCGCACCAGCCGGCTGCTGGTGCTGCACGAAGACAACCTCACCGGCGGTTTCGGCGGTGAGATCGCGGCGCTCGCCGCGGAGCACCTCTTCGGCGACCTGGACGCCCCGGTGGCGCGGGTCGCGGCGGCCGACACCCCGGTACCCTACGCCGCGGAACTCGAGGACGCGGTGCTCCCGAACGCGGACCGGGTGGTGGAGGCGGCGCTCCGCCTGGTCCGTTACTGAACGAGCGCCGCCCGGCGGAAAGCGCGCCCGGCTCGGAACGCGGGTCGCAGCCGGCAAAGCCCGCCTCGGCCGGGACAGCGTGAGCGCCCACCCGCCGCCACAATAGAATTCCCCGCTCGTGCCCAGCGACATCATCATGCCCCAGATGGGGGAGAGCATCACCGAGGGGACGATCACCAAGTGGCGGGTTGCCGTCGGTGACACCGTCGAACGGGATGACCCCCTCTTCGACATCGCCACCGACAAGGTGGACACCGAGGTCCCCGCCGCGCTGACCGGGCGGCTCGTGGAGATCCTGGTCCCCGAGGGGGAAACGGTCACGGTGAACAGCGTGGTGGGGCGCATCGCAGCGGAAGGGGAGGCCTGGTCTCCCGACGAAACGTCGGAATCGGACGGCGAGCCGGCCTCTGGGGTCGCTGCCGAAACCGATGACGCTCCGACCGAGGCACCTTCCCGGGCCCCCGACTCCGCGTCGGCGAAAGAGGAGGCGCTCCCGAGGCCGGTCCGGCGTCAGCCCCGGAGCTCGCCGCTCGTGCGGCGCATGGCTCGGGAACACGGGGTGGACCTTGCCGACGTCCCGGGGACCGGCGAGGGCGGCCGGGTCAGCAAGCGGGACATGCTGGCGTTCCTGGAGAGCCGCGAGGCGCCCCCCGCTCCGGAACCGGAAGTCGTCGAAGCGCCGCCGGCCGCCGCCGGGGCGCCCGCCGCAGAAGCCCCCGCCCCGGATCCGCAGCCGCCTCCGGCAGCCCCCGCGAGGCTGGACGGCGACCGGAGCGAACCCCTGACTCACATGCGGCGCTCGATCGCCGACCACATGGTCCGTTCCCGCCGGACCTCGGCGCACGTCACCACGGTGTTCGAGGTGGACATGTCCCGGGTGGTCGCCATCCGGGCCGCCAACGGGCCGGCCTTCGAAGAGCGGGCGGGCGTCCGGCTCACCCTGATGCCCTTCTTCGCCCAGGCGGCGATCGATGCGCTCGGCGAGTTCCCGATCCTCAACGCCTCGCTCGGCGAAGATCACGTCGTGTACCACCGGAGCGTGAACCTCGGCGTCGCCGTCGCCCTCGCCGACGGGCTCATCGTGCCGGTGCTCCAGCGCGCGGACGAGCGGAACTTCATGGGTCTTGCCCGCGGAATCAAAGACCTGGCCCAGCGTTCCCGGACCGGCGCGCTGACACCGGACGAAGTCCAGGGCGGCACCTTCACGATCACGAATCCGGGCCCCTTCGGGGCTCTCTTCGGCACACCCATCATCGCCCAGCCGCAGGTGGCGATCCTCGGCGTCGGCGGCGTCCACAAGCGGCCGGTGGTGGTGGACGGCGACGCCATCGCGGTGCGCTCCATGGTGTTCCTGGCCCTGTCCTTCGACCATCGCCTTATCGACGGCGCGGTCGCGGATCAGTTCATGGCCGCCGTGAAGTCCCGCCTCGAGAACTGGCCCGAGGGCGACCTCAAGCCTTGAGCGCGGTCCCCCTCCCCGTGATCGGCTCGGGAGCGGGTCCCTTTCCCGAGATCGCACCGCGCCCCGCCCGCCGTCCGCGGCCGGACTGGCTCAAGGTACGGGTCCCGTCCGGCCCCACCTGGGCACGGCTCCGGAGCCTTCTCCGCGAGAAGAACCTCCACACGGTGTGCGAGGAGGCCCGCTGCCCGAACGTCGCGGAGTGCTGGGGTCAGGGAACCGCCACGTTCATGATCCTGGGTGACATCTGCACCCGGGCCTGCCGGTTCTGCGCCGTGACCACCGGACGCCCGGTCGGCCTCGATCTCGGAGAACCGGAGCGGGTCGCCGACGCCGTCGAACTCATGGAGCTCCGCCACGCGGTGATCACTTCGGTGAACCGGGACGACCTGGCGGACGGCGGCGCCGGCATCTTCGCCGAGACCATCCGGGCCGTCCGGCGTCGCTGCCCGGACACCACCGTCGAGGTGCTGATCCCGGACTTCCAGGGGGACTGGTCGGCGCTCGCCATCGTGATGGAGAAGGAACCCGAGATCCTCAATCACAACGTGGAGACGGTGCCGCGCCTCTACAAGGCGGTCCGACCCGGAGCGCGGTACCAGCGCTCGCTCGATCTGCTGCGCCGCGCCAAGGAACTGCGGCCCGGGGCGCTGACCAAGACCGGAGTGATGCTCGGGCTCGGGGAAACGGCCGAAGAACTGGACGCCCTCATGGAAGACCTCGTCCGGAATTCGGTGGACATCCTGACCGCCGGCCAGTACCTCCAGCCCACCCCGGCGCACCTTCCCGTCGAGCGGTTCGTGCCGCCGGACGAGTTCCGGGCGGTCGCCGAGCGGGGCAAGGCGATCGGTCTCCGGCACGTGGAGGCCGGACCGCTGGTACGTAGCTCCTACCACGCCGCGAACCAGATTCCGGATTAGGGTCCGAGCCGGCGCGTAAACCCCTTCGGGACCTCCGCGCCGAGGCGGGAGCCACCTCTTCCGGGTGGGGGCGCGAGGTGCGCAGCGCGCCGGTCCGGAGGCCGCTACCGCGAGAACCGGCCGGCGTCCCGAGCCGCCCGGCTCAGTTCACCTGGAGGTGGACGGAGAGGAACTCCAGCACTTTCTGGAAGAAGGCGTAGTTCGCACCCCGGTCGGTCTCCCAACGGAAGATGGACCGGCCGGTGTCTCCGCGGAAGTACAGCTCCACGAGGGGATAGTCGGCCCTGGACCGCAGTTCGGCGAGGAAGTCGCTCTTCGCTGCGAGCGGCGCCTCCGGCACCTCCTCGCCGTGGAACGACAGGAGCGGCGCCCGGATGGGACCCGCTCCCCCGTTCAGCGACAGGCGCCGGTAGTTCTCGAGATTCCCGCGCACCGGCCCGAGTTCGCGTTCCACGAAGGCCCGCCGCTCCGGGTCGAGGGACCGGTTCAGGGTGCGCGGGTCCGCGAACCCCATGGCCTCCACACCGCACGCGAAGAGGTCCGGGTGCCGGGCAAGGGCCGCGAGGGTGAGGAAACCGCCGTACTCCACCCCGAAGATGCAGGCCCCGTCCGGAGAAACGCCAGGCAGTTCCCGGGCGGCGCGCGTGAGCGCGACCAGGTCCTCGAGATCGGCGCCTCCCCAGTCCGCGTCGTTGAGCGCGGCGAACGCGGCCCCGCGCCCGTCCGTTCCCCGCACATTGGGCGCGAGGACCGCGTATCCCTGCGCGGTAAACAACTGCACGATGGGGTCGAAACCGTTCCTCCAGGCATCCCCGGCTTTCCCCCGGACATGCACGAGCAGGGGCGCCGGCGCGCTCTCGGGCGGCGATGCCGGCCGGTAGAGGAAGGCGCGGACCGTGGCGCCGTCCCGTTCCAGCTCGATCCCTTCCGGCCGCGAGAAGCGGCGGACGTCGATGTCGGCGAACAGGGTGTCCGTGATCCGCTCGCGTCCCCCGGTGACCGGATAGGACCACACGTCGCGCGGGAACACGGGCGCCTCGTGCAACGCGAACAGCCTCATTCCGTCCCGGCTCCAGCGGAGGCCGCGCGCCACCCCGGCGCCGCGGGTGACGATCCGGGCCCGGCCCGCGGGGGTCCAGCGTCCTCGCTCGTCGCGCCCGAGCCGCGACCGGTGGATGCGCCGGCTGCCCCGGTCGGCCTCGATCCACGCGATCTCGAGTTCGTCCGGTGCGCTTCCCGCAGGGCGAAACCGGGGCTCGGCGAGGTCACGTTCGCCCGCGAGCAGCGCATACGGTTCGCCGCTGCCGTCCGCGCGCACGAAATGAACGGCGTCGAACCCGCCGTCCGGACACTCCGGGTCACAGGAAGCGCCGCTCGCCCAGGTGAGTCCGCCGCCATCGGGGGTCCAGTCGGGAAGCCCCCGGACCACACGGCCGCTCCCGGCCGTCAGTACGAGAGGTGCGCTTCCCTCGCCGAGGGCCAGGACCGCCAGGTCGCGCCCGGCGCCCGACGCGAAGCTGTAGGCGATGCGGGTCGCGTCCGGCGACCAGACCGGCGGCCCCTCGTCGCCCGGGTGCTGCGTGAGCCGCTCCGGATCGCCGCCGCCGGTGGATACCAGCCAGATGTCCCACCCGGCGCCGGGCTCGGGGTCCGGCTCGTCCACGAGGATCCGCCTGCCAAGGAAGGCGACGCGCTGCCCGACCGGGTCCACGGCGGGGCTCCGCGCCTCGAGATCCGGTGCGGTGAGGGGTTCCGGCTCGCCCCACAGCTCCAGCCGGAAGAGGCGGCCGGTTTCCTCCTCGTCGCCCCGCGGCCGCCGTCCGGAGACGAAGACGACCGACATGGTGTCCCCCACGAACCGCGGCGCCGAGTCCCAGCGGCGCCCCTCGGTAAGCCTTCCCGGCCGGGCGCCCGCGGCGGTCAGGAACAGGGTGGAACGATTCCGGGTCGCCGCCGCGAGAACGACCCGGCGACCGTCCGCCGATACGCCGAAGCCGAGCGCCTGGGGAAGGCCGAGCGCCGTCTCGAGTGCGAGCGCCTGGTCCGGCTCGACGAGCTGTGCGGGCTGCGGCGGCTGGCTCGTCGCGCCCGCCCCCGGTAGGAGAAGCAGCGGCACGGCGATCCCGGCCAGCGCGGCGAGCCGGATCGCGGAAGGGCGCATTCGGGAAGCGTAGTCCGGCGCCCGCCGGCTCGTCCGGGCGCGATAATGCCGGAAGTCCCTTCTGCGAAACCACTCCATGAGTTCTGCTCCTCCCCCCATCCGCTTCGAGACCCATCCGTCGCGCTACCACCACTGGAACCTGGACGTCGACGGGGAGATCGCCACCCTGACGCTCCAGGTCGAAGAGGCAGGCGGCATCCGGCCGGGGTACGCCCTCAAGCTGAACAGCTACGACCTGGGGGTGGACATCGAACTCGCGGACGCCGTGGAACGGCTGCGGTTCGAGCACCCCTGGGTGGGAGCGGTGGTGATCCGGAGCGCCCTCGACCGCGTCTTCTCGTCGGGCGCCAACATCTTCATGCTGGCCGGCTCCTCCCACGGGTTCAAGGTGAACTTCTGCAAGTACACGAACGAGACGCGGCTCCACATCGAGGAGGCGAGCCTGGGAAGCGACCAGAAGTACCTGGCGGCGCTTTCCGGCACCTGCGCCGGCGGCGGCTACGAACTCGCGCTCGCCTGCGACGAGATCCTGCTGGTGGACGACGGCAGCTCGGCCGTCTCGCTTCCGGAAGTGCCGCTGCTGGGCGTGCTCCCGGGAACGGGCGGGCTGACGCGAGTCATCGACAAGCGCGGGGTACGGAGGGACCGCGCGGACGCGTTCTCCACCCTGGCTGAGGGAATTCGCGGCCGCCGGGCGCTCGAGTGGGGCCTCGTGGACGGCCTCGCCCCGCGGAGCCGTTTCGAGGACCGGATCCGGGAACGGGCGGCGGCGCTCGCCGCCCCTTCCCCGGGTACCGCCGGCCGCGAGAAGCGCGGAATCGTCCTCGATCCCCTGGAACCGGAGGAAAGTCCCGACGCCGTCCGGTATCGCCACGTCGAGCTGCGCCTCGACCGGAGCGAACGGACGGCGACGGTGATCGTGCACGCCCCCAAGGACCCGTTTCCAGAGGACCAGGCGGCGCTTGCGGCGGCGGGGGCGTCGCTGTGGCACCTGCGGATGGCGCGGGAACTCGACGACGCGCTTTGCCGGCTGCGCTTCAACGAGCCGGAACTCGGGGTGGTGGTGTTGCGGACCGCGGGGGATCCCGATGCCGTCAAGGAGGCGGACGAGCGCCTCCTCCGGTGCGGCCTGGTCTGGCTCGCCTCCCAGACCCGATTCCGCGTCGGGCAGACGTTCCGCCGGCTCGACCAGACGGCGCGGAGCTTCTTTGCGGTTGCGGAGGCCGGGGAGCGGTTCGCGGGGACGCTGGCCGAGTTGCTCCTCGCGGCGGACCGGTCCTACCTCTGCGACGATCCGGACCGCCCCGCCGGGGTGGAGCTGACCGAGTTGAACTACGGCGACTACGTGATGGCGAACGGCCTCTCGCGGCTCGCGACCCGCTTTTTCGGAAATCCCGACGGCGCCAAGGGGCTTGGCTTGCGGGCCATCGCTGCCGCGGAGGCGGAAAGACTCGGCCTCGCCACCTTCGCTCCCGACGACCTCGACTGGGAGGACGAGCTCCGGGTGGCGATCGAGGAACGGGTCGGGTTCTCGCCGGACGCGCTCACCGGGATGGAGGCGTCGTTGCGGTTCGCCGGTCCCGAGACCATGGAGACCCGGATCTTCGGCCGCCTCTCGGCCTGGCAGAACTGGATCTTCCAGCGCCCGAACGCGATCGGGGAGCGCGGCGCCCTGACCACCTACGGCAGACCCGAACGCCCGGAATTCGATTGGAAGAGAACCTGACAATCGCAGACCAAGACATGTCCGAACTTGACTCCCGCATCCCGAACAACGTCGCGCTTTCGCAGGATTCGCGCCTGCAGCGGGCGCTCCTCCGCTGGCAGCCCGCGTTCCTCAACTGGTGGAGCGAAATGGGGCCGGAGGGCTTCCAGGGCGATGACGTGTTCCTCCGCACCGCGATCTCCGTCGAGCCGTCGGGGTGGTCGCACTTCGACTACGTCCGCATGCCCGACTACCGCTGGGGGATCTTCCTGGCGCCGGCCGAGCAGGACCGGCGGATCGGATTCGGGGATCTCGCCGGCCAGCCGGTGTGGCAGGAGGTACCGGGAGAGTTCCGGACCGACCTCCGCCGCCTGATCGTCACCCAGGGCGACACCGAGCCGGCGAGCGTCGAGCAGCAGCGCCAACTGGGGAAGACCGCCCCGAGCCTCTACGACCTCAGGAACCTCTTCCAGGTGAACGTCGAGGAAGGGCGGCACCTGTGGGCCATGGTCTACCTGCTGCACTCGCATTTCGGCCGGGACGGGCGCGAGGAGGCGGACGCGCTGCTGGAGCGTCACAGCGGGGACGCCGACCGGCCGCGGATCCTGCAGGCGTTCAACGAACCCTGCGACGACTGGCTGAACTTCTACCTGTTCACCATGTTCACCGACCGGGACGGGAAGTACCAACTCCTCGCCCTGGCCGAGAGCGCCTTCGATCCGCTGTCGCGCACCACCCGGTTCATGCTCACCGAAGAGGCCTTCCACATGTCGGTCGGAGAGACCGGAGTGGGCCGGATCGTGGAGCGCACCGCCGAGGTCATGGCGGCCGGCGAAGACGACGCCCGGAGGGCCGGGGTCTTCGACCTTGCCCTGATCCAGCGCCACATCAACTTCTGGTTCAGCGCGTCGCTCGATCTCTTCGGGGGCGAGGTCTCCTCGAACGCCGCTCACTACTTCGCGAACGGTCTCAAGGGGCGGGCGCGCGAGTCGCGCCGGCAGGACCACGCCGCTCTCGACGGGGTGTACCGGATGGAGCTCCCGGAAGACGGGGCGCTCCGGGAGCGGGACGTTCCCCTCCGGAACGCCATGAACGAGATCCTGCGCGACGACTACGTCCGCGACTGCGAGCGCGGACTGGCGCGCTGGAACCGGATTCTGGAGGACGCCGGGCTCGGCGAGCGCCTGACCCTGCCGAGCCGCCGGTTCCACCGGCAGATCGGCGCCTATTCCGGGCATCGGTTCGACCCGCAGGGTGATCTGGTCGACGAAGAGACCTGGCAGCGGAAGTCGGATGAGTGGCTGCCGACCGCGGACGACCGGGAGTACGTGCGCCAACTCATGGTCCCGGTCTACGAGCCGGGAAAGATGGCAACCTGGATCGCCCCGCCGAGGAGCGGGGTGGACGGCAAGCCCATCGGCTACGAATACGTGCGGCGTCCGTAGTGATGGACATAGTCCTCGCGGGGGCGCGCCGCACGCCCATCGGTCGGTTTGGCGGAGCGCTCGCCTCGCTGACCGCTCCCGAGCTCGGCGCCGCCGCCGCCCGGAGCGCCCTCGGCGCCGCGGCGATGCCGTCCGAGGCGGTGGACCAGGTCGTCTTCGGGAACGCCCGCCAGGCCGGAGTCGGCCCGAACCCCGCGCGCCAGGTCGGGCGGCGCGCCGGACTCGCGGATCGGGTGCCGGCGCGCACCGTGAACCAGGCGTGCGCCTCGGGTCTCAGGGCGATCCTGGACGCGGCCGCCGACATCCGCCTCGGAGACGCGCGGGCGGTGCTCGCCGGCGGCGCCGAGAGCATGAGCAACACGCCGTTCCTGCTCCCCTCGGCGCGCTGGGGACAGCGCTTCGGCGACGGCCCGCTCGACGACGGGATGTACCGCGACGGCTTCCATTGCCCGCTGGCCGATCAGCTCATGGGGGAGACCGCAGAGACGCTCGCCGACCAGTACGGGTTGTCCCGCGCCGAGTGCGACGCGTACGCGGCCACCAGCCAGAACCGCGCCGAGGCGGCGCGGGCGGCGGGCCACTTCGACCGGGAAATCGCGCCGGTCGCCGTGGTGACGCGGAAGGGCGAAGTGGAAGTCGCGCGGGACGAACATGCCCGGGACGGGGTGACGCCGGAATCGCTCGCGAAGCTCAAGCCCGTGTTTCGCAAAGACGGTGTGGTGCACGCCGGAAACTCGTCGGGCATCACCGACGGCGGCGCCGCGGTGCTGGTGCTTTCGTCCGACCGGGCGTCCGAACTCGGGGTCGAGCCGATGGCCCGACTCGCCGGCTACGCGACCGCTGGCGTGGACCCCCGCGTGATGGGGATCGGGCCCGTCCCCGCGGTACGCGACCTGCTGGCAAGGACGGGACTGAGCCTCGAAGACGTCGCCCTCGTGGAACTGAACGAGGCGTTCGCGCCGCAGGTGCTCGCCTGCGCCCGCGACCTCGATCTCGATCCGGAGCGGCTGAACGTGAACGGCGGCGCCATCGCCCTCGGCCATCCCATCGGGGCCACCGGCGCTCGCATCGTGGTCACCCTGCTCCACGAGATGAAGCGCCGCGACGCGCGCTACGGAATCGCGACCCTCTGCGTCAGCGGCGGCATGGGCGTGGCCGCGTTGTTCGAGCGGTAGGGGAGCGCGGGCCTTCGGACCGGCTCGGAGCGCCGGCCTCCGGCCGGCATCGCCCCAGTTCTCCCGGTGGGGGCGCGGAGCGAGGCGAAACCGCCCAGCCCCAATGAGCGGCCTGCGGCTCTCACGTTTCCATGGCGCGGCGCCATCAGCGCGTGTTTCGCGCTCCCGCGCGACGCCGGCCGGAGGCCGGCGCTCCGAGGCGCCATCGCGCCCGTTGGCCGACCCGCGCGACAGCTACCGCCGGAAGTACTCCACCTGCCACCGCCGCACGGCGCGGTTGTGCTCCCGGAGCGACCGGTTGAACTCGTGGGTGCCGTCGTTTCGCGAGACGAAGTAGAGGAAATCGGTCTCCGCCGGAAAGAGCACCGCGTCGAGCGCGGCGATCCCGAACGAGGCAATGGGTCCCGGGGGAATCCCGCCCACCCGGTAGGTGTTGTAGGGCGAATCGATGTCGAGGTCCCGCCTCCGGATGTTGTTCCCGGTGTCGCCCGCCTGCCGCATCGCGAACAGGACGGTCGGATCGGACTGGAGCGGCATCCCGCGCTCGAGCCGGTTCCAGAAGACCGAGGCGATGAGGGCGCGCTCGTCCGGGCTTCCGGTCTCCTTCTCCACGATGGAGGCCAGGGTGGCGATCTCGCGCAGCGAGCGGCCGAGTTCCTCCGCCCGGGCGCGGCGCCGCTCGGTCCAGAGCGCCCGGAACTGTCCCGCGAGCACCGCGGTCACCCGCTCCGGGCCGGCCTCTGGCGGCAGCCGGTAGGTGCTCGGAAAGAGATAGCCCTCGAGATCCCTCGCCTCGGGGTCCAGATCGCCGATCAGGCGCCGGGCCGACGCCGGGTCCGAGAAAACGGCGAGGAGCGCGTCCGGGTTCCCGGCGCCCTGTCCGGCGAGGACGGCCGCCGTCCCTTGGCGGTCGAGGCCCTCGGGAATGGTGACCGGCAGGGTCGCCACCTCGCCATCCACGATCCTGGCGATGACTTCGATCGGGGTGAGGGCGCCCTCGAAGCGGTACAGGCCGGCCTGCAGGCGGGCTCCCGACTCCGCCCGGGCGACCCCGCGAAGGAAGACGCGGCGGTCCACGACGATTCCGGAGGCCTCGAGGCGGTTCGCGATCGTCTCTGCGTTCGATCCCCGCCCCACCCGGAAGAGGACGGTGCCCCGATGCGCGGCGTACGGACGCTCGAGCGCCTCGTCGAGCGGTTTCAGGTAGAAGAACCGGTAGCCCAGCAGCCCGAGAGCCCCGGCGGCCAGGCCACCAAGCAGCACGGGAACCAGCCACCGGCCCGGCCGGGACATGGTTCCTGCCTCCGCGTCGCGCTCCGACGGATCAGCCGGGGTCGTTCGCCGCCGCCCGGCGCCGCTGCAGCGCCCGGGTCGCCAGGTCCAGCTCCGGATCGTCGTCGTCGAGCTCCACGGGCTCGACCTCGAGGTCGGCCGGACGCAGGCTGGGGGTCACCCCGACTCCGAGGATGTCCTCGCCGTCCGGTCCCCGGATGTGCGCGGTAGAGAGCAGGATCGCGTCCCCCTCCGGCAGCTCGATGAGTTCCGGCCGCCCGGTGCGGCCCGCCGTGCGCCGCCCGACCACGTCCACGTTCTCGCGGGTCTTGAGGATCGCCGCGAGCACTTCTCCGGGACATGTCGTGGCGCGGTTGATCGCCACCGCCAGCGGTCCGTCGAAGAGCGGCTCGCCGGCCGGCGCCTCGAGTGGCGTCGTGATCTCCTCACCTTCGGCATTGCGCTGCACGAGCCGCGCTGGCTCACCTACCGCGAAGACGCCGGCGACCTCGGCCCCGGCCTCGCAGCCATTGGTGCCGCGGCTTCCCCGCAGGTCGAGCGCCAGGCTGTCCGCGCCACTGCCCGCGAGCGAGTCGATCGCCGCCGTCAACTGGGCCATCGTCTCTTCGTGGAACCGCCGGATCCTGAGCAGCCCGATTCCCTCGTCCAGCATGCGGTGCTCCACGGGGGGATCGGCGAGCACGTCGCGCTCCAGCGTGACGGGGCGGGACTCCGCGTCGGTGGGGCCGCGGAGCGACAGTTCCACCGAGGTGCCCGGCTCCCCGGCGAGCAGCAGGAGGGCGACGGGGATCCGTAGCTCGCGGGTGTTCCGGCCGTCGATCGCCGTGATCGCGACGCCGCGCTCGATCCCGGCCTCGGACGCCGGCGAGCCCGGCAGGACGTCGTCCACGTGCAGGTAGTACCGCTTCTGCAGACCGACTCCGACCCCGGCGGTCAGCGTCCCGCGGCTCCGGTAGCGGGCGAGTTCGCCGGCGCTCAGGTACGCGCTGTCGGCGTCGAGCGCCTCGAAGATGCCCCGCACGGCTCCGTCCATCAGGAACGCCGGGTCGACCGGTTCCAGATACTGGTCCCGGATGAGCATCAGGGCGCCGTTGAACACTTCGAGCGCCTGGTAGGTGGACTCCTGGGCAACCGCGCCGGCCGGGCGACCGTCTCCGCCCGCAACCGGGACGGCCCCGGCGGCCGCCAGGGCGATGACCGCCGAGGCGGCCGCCAGGCTGGCGGCGACCCTTCTCCGCCACCGGGGCGGCCTGTCAGAGGCCCGGCCCGGCGCCGCTGCGCGTGGGATCAGGAGCCGGACACCTGGAACTCGACCGTCTCCGTCACCGACTGCCCGCTGCCCGCGTCCCGTACGGTGATCTCGGCGGTGTAGTCACCGGCTTCGAAGTCCTCCCGCCGGCCGTCCTGGAAGAGCCTCGCGAGGGGAACGTCCACGATCGCGATCGAGAGTTCCTCGGAGGCGAGGTTGAACGCCGTCGGGTTGTAACGGAGGTACTGCTCGCCGTCCTTTGTGAAAGTGATCTGCCAGGACAGGTTCGGCTCGCCGCTGGTGTCGTAGCCGTAGGCGTTGAACACCAGGCGCAGCGCATCTCCCGGCGCGTAGACGGTGGAGACCTTGGGGACGAAGTGGAATCCTCCCACCAGCAGCGCCCTGCCGGGCTCCGGCGTGAAATCCTCGACGCGGGAACCATCGGAGAAGCGCGCCACGGACGAGAGCATCAGTTCGCCGCGCCCGAAGTTGGGGCTCTCGATCTGGCTGGTGACCGTCCCGTGGGTCTGGGTGGCGGGATCGAGGATGCCGGCATAGACCGAGTAGGCGCCTGGCGCCATCTGCATCGGCATCTCCAGGACGGTCGGGCCGCCCGCCGGCCCCTTCTGGACTTCCACCGCGCGCTCGTCGTAGCCGATCACGGTGCCGAGCGCGTCCACCACGTTGTAGAACACCGACAGGGTGGCCCGGTCGCCGTTCCAGGTGATGGAGTCGGTATCGAGTTCGAACACCGCGGCGACGTAGGTATCGCCGACGTTCGAGCGGAAGAACGAGTAGGCGGCGTCGATTCCGATGCCGGTACCCGGCTCGCCGCCGGCGCGGAGCGCGTTCAGGATCGTCTTGCCGGGGCTGTTCGGGTCCAGCAGTGCGCGCGTCTCGGCGCCGAAGAGGTCCTCGACGTCCGGGAGTTCGCCGTCAGCGTTCAGGGTGAAGTTGATCTGGCTGGGCCAGACGATCTGCCGCGCCCGCGACCGCTCGATGGCGGCTTCGATCTCGTCGTTCCGGATGAGCCGCATCCCCAGGTTCGTGGTCCGGAACTCGAGTTCGAGTCCGTCGGGAAGGCCGCGGTCCGGATTGGGGACGTAGGTGAACTTCATCCCGCCGCCCGGGCCGCCCATGCCGCCGCCGCCGCCACCTCCACCAGCGCCGGGAGCTCCGCCACCGCCGGTTACCGGGTTCTCGCCGGTGGCGCCGGCCGGCGGACGCCCGCCGCCTCCGGAGGACATGCGGCCTCCGGTCCGCTCGCGGTTGTCCGGCGGTCCGAAGAGCAGCATCACGAGCGCCATGTCGGTGCGGGAGCCCCGTTGACCCCGCTGGCCGAACTGGTCGTCGGCCTGCTCCCGCCAATTGTTGAACTGGTCCTCGGCGCGGTCCGGGTCGTGCGGATTCTGGCTGCGGCGCGCCCAGAAGTGCTCCTTGAACCGGTTGCGCTGGTTGCGCGGGAGGTTCTCGAACACCTGCCGCTCCTGCGCGGTCATGATGGGCTCGACCTCTTCCAGCCAGCGCCGGTCGCCCCGGCTCAGGCTGTCCTGGGCCAGTGCGGGGAGCGCGAGCGCGAGCATTGCGAGCGCGGCGATACCCACCACAAAGACGGAAAAGCGGGGGGTAACCCGCGTTCGATCAGGCATGAGGCCTCCTGAAGCTGGAGCGGCCACCTGGCCGGGGCTCCACCCCGGACGCGACACGCAAGCCCGTGAAATTGACCTGAAAGAATACGTCCGCGGGGGGTTTCCCGCAAGCATCGGAGACCACGCTATACTCGATTTCGATGTCGCCTTCAATACCCCGGTTGCCCCGCCGAATTCGCCCGGCCGCGGCCGGCCTTCTCCTCGCCGGACTGGCGCCCTGGGCCGTGGGCTGCGGAACCGCCCCCAAGCGCACCTGGACCGTGGAAGAAATCCGCGCGGACCTTAACCACCGGATCACTCCGGACGTACTGGCCAGCGTCGAGATTCCCTTCGAGATCGACGACGAGATCCGCGAACTCGCGTTCCGGGTCACCGAGAACCTCCGCACCGACAAGGAGAAGATGCGGGCCATCATCCGGGCGATCCGGCAGCAGACCGGCGGGACGATCTCGTACGACTGGCTCTCCAACAAGACCGCCAAGAGCGTCTTCCGGGAAGGCCGCGGGAACTGTCTCGCCTACACGAACCTCTTCGTCGGGATGTCGCGGGCCGTCGGCGTCGAGGCGGTCTACGTGGACGTCACCACCATCGAGAGGGTGACCAAGGAAGCCGAAGTCATCGTGAACAGCGGGCACATCACCGGCGGCATCAAGGACGGCCCCGATCTGATCTTCGTGGACTTCACCTCGAATCCGGAGCGCGAGTACGCGGGCGCCAAGATCATCGACGACTTCGAGGCCATCTCGAACTTCTACAACAACCAGGGCTTCCTCTACGGCTACTTCGCGGAAGCGCTCGCCGACCAGGGAGGCTTCGACCCGCTGGCCCGGGAGATCGAGATGTACGAACTGGCGCTCTCGATCCGGCCCAACTTCAACCGCGCCCGGAACAACCTCGGAGTCGCCTTCAAGCGTCGCGGCCGGGTGAACGACGCGATCGAGCAGTACCAGTTGGCGCTCGACCTCGAACCCGAATTCACCGAGGCCCGCGCCAACCTCGCGAGCGCCTACTACTCCCAGGGAGCAACGAACCAGGCGATCGAGCAGTTCCGGCTCGCGGCGCGGCACGACAACTCCGATGCCTACGTGGTCTATCACCTCGGGGTGCTGCACTACCACGAGGGCAAGTACCGGCAGGCGGCCGACTATTTCCGCCAGGCCATTTCCCGTGACCGGCAGATGGCGGACGCCCGGTTCTTCCTCGGCGAGGCGCTGCTGAAGCTCGGCGACGAGGACAGGGCGATGCGGGAATACGAGCGGGCGATCGAGATCGACCCGAACTACATCTCCGCCCGCGCCAAGCTCGATCTCCTGCGGGATGCCCAGCGGGAGCGGTCCCGCGGCGGGGAATCGCCCGGCGACGGGCCGATCCGCTGACGGCACCGGAACAGGCTGCTAACGCCCTCCCTTGCGGGTAGAAGGGGAAACCGCGGGCCTCAAGTCCCGCGACCGGAAGGTACTGGAGCGCCTCGGCCAGCGGCGGCTGCCTCCGGCCGCGCTCCTTACCCAGGAGTTCGCCCGCCAGCTCGCGGGCATTTCCCACACGATCCGGCGGCAGGTGGGGGCGCTCGTGGACCGGCGCGGGACCATCACCTGGGTCGGGGTGGGAGACGCGCACCGCATCGAACTGCCGGACCTGAAGCGCCAGCGGGTTGCGGGGCGGCGGCTGCGCGGGTTGCGGTTCGTCCACACCCACCTGGCTGACGAACCGCTGACCCGCGACGACCTCGCCGACCTCGTTCTGCTCCGGCTCGACCTGATCGCGGCCCTGACGGTGCGGGACGACGGTCTTCCCGGAGTCGTTCACGCCGCTCACCTGCGGCCGCCCGGCCGTCCCAGTCACGAAGGGTCCGAAGCGGAGACGCCCTGGGAGCTGCTGCCGTCGGTTGCTCCGAGTCAACTGGACCTCGACTGCACGGAGCTCCTCTCGGACCTGGAGCGAATGTTCGCCCGATTCGCCCCGGACCGCCCGGGCCGCCGGTACTCGGGACGCGCGATTCTCGTCGGGGTGGGGGAGAAGGCGCTCCCGCTCGGGGACGTGACGGAGGAACTGGCGGAACTGGCGCGGGATGCGGGTCTCGAAGTGGTGGACTCGCTCGTGCAGCGCCGGGCCCGCCTCGATCCCCGCACGCTGGTGGGCCGCGGGAAGCTCGAGGCGATGGTGATCCGGGCGCTCGACCGCGGCGCGGACCTGATCCTGTTCGCCTGCGACCTGAGCCCGTCCCAGGCGCGAAACATCTCGCAGGCCACCGATCTCAAGGTCCTCGACCGGACCCAGTTGATCCTCGACATCTTCGCCCGCCGGGCGACGAGCCGGGAGGGGAAGCTGCAGGTCGAGCTCGCCCAGTTGCGCTACCGGTTGCCTCGGCTCGTCCAGCGGGACACCTCGCTCTCGCGGCTCGGCGGCGGGATCGGGGGCCGGGGACCTGGAGAGACGCGCCTCGAGGTGGACCGCCGGCGGGTGCGCGAGCGCATCGCCCGGCTGCAGCGCGACCTCGCCCAGGTCGCGGTCAAGCGCGGCGTGCGCCGGAAGCGCCGCGAGGTGCGAGGCCTTCCGGTGGTGTCCCTCGTCGGCTATACGAACGCGGGCAAGTCCACGCTGCTCAACCGGTTGACCCGCAGCGAAGTGGCTGCCGGCGACCGCATGTTCGAAACCCTCGATCCGACGAACCGGCGGTTGCGGGTGCCGGTCGAGCGCGAGGTGCTGCTCGCCGACACCGTCGGTTTCATCCACGATCTCCCCGAGGACCTCATCGAGGCGTTTCGCGGCACGCTCGAGGAAATCTCGGCGGCGTCGCTGCTGCTGCAGGTGGTGGACGCCTCGAGTCCCCGTCTCGACTCCCGGGCCGGCGCCGTGGAAGGACTGCTCGCGGAGTTGGGGTTCGAGGAGATCCCGCGGATCGTCCTGCTCAACAAGGTGGACCGGCTCGACGAGGTGGCCAGGGCCGCGCTGCCGGAGCGTCTGGCCGGAGTCGAGACCTGGCACGTTTCCGGGGTCACTGGAGAGGGACTCGAGGAGTTGGTGGGCGAGATCGCCCGCCTCATTCCCGTGAAGCCGGCAGGAGTTGGTCCGTCGTTTCGCGCGCCGGCTCCACCGCCGTCGAGTCTGCCGCTTCGGTGAGTCCGGCGGCTTCGCCGGCGAGGCGGTTCAGGGTCTCGTAGCGGGCCGGGTCGGCCTTCCCGGCGGCCACCGCCGCCCGGACCGCGCAGTCGGGTTCGGTGCGGTGGGAACAGTCGGGGAAGCGGCAGTCTCCGGCGTACCGGGCGAGGTCGGGATGGGCGGCGCGGATGCGGGCCTCGGTCAGCCCGTCGAGGCCCAGCGCCCGGATTCCCGGCGTGTCCACGATCTCGCCGCCGCCGGGGAGCCGGATCAGTTCGGCGGCGGTCGTCGTGTGGCGGCCCCGGCCGCGGCGATCGAGTCCGCCGCTCCGTCGTCCGGGTATTCCGAGGGCGGCGAGCAGTTCCGTCTTCCCGACTCCCGAATGGCCGAACAGCACCGCCCGGCCACCCGCCACACCGGCCCGGAACGCGTCGAGGCCCGCTCCGCTTCGCGTACTCGTGCGGTGCACTTCCAGCGCCAGGGCGCGATATGGCGCAAGGTCCCGATCGAGACCCTCGAGGTCGCCCCGCGCCGCGAGGTCGAGTTTGTTGAAGACCAGGACCGGCGTCACGCCGGCGTCGTAGGCAACCACCAGCGAGCGGTCGACGAAACCGGTCCGGTACGGCGGCTCCGCAAAAGCCGAGACGATGTAGCACCGGTCCAGATTCGCTGCGAAGACGCGCATCTCCCGCCGTTCCGGCGGTCCGACCGCCCGGCGCAGCGCGTTCTTGCGAGGAAGCACCGCGGTGATGCGCCCGCCGGGCCTCCCGGGCCGGGAGGGCTCCCGTCCGCCTGGCTCGATCTCCTCGACGAGAACCTCGTCTCCCACGACGGCGGCGGTTCCCGACGCTCGCCCACCCCGCGATCCGAAGAGCCTTCCACCGAGCGCGCAGCGGAACAGCGACTCCGGCTCCCCGCGCGCGCCGGGAGCGAGCAGCACTGTCGCAACCTTGCGGCCGATCCGCACCACGGTCCCGGACCGGCTCATCGGCAGGATGCTAATGGGGCAGGACGGCGGAGCGGTGGGTGCGGCACGCCGGTCTCGGCACCGCGCGGCGCTCCGAGCCGCGCCCAGCGCCGCCTCACGTCGCGATCCGGCGCGGATGGCCGGGCGCCGGCGGGCCGGGCGGTTTCGCCGTGCTACCTTTCTGAAGCCGTGCCGAATGCGTCGGGGAGCCTTGTATCCGTGTCCGCGAGAGTGACGCAAACCGGTGTGGCCAGGGTCCTTCCGACGCTCGCGTTGGTGGTCCTGGCCGGTGGGCTCGAGGCGTCCACGGTGCGGCGGTTGACGCTCGATGAGATGGCCGTCCAGGCGGACCAGATCTTCACGGGCCAGGTGATCGGCATCGCCAGCCAGTTGAATGCGCGGCGCACCGGCATCCACACCTTCGTCACCATCGAGGTGGACGAGTACCTCAAGGGGGGCCGCCGAAACGTGCTTACCCTGAGGTTCCTGGGAGGCGAGGCCGAGGGCTACCGGCTCGTGGTCCCGGGATCTCCCGCCTTTCACCTCGGTGAGGAGGTTCTCGTGTTCAGCGACGGCGGTGCCGGGCGAGTTCCGACCGTGCTGGGCATGGCGTCGGGCAAGTTCACGGTGGGCCGCGATCCGAAGACCGGCAACCGGGTGCTCGACCGGTCCCTGGCCGGCCTGACCCTCAAGGATCCCGACGGCGTGCCGCCGGCGCCCGGCTCCGCCCTGTCGGCGGGACCGGTGCCGCTCGACCAGGTGCGCCGCATCGTGCGGGAGGCGCTCGCTCAGTGAGAGGGCGGCGTTCCTCCGCCGCCGGGTCCCGCCGGGCGGTCCGCGGGCTCGCGGCCCTGCTTGTGCTGTCCTTGGGGATCCCGGCAGCCTCCGCATACCAGTTGATCCGCGGTCGCGGCTTCGTCTGGGCCGACGGCCTCCGTCCCGTCGGGTACTGGGTGGCCAACGTGGCGGACGACTCGATGACGGTGGACGAGGTGGTCGCCGAGACGAGAGCGGCCTTTGACACCTGGAGCGCCCCGGACGCGGTCGGTCTCGCGTTCTCGTACCGCGGCAAGACCAACCAGCGGCCCTTCGAGTTCTTCGACCGGACCAACGCGGTGGGCTTCACTTCGCGCGAACAGTTGGCGCAGTTCGGGCTCTCCGACGCCACGCTGGCGGTCACGAGCTGGCTCACCATCATCGAGACCGGAGTCATTGCCGAGGCGGACATCATCATCAACCCGGCCTATGCCTGGACAGACACCCCCGAAGCGGGAGGCTGGGACTACCGCTCGACGATGATTCACGAAGTGGGCCACTTTCTCGGGCTGGGTCATTCGGGTGTCGGCCGCCAGTCGGAGGGCTCGCTGCTTGCCGGCTCGAGCGTCATGTGGCCGTACGGGTTCGGAAGCGGCACCGCCCTCGGGCGGGAGCTCACTGCCGACGATGTCACCGGAGCGTCGGTTCTCTACCCCGGCGCGACAGCTCCCGCCGGGAGCATCCACGGCGTGGTTCGCCGCGCTTCGGGGGAGGCGGTGCGCTATGCCCACGTGGTCGCCTACGAGCCGGTGCTCGACCACACCGTGGGAGGCTGGGCGGACGGGGAGGGCAGCTACGAGATCGCCGGACTGCCCGACGGCCGTTACGTGCTGCGCGTGAATCCGATCCCCGCGGGCCATACGGCCACCGCCTACTTCTTCCCGTTCGGTCGGGCGGACACGGACTTCAGCGTCTCCGTGCATCCCCGCCTCGTGGCGGTCGCGGAGGGCGGGGCGACCGAGGTCAACCTCGAGGTCAGCCAGTGAACCCGCGGCCGCCAGTCGCTGCGGCCCTGCTGGTCGTGCTGACGGCGAGCCTCGCCGCCGCGGCGCCCCCGGGAACGAGTCCGGGCCCGAACCCCGGCGGGTCGGCCGTTCCCGGCCCGGATGCCCGCGAACTCGGCGAGATCCTGCGGAGCCTCCGCGAGGCGGCGGAGCGGGCATCCAGCGTCACGCAGGCGGCGCCGAGCCGCCAGGGGCCCGTCTTCTCGCAACCGGGGGACTGGACGCACGCCGAAGCCGGCGTCGTCATCGGCAGCCAACTGGTGAATCAGGACCTCGGGTTTTCCCGGAACATCTTCCAGACGGTGAGCGCGGAAGCCGAGGACGTCGGGTTCGGCCAGCACCTCGGCGCCCGCGGAGCGTTCTTCGTGAACCGCTACCTGGGAGCGGAAGCCGGTTTCACCCGGACGACGACCGATTTCGAGTTCTCGGTGACCGATGAGGAGGCCGGGTTCACCGTCTTCCCGGAGCCTTTGGAACAGGTGAGCCAGGAGGCCTCGGTGTCCGCGGTGTTGCAGTGGCCGCGCGCCGCCGTCACTCCCTATGGAGTCGTCGGCTACGCGTGGCGAACGTCGGAGGTCGAGGGAGCCGAGCCCTTCGAATCCGGTGCGGTCGTGGTCGGCATCGGGATCAAGGTGCCCTTCCCGGGGGCTCCGGTCTTGCTGGCGTTCGACTACCGCCGGATCGAGTTCCGGGACGAAGAAACCGACGCGCTGCGGCTCGCCGAAGGTGGAGTGGGGAGTCCCACGGTGTCCGCGCTGACCCTCGGGATCGTCGTCCGCCTCAACACCAACCGGTAGCGCCCGTCAGCTTCCGGGCGGCGGGACCGGCGGCAGTCCGCGGGTCGCCGCCCGGAACAGGAACGTCAGGACCGAATCCCGGCTGGCCGCGACGCTCGTGACCGCGACGACGGCGCCCACGCTGAACCGCGACAGCCGGATCGTTCGGCCCAGCCGGAAGGACGGGTTTCGGTGGATGCGCCGCAGCACGAGCACCGCCAGTGCGACGGCCCACAGGAGATGCCGACGGATCCCGGTCTCGCGCCTCGGAATCAGCAGGATGAACCGGAGTGCGTTCGACAGGTGGCCGCGGGTGATCGCCACCAGTCGGGAGAGCCCTTCGTCGAATCCCGGAGCGGCCCGGCCCGCGGCGAGGGAGGCGAGGTCGAAACCGGCGGCGCGGAACACGTCCTCGGGGAGCCAGCAGGCGCCGTTCTCCCAGTCGTCCCAGAGGTCCTTGAGAATGTTGGCCATCTGCAGCCCCTGGGCGTGGGAGACCGCGAGGGCCGTCAGCTCCTTCCGGCGGTCCGCGATCTCCTGGGAGTAGTCGCAGAACAGCTCGACGAGCATTTCGCCGACGACCCCGGCGACGAAATAGCAATACCGGTCGAGTTGGCCGAGGTCCTTCAGGCCGACGGAGCCCGGGTCCCGCTGAAACTCCGCCATGCCCCGCGACATCACCCGGATACAGCGTTCGATGGCCGCCCGCTGCGGGGCGCGAAGCCGCGCGGTCACGCGCAGGATGCGCCTCGCGCCCGCCGCGAGCTCCCGCTCCGGCTCCGGCGTCGCGGGCGTCAGCGCCGCCGCCAGATCGCGGCCGAAGGATGCCGCGTCCCCGCGTCCGGCGACGACCTCGATCAGGCGTTCCCAGAACACCGCTTTCTGCGCTGGAGAAAACCCGGACTCGTCTTCGATCGTGTCGGTGACGCGGCAGAGCAGATAGGCGTTGCCGACCACCGGGCGGAGACGATCGGGAAGGGCGGGGATCGTGAGGGCGTAGGTGCGCGAAACGGCCTGGAGGATCCTCGCCTGGTAGGCGAGGTCGCTGTCCGTCCCGTTGCCGGGCGACGCGATCGTCATGCTCCCGACGGCTGCGGGAGGCCGCGGGCGCAAAGTCTGAAAAGGAGCCGGAGGGCCAGGTTCGAGCGGGCGAAGACGCTGGTGATGACCACGACCGCCCAGACGGTGCGGCGGGATACCTTGACCTCCCCACCGCTCGCGAACGCTGGCGTCCGCCGGATACGCCTCAGGGTCAGCATCGCCAGACCCAGGGGCCACAGGCAGAACCGGCGGATTCCCGTCTCGCGGGACGGAATGATGAGCGTGTAACGCAGCGCCGCCTCAAGATGCTGGCGGGTGACGGCGACGAGTTCGAGCAGCCCCGCGGCAAACGCCGGATCGCTCCTTCCGGCGGGAAGCGCGTGGAGTTCGAGACCCGCGGCGCGGAAGACGTCCCGCGGCAGCCAGCAGGCGCCGCGGCGGTGGTCCTCCCAGATGTCCTTCAGGACGTTGATCATCTGGAGCCCCTGGCCGAAGGAAACCGACAGCGCGAACAGGTCCTCGCGCCGCTTGCGCATCTCGGCGGAGTACTCGCAGAAGAACGCAGTGAGCGTTTCCCCCACCACCCCGGCGACGTGGTAGCAGTAGCGGTTCAGGTCCTCGAGGTTCCGGAGGCCGCGGATGCTGGCGCCGCGCTGAAACTCCACCATGCCGCGCGTCATGATGCGGACGCAGCGCTGGATCGCCTCGCGCTGCGCGTCGCTGAAGCGGGCGGTGACGCTCAGGACCCGCTCCGCATTGGCGATCAGGTCGCGTTCGTTCGCCGTGGCCGCGGACAGCCGCTCTCCCAGATCACGAGAGAACCCGACGGGGTCGCCGTCGCCCGAGACGAGCGCGACGAGGCGGCTCGAGAAAGCTCCCTTCTCGTCCGGCGAGAGGGCCGGCTCGTCCTCGATGGTGTCGGCGATCCGGCAGAGGAGGTAGAGATTCCCGGTAGCGTCGTAGAGATTCCCGGGCAGAGGGCGGATGGTGAGCGCGAACGTCCGCGCGACGCCTTCCAGGATGCGCCGCTGGTAGGCGAGACCTCCGTCTGCCGACCGGTGCGGTGGGTCTCTCGTCATGGGGAGGGGAGTTTGAGCGTCTCGCCGTCACGCACCGCACCACCCGGCCGGGGCATCGCCGATCGAGGCGGCCGAGCCGGGGGTGCCCCGCGGGGTCCGGCGCCAGCCTACAATTGCGAAGGCTAGCCGGTGTAGCTCAGGGGTAGAGCAGCTGATTCGTAATCAGCAGGTCGGTGGTTCAAATCCACTCGCCGGCTCAGCCGTCCGGCGCTGCGGAGCCGCGCCGCGTCCAGACCGCCTGGAGCGCGAAGGCCAGCCCGAGCGCGGCCAGAACGGGGAGTCCGCCCAGGAGCAGGATGCCGGGCGGCCCGAGCAGTCCGCCGAGAATGCTCCCGAGCGCGGAAACCGGCACCGCCGCCGACCAGAACAGGATGGGAATCCGTGGGCTCATCCGGAAACGCCGCAGCGTCCAGATCAGCGGCAGGGCGAAAAGGCACCCGGCGGCGTAGGCGAGGACCAGCCCGGGGATGACGGTGGCGAGGTTCACGACCGGGAGCGCCCCCACGTCTTCCATCAACAGCAGGCGCCCCACGGCGACCGCCACGAAGACGCCGGTATAGGCGGCTCCGTACGCGAGGCAGGCGCGATAGCTGCGCGGTTGCGGCGAAGTCATCGGGGCCTCCGCGGGAAGCCCGGACTGACCTGACTGGATGCGCCCGTTGACGAACGGTCCGTCAGGGCGCATCCACCTGGTATTCCTCGATCGACGCTCCCAGCTTCTTCAGGTCCTCCCGGTCTCCGATGAGCATGAGCTTGTCGCCGCGCTCGATCGGCTGATCCCCCGTGGGTGCAATCATGAGTTCCTGTCCGTCGCGTCGAATCGCCAGCACGAGGACGTTGGCTTCCCGACCCAGGGCCGAATCGGCGATCGTTCTTCCTGCGAGTTCGGACCCGGCGGTCACGAAGAGTTCAGCGGACCCGAATCCCGGATGAGTCATTTCGGAGATCCCGTGCAGCAGGTGGTGGGTGTCCGAACCACAGAGATTGCGGAGCACTACGCGGCTGGCGGTGAGGTGCGGCGAGATGACGTCGTGGGTGGCGGCGCCCGCGCGTTCCAGGTTCGCGCGGGAACGGTCTTCCTCGGACCGGGCGATGACGCGGACCCCGGGACGGAGCGCGCTGGCGGTCATGGTGATCGACAGGTTGTCGCTGTCGTTCGCGAGGAGGGCGACGATGGTCGCAGCGCGCCGTACCCCGGCGTGTTCGAGCGTCTCTTCCGCCGTTGCATCCCCGTGGATCACGGTGACTCCCTGGCGGAGCGCGGCTTCGACGACGTCCGGAGACTTCTCGATCACGCACACCTCGTTCCCGTGCCGCTGCAGACCTGCCGTGACCCGCTGGCCCATCCTGCCGAAGCCGCACACGATGATGTGGTCCTTCATGCGTCTCACTCTCCTTTCCTGCCGCTGCAGCGGCGCCTCGGTGACCCATTGGGCCAGCGCTCCGAACGAGTACCCCAGGGTTGCCACTCCGCCCCCGATGAGCAGTACGGCGAAGAGCCGGCCGGTGGGCGAGAGCGGCTGCACCTCGCCGTAGCCCACCGTCGAGACCGTGATGATCGTCATGTAGAACGCGTCCGCGAGGTCCCACGACTCGATCCACATGAACCCGAGCGTGCCGGAGACGACGACGCCGGCGGCCGCCGTGGCGGCGGCGCCGAAACCGAAATGCCACCGGGCGCGGAGCCAGGGCCGGAAGACGTTCACGGAATGCTCCCGCCCGGACGGTCTGCCGAGGAAGACGCGGGGCCGTGGTGCGCCTTGTCTGGCCGCGCTTGCCCGGGAAAGGGAGGGCTCATGGAACCGGTTGGGGCCGAACGGGGCGTCTTCGCACCAGAACGGGCCGCCGGTGTCGCGGCCCGAACCCCAATCCGGTGGCGGGGGCGGGATTTGAACCCGCGACCTTCGGGTTATGAGCCCGACGAGCTGACCAGACTGCTCCACCCCGCGTCCGGATTTGGGGGAGCGGACTGTACATTCCGGCCGCGGAGTCTGTCAAAGCCTCAACTCCCGACGCCCTCGACGCCCGGGTCGCGAGTTACTATGAAAAGGAGATCCGGCGGGACCTCGGCGGTGCTGTCGGCGCTCCTTTCGTCCGCCGACCCGCCTGTTTACCGAGTGCGTTTGTGACCGTTTCCAACCCGGACTCCCTGCTCGCTCCGGAGGAGGTTGCGCACGCGATCGCGGCGCTCCAGAGCCTCAGCGACGAGCGCGACGTGGATGCGTGGCGCACGGAGCACCTCGGGCGGAAATCGCGCCTCATGGTGTCGCTGCGGGCGCTCGGGGGAATCGACCGGTCCCGCCGCGCCGCGGTCGGGCGGCTGCTGAACGAGGCGAAGACGCGGCTCGGCGAAGCCCTCGCGGCCAAGCAGGGCGATCTCAAGGCGCGCCGGACCCAGGGTCTGGCGGCGCTCGACGTGAGTCTCCCCGGACGCCCGCTTCCCGCCGGCGGCCTGCATCCCATCACCCGGACCGAGCGGGCCGTGGTTGCCGCCTTTGCCTCGATGGGGTTCCACGTCATCGAGGGGCCCGAGGTCGAACTCGAGTACTACAACTTCGAGGCGCTGCGCATCCCGTCCGATCATCCGGCGCGGGACGCGATGGACACCTTCTACCTCGACGGTCCCGATGACCGGCCCCCGCTCCTGCTGCGTACGCACACCTCACCGAACCAGATCCGCTACATGGAGCGGCACGACCCGCCCATCCGGCTCATCGCTCCGGGGCGCACGTACCGGAACGAGGCGACTGACGCCACCCACGAATGGATGATCACGCAGACGGAAGTGCTGGCCGTGGACCGCGGACTCACGCTCGCGCACCTCAAGGGCACCCTCTACGAATTCGCCCGGCATCTCTTCGGAGAGGACCGGGAGATCCGTTTCCGTTGCGATTACTTCCCGTTCGTGGAGCCCGGGGTCGAGGTCTCGATCAGCAGTCCCGACGGCTGGATCGAGATCCTCGGCGCGGGCATGGTGCACCCCGAGATCCTGGCCAACATGGGGTACGACCCGGAGATCCATACAGGGTTCGCCGCGGGACTCGGGGTCGAGCGGATCGCGATGCTCCGCCACGGGATCCGGGACATCCGCCGCTTCTACGAGAACGACCTGCGCTTCCTGCGCCAGTTTTAGCGTTCCAGGAGCCGACTGAAGTGCGCGTGCCGCTCCGGTGGCTCGAGACGATGGTGCCGCTGCCGGACGACATCGAGGCCCTCGCCCACCGGCTGACGCTGGCGGGTCTCGAGGTGACCGGCATCGAACGAACGGGTGGGGACTGGGACCGCGTGGTCGTCGGCCGGGTGCTGGACGTGCAGCCCCATCCGGATGCCGACCGGCTCCGGCTGGTCACCGTGGACAAGGGCGGGGAGCGGCAGACCGTCGTCTGTGGCGCCTCGAACGTGACCACCGGACAGGACATCGCGTTCGCGCCGGAGGGGGCGATGCTCACCGACCCGCGGACCGGGAATCTCCGCAAACTGAAGAAGTCCCGCATTCGCGGCGTGGTGTCCGGCGGGATGGTGTGTTCGGAAGCGGAGTTGGGCCTGTCGGCGGAACACGAGGGGATCCTCGTTCTCGACACCTCCCGGCCGCCGGGGACACCGCTCCGGGACGTGCTCGGAGACCGGGTCTACGTGTTCGACCTCACCCCGAACCGGGCGGACGCCCTGTCCGTCCTTGGGGTGGCGCGCGAGGTCGCGGCGCTCACCGGCGGCCCGCTGACCATGCCGGATGTCTCGGCGCCGCGACCGGGACCCGGCATCGAGGGACGCGCCTCCGTCGAGATCGCCGACCCCGATCTCTGCCGCCGTTTCACCCTGGCCCTCATCGAGGATGTCGAGATCGCTCCTTCCCCCGCCTGGATGCAGGAACGGCTGACGGCCGCCGGCATGCGTCCGATCAACAACCTGGTGGACATCACCAACTACGTGATGCTTGAGCTGGGCCAGCCGGTCCACGCGTTCGACTACGACACGGTGCGCGACCATCACATCATCGTCCGGCGGGCGGCCGCGGGCGAGGCCCTGACCACCCTGGACGGGAAGACCCACGAGCTGAGTCCGGAGCGGCTGGTCATCGCGGACCCCGGGGGGGCGATCGCGCTTGCCGGAGTGATGGGGGGCCTCGAAACCGAGATCACCGATTCGACGCGGAACATCCTTCTCGAGGTGGCGAACTTCGAACGGGCAAGCGTGCGCCGCACCGCCCGTGCCTTCGACCTGCTCTCGGACGCAGCCCGGAGGTTCGCGTGGGGCCTGCCTCCCCAGCTGCCGCCGGTCGCCTCCGCACGCGTCTGCCGGCTGCTCGCCGAGTACGCCGGCGGACGCGTCGCGGCAGGGATGGTGGATGCCTGGCCGGTACGCGAACCCGGCGTCACCATCCAGCTCCGCCGCTCGCGGATCCCGCAGGTCCTCGGCATGGAGATCCCGGCGCCGGCCGTGCGGGCGGCGCTGGACGGCCTCGGCTTCGAGGTGCAGGAGAACGATGGGACGCTGACGGTCGGCGTTCCCTACTGGCGCCGTGACGTGCGGGTTCCGGATGACCTCGTGGAAGAGGTGGCCCGCATCGCGGGTTACGACGATCTTCCGGCGTCGCCCCTGGCCGGCCCCATTCCGCATCATCCGGCGCTCCCCGCCCGCGAACTGCGGGAACGGGTGCGCGATCTCGCCGCCGAAGCGGCGCTCTACGAGGTGCAGACCTATTCGCTCCTGTCGGACGCGGACCTCGCGGCGGTGACCCCGCCGGAGATGCGCGACACGCCCCGCCTCAAGGTCCGGAACCCGCTGGGAGAGGCGCGCGACACGCTCCGGACATCGCTTCGTCCCGGGATCCTGCGCGCCGCCGCGCGCAATCTGGCCCGGGGCGCCAGGGCCGTGCGTCTGTTCGAGGTCGGAAGGTCCTACCACCCCGCACCCGGGAGCGACGACGGCCGGCCGGAGGAACGGGAGCAGGCGGCGGGGCTCGTCGTGGGCGTCCGGGTGGACCGTTTCGGAAGTCCGACCGACGAGGGGCTCGACTTCTTCGATGCCAAGGCGCCGCTCGAGCACATTCTCGCGGGACTGCGTACCGCGCCCACCTTCCGGCCGGCCGCCGCTTTCGGCCTGCTCGAGAAGCGGACGGCCGAAGTCTCGGTGGAGGGCCGTGTCGTCGGGGTGCTGGGTCAGGTCCACCCCGACACCGCGGCCGGCTTCGGAGTCGGGCAGGACGCCTTCCTGTGGGAGTTGGACCTCACGGCACTGCTGGAGGCCGCTCCGGGAGTGACCGAGCCAAGGGCCGCCGCCCCCCTGCCGCGTCATCCGTCCGCGGTCGAGGACTTCGCGCTACTGGTGGGACCGGAAGTCCTCGCCCAGGACCTCGTTCGGGAGGCGCTCGGGCACCCCCTGGTGGCGGAGGCGCGTGTCTTCGACGACTACCTGGTCGAGCGTTCCGGCGCCCCGGGCGACGGGGAGGCGGCGAGGCGGTCCCTCGGCATCTCCGTCCGCTACCAGGCCCGCAACCGGACGCTGAACGAGAACGACATTGCCAAGGTGCGGCGCACCATCCTGAAGCGGCTCAAGGCCAACCACGGTGCGGTCGTCCGGGAACGCGCCTGAACCGAAACGTCTCGCGGCCGGCCTGGTGGCCGCGTCGGCGGCGATGCGGTCGCTGCTCGAGGAAGCGGCGCGCGTGGCCCGCTTCGACGTGCCGGTGCTGATCGAAGGGGAGACGGGTTCGGGCAAGGAACTGCTCGCCCGCTACGTGCATCGCCGGAGCCCGCGGCGGGACCGTCCGCTGGTGGCGGTGAACTGCGGCGCGCTGCCGGACGGGCTCCTGGAAGCGGAGTTCTTCGGCCATGCCCGGGGTGCTTTCACGGGGGCGGACGCGGCGCGCCCGGGACTCCTGGAGGCCGCCGACGGGGGCACGCTGTTCCTGGACGAGGTGGGGGAGCTTTCGCCGCAGGGGCAGGCGACCCTGCTCCGCGTGCTTCAGGAGAGGGAGTTCCGCCGGGTCGGAGAGATCCGGGTGCGGCGATCCGACTTCCGCCTGATCGCGGCGACCCACCGTCCGCTCGCCGAGCTCGCCGCCGCGCGCGAGTTCCGTCGAGACCTCTTCTACCGGCTGCGGGTCGTCCGGCTCCGCCTGCCGCCGCTCCGGGAACGGCGATCGGAGATTCCCGAACTCGCGGCGACCCTCCTGGCGAGGCTCGCCCGCCGGCACCGTCTCGCGCCCGCCCGGCTGTCGGCGGAGGCCCTTGAGTCGCTGGCCCGCCGCCACTGGCCGGGGAACGTCCGCGAGCTGGAGTCGGTCCTCGCCGAAGCCCTGATGCGGCGCGCGGGAACCGGCGTCATCGGTCCCGAGATGGTGGCCGGACGCACCGAGGAGACGTCCGGTCCGGCCCCTGCGGCGCCGGACCCGCTCCACGCGGTGATCGAGATCCGCAGGCTGGCGCTTGCCCGGGCGGCCTTCGAGCGACTCGTCCTGCTGCGGGCGCTGCGCCGCGCCGCCGGCAGCCGGGTCCGCGCCGCCCGGGAGCTGGGCATCTCTCGCCAGAGCCTCTGGCAGAAGCTCCGCCGCCACGGGATCCCGTAGGGCGCGCTGGTCTTCAGACCGGCACCCGGGCCGCAGGCCCGCGGCGCGTCGAGCCGTATGTCCCGATGGCGTACCGGCTTGGACCGCCGGTCTCCATCCAGACCCGCACGGCAACGCTACGAGGTCGTGAGTCGGTGCCCTATCGCCCGGGCTCCTGGGGCCCTGTCAGCATTGGTCGGATTGGCCGGGAGCCCTAGTACATGATGTGGCGGGACGCGGGTTCCTGATCCCTCATCGTTCGGTCCATGGTGACACCGATGCTCTGGAAGGCAGCGGCGGGGTCAAAGGAGTCCAGTTCGGGCCGTTTGTCCACTATCGGGAGCGCGATGGCCTCAGCTTTCGGAAGGGGTGCGAAGAAGACCCGGATCTGGCCGCCTTCAAACACTATGTAGTCGGACCGACCGCTGGGGTCCGGTCCCGCAAGGATCTCGAGTCGGTCGCCCTCCTCTCCCCATCCTGGCGAGTTCATCCTGACTGTCAGCCAGTCGCGATGGCGCCGGGATCTCTCTCGATGGAGCCGCCAGCCATAAGTGGATGTGCTGGCGTGACGGTCTCCCCTTTCGATCGACAGGATGAGCTGAACGCACCCGTACATGACTTCATGCATGACGTTGACGCTAACGAGGGGCATTGGGGAACCACTTCCTTCTTCCGTCGGGAAATAGCGCCAGTCGAACGAGCCGATGAACTTGCCTTGATCGTTCCGCCCACCGTCCAGGTTCACTAGAAAGTCCTCGAGGGTCGCCAGAGGAAATGACTTCATCCCGGGAAACGTCTGGCGGAAGTCGCTGTAGTAAGCCCTCAGCACGTCTTGGTCCTCGTTTGCCAGCTCAGCAAACAGGACTGAAAGCGAATGCGTCTTCGGTGGTTTTTTCTGGCCCCGCAGGTGAAGAATCGCCTTGAGTCCCTGTTCAATCAGGGAGTACCCCGCGACGACGTACCCCCACCCCTGGGCCGCCTCGTGTCCTGGTATCAAGTCCGGCGTTACAGGGGTCGCCGAGTACTTCTGCCATTCCTTCTTCAGCGCCGTGTTGAGCCACGTCCAGATGTAAAGCGGTTCCCGGTAACTCGTCTTCATGGTCATTCGTACGCCTCCGATTCGGGTGTGATGCTGGGCAGTACTAGCCGCCAACCATGTTCCGTGCTCCGGACCGAAGCGAGCGTGGACATGCGCGTGGACACCAGCCTCGCGGGATTCGCCGCCTCGATTTCGGCGCCGAAGCGCTTCTTGAGTTCGCCTACAAGCTGTGCGGGCGTCATTGGCTTGTCGACATCCCGCAGCACGACCAGACACAGCGCGTCGATTTCCCTTCCGGAGATCGTCCGGATCGTGGGGCGACTGAACTCTTCGTGAACGGTCAGGAACGCGTCCAACCGACCCCTTTCCTCTTCCAGTTTCGCAATCTCCTCGCTCAGTTGTTTGCGGCGTCGCCGCACCCGATCCACTGCCGTTTCGTGCATCTCGCGGGCCTCCTCCTGGCTGATCAGAACAGAGTATAAAGCAGGATGCTCATGAATGTCCAGGAAATCTTGTCTCGTCTTGACGTGCTTCTTGACACTCTCAGTCTCAAAGCCGATAATCCGAGACCCTCAGGGAGCTGCCCAAGGAGGCCCTTACCATGATCCAACGATTCTCGAACCGCCAGGGCTACCGCGCGCCCGCTGCGGAGATCCTCGTCCGTGAGGACGCCCCATCCCGACTGCGCGCCGCTGTTCCTTTGATTGCGGAGGAGGCGGGACTGAAGCCGTCCGCCATGCGCCGCGTGATCTGCAGAGTCCTGTTGGTAAGGCCCGATCCCGCCAACTGGTCCGAGTATCCGAACATCTCGGAGGAGGTCGCCTGGCTGATCGATGGGGCTCGCTGGCACAAGGTCTACGACATCATCGAGGCGCTGCACGCCGAAATCGCCGCCATGCAGCCGTGGGACTCCCGGCCTGCCCAGGAGTTCGAACGACGCCTGAACGACTTCCTCCTGGAGACCGGTATCGGCTGGGAACTCCGCGACGGGCAGATCTCTCGCAGGGGCTCGGAGATCTTCGCACGGAGCACCCACGAAGTCCCTGACTCGTTGGAAGACTCGGGCTTCCAGCGCGCAGCGAAGGAAATGCGAGAGGCGCTTCGAGACATCTCGCGTCGTCCGGAGCCCGACATCACCGGGGCCCTACAGCACGCCATGGGAGCACTCGAAGGCACCGCTCGAGAGGTCGCCGGTCGACCCAATCTCACTTTGGGCAAGCTGGTGTCGTTGCTCGACCTACCCCCACCACTCGACCAAGCCGTCCACAAACTCTGGGGCTATGCCTCCGATCGCGGTCGTCACATCCGCGAACAACAGGTTGTCGATCCCACGGAGGCCGAGTTGGTCGTGGCCGTCGCAGGGGCTCTTTGCGGCTTCTTGGCCCAACGGCAATCCTGAACCGCCACGCGCGCCGCCTCCTGCCGCACCCACTGGGTGGTGAACCGATCAGTCGATCTGGGGCCGCTCAGCTTGGAACGATGGCGGCCCCGTCGGCCCAAGCCCCATCAGCACCATCGCACCGTGGTGATGTTGCCAAGGCGGGAGAGCGCGGATGGACCTTCCCATACGCTACCCGGCCCCACCCGTCCGGAGAATCCGCATGAATCACCGCGTCCTTCTCGTATTGGCCCTTGCGCTGTCGGTGACAGCGCCGGCCACCGCCCAAAACGCCGGGGAAACCACCCCCGTCATGGACGACCTGCCGCTCCGCTCCATCGGACCCGCGGTAATGGCCGGAAGGGTCTCCGACCTGGCAGTCGTGCCCGGACGCCCCTGGGAGTTCTACGCGGCCACCGCGTCGGGGGGTCTGTTCCGGACCCGGAACAACGGCGCCACCTGGGACTCCATCTTCGACCACTTCACGACCACCTCCATCGGCGCGATCGCGCTCTCGCCGTCCGATCCGGCGACCGTCTGGGTGGGCACCGGCGAGCCGGCGAACCGGCAGAGTTCCTCCTTCGGCGACGGGGTGTACGTGTCCTTCGACGGCGGGGACAGCTTCCGCCACGCCGGCCTCGAGGAGACCGAGCACATCGGGCGGATCGTCGCCGATCCGGACCGGCCGCGGCGCGCCTTCGTGGCCGCGGTCGGGCCGCTCTGGCGTTCCGGCGGCCAGCGCGGCGTCTTCCGCACCGAGGACGGCGGCGCGACCTGGGAGCACGTGCTCGACATCTCCGCTGACACCGGGGTGGTGGACCTCGAGATGGACCCCCGGAACCCGGCCATCCTCTACGCCGGCGCCTACACCCGCCGCCGGACCCCGTGGGGCTTCAACGGCGGCGGTCCCGAGGGCGGCATCTTCCGGACGACCGACGGCGGAGACACCTGGGAACGCCTCGACGAAGGGCTTCCCGAGGGTCCGCTCGGCCGAATCGGCATCGAGATCGCCGGGTCCGACCCGCTGAACGTCTTCGCGCTCGTGGAACACCGGACGGCCTCGGGTCTTTATGTGTCCGGCGACCGCGGCGCGTCCTGGGAGCGGATTTCGGACCTGAACCCGCGTCCCATGTACTACTCGCACGTCGAGGTGGACCCGACGGACATTCGCCGGGTCTACGTGCTCGGATCGCAGTTTCACATCTCGGAAGACGGGGGGCGCACCTTCTCGACCAATCGGGACATGACCCCGACCTACGACATCGGGGTCCACGGCGACCACCACGCGCTCTGGATCGACCCGGAGGCTCCCGAACACCTGCTCCTCGGCAACGACGGCGGGATCTACGAGTCGTGGGACCGGGCCGTGACCTGGAGGAAGATCAACAACATTCCGCTCACCCAGTTCTACGCGATCTCGCTGGACATGGAGACGCCGTACAACATCTACGGCGGCGCGCAGGACACCCATTCGTGGGTGGGCCCCTCCGCCACCCGCAATCAGGCGGGCATCCTGAACAGCGACTGGAGGCAGACCAACTTCGGCGACGGAATGGATCAGGAAGCGATACCCCGGGAGCCCGGGATCGCCCTGGCCGCTTCCCAGAACGGCAATCCCGTGCGGATCGACACCGCCGCGGGGAACCGGACCACGGTCCGGCCCTTCCCCGACGAGGACGAGGACCGCTACCGCTTCCACTGGCTCTCGCCGATGGCCTCTTCCCCCCACACCCCGGGGCGCCTCTATTTCGGCGGCAACCGGCTTTTCCTGTCCGACGATCTCGGCAGCGACTGGCGCGCCACCGAGGACCTGACGCTGCGCGAGGACCGGAGCGAGCTCCCCATCCTGGGGGTGCTCCCGGCCGAAGGGATGCTCTCCATGCACGACGGGGTGAGCCACTGGGGAACCCTCACCACGCTCGCGGAGTCACCGCTGGTTCCCGGCCTGATCTACGTCGGCTCCGACGACGGGCGGGTGGCCCGCTCCGACGACGACGGCCAAACCTGGGAGTTCCTGGAAGCCAACCTGCCGCTCGAAGCGCTCCGGGCCACGATCAGCCGCGTCACCCCGTCGGCCCACCGGGAAGACCGCCTCTTCGTGGCGGTGGACCGTCATCATCTCGGCGACTTCGCCCCTTACGTCTTCGTGTCCGAGGACCGGGGCGCCAGTTTCGCCCCGATCGGTGCGGGGCTGCCGCGGGGATGGGTCAACGACGTCGTCGAGCACCCCGGGGGCGAGAACCTGCTGGTGGCCGGCACCGAGGTCGGCGCGTTCCTTTCCTTCGACCGGGGCGGTTCCTGGGTGCGGGTGGGCGGAGGACTCCCCCACGTCCCCGTGGACGATATCGAGATCCATCCGCGCGAGCGGGACCTCGTGTTCGGCACCCACGGGCGCTCCATCTACATCCTGGACGACAGCGCCCCCCTCGCCTGGCACGACCCGGAGACCGCGACGGCCGAACTCTTCGAACCCGGGTCGGCGTCGGTCTTCCTGCCCTGGAAGCACGAAAGCTACGAAGGGCAGGCGCGCTACGCGGGGGAGAACCCCCCGGCCGGCGCATTGCTGACCGTGTTCCTCCCCGGTGACGGCGGGCCGGCGGAGCGGGCGCTCGAGATCCGGGACGCCTCGGGCGAGGTGGTCGCGAGCCCCGCAGTCGAGGCGCGGTCCGGATTCCAGCGCATCGTCTGGGACCTCCGGGCAGGCGCCGTGCCGGAGCAGGCACGGGGCGCGTGCGCCTCACCTCCTCCCCGGGTTCCCACCGGAACCTACGAGGTCCGCCTGACCGGCGCCGGAGAAACCCCGCCGGTTCCGCTCGAAGTCCGGCTCGACCCTTCGGTCACGGTGAGCGAGGCCGCGTATGACCAGCGCGCGGCCTTCCTGGCGGAGATTCATGGCGTGATTCGCGAATCGTGCCGGGCGGCCGCGGCCGCCGGAGATCCGGAGAGCCTCTCCGAAGCCGCCCGTGACGCCCTCCGGCAGCTCCGGCCCGGCGGCGGCTTCCGGAATCCCTCCACGTTGGCCCGTCTCGGCCGCCTGTACGGCGAGTTCACCGGCGACGACGTCCGGCAAGGGACGCTGGACGCCCCCACGATCGTCCACCGTCGCCGGTTCGAGGCTCTGCGCACCCGGCTGAACGAGGCGAGGGCGACGCTGAGCAGTTCCGCGAGCCCAAACTAGCGGGACGATCCGACCCCGGCCGAGATCTGCACTCTGGAGGCATGCTTCTTTCATGCCTTCAAACAGATTGCTAATATCGATAACGACTAGTATATGAGTTGTTATGTCCAAACCACTGACACCTTCGGCGACGCGCGCGCTGCGCTCTCTGGGTCGGGATCTGCGGATCGCGCGCAAGAAACGCCGGATGCCCATGGCGGACTTCGCGGAGCGAATGGGTGTTTCACTCGGCACCCTCGGCCGGCTGGAGAGGGGCGAGCCAGGCGTTTCGCTGGGGGCATTCGCCATGGCGCTGCTGGTGCTCGGGGAGCTGCGTCGTCTCGACGAGCTGCTTGACGTCTCCCGGGACGACACCGGGCTCCTGCTCGACATATCAGCCCTCCCGCAGCGCATCCGCCGCCCGGGACCGCTCGGGGGCTAGCAGCCTGTGGTGAAACTCTCGCGGCATTCGAACGGCGATGCATCCCGGCTGAACCGGGCCGCTAGGCGGCCCTCATCGTTGCGTTTCGGTCGGAATACACCCGGTATTCCTCCCTCACGCGCCTCGTCAGCCGGGCGCCTCGCCGTTCTCGGTGCTCACGCCAGTTCCACCACAGGCTGCTAGGAGGCGCCGATGCCCAAGACCACGCGTACCGTCCGGGTAGCGCTCGGCGCGGCGCTCCGTGACGTCGGCGAGCTCACGTTCGAGTCGGACGGCCGTCGGGAAACGAGCATGTTCCGCTACTCGCCGGGATGGCTGACGGATCCGGCGGGCTTCGCCATCGCGCCGGGACTCCCACTTTCCGAAGGACGGTTCTTCGCATCCGGGTCGGGGACCGATCGCCGGTCGGCGCTTTCGGGAGTCTTCAGGGACGGCGCCCCCGATGCCTGGGGACGAGGGCTCATCCGGCGGGTGTTCGCCGGGGCACTTTCCGAGTTCGACTACCTCCTCGCCGTGAACGATGAGACCCGGCAGGGTTCCCTTCGCTACCTCGACGAAGAAGGCTCTCCACTCGCTCCTCCCGAAGCAACGTTTCCCCTGAAAGCTCTTTCGGAGCTGCGGCGGTTGGCTGACGCTCACGAGTTGAGCGGCCCTGATCGACGCGCGCTGGTGCGGAGCGCCGGTTCCCTCGGCGGTGCGCGTCCCAAGGCCAGCCTGCGGGATGACGACGACTGGCTCCTCGTCGCGAAGTTCACCGCCCGGCAGGACACCCGGCCGATCGAGCGAGTCGAGGTTGCGACGCTCGAGCTTGCCCGGAGCGTCGGCATCGATGCGGCGAGCGCACGGATCGCCCTTCCGGAATCCGAACTTCCAGTTGCCCTGATCCGGCGATTCGATCGCACAAGCGCGGACCGGGTCCACTACCTGTCGGCACTGTCCTTCCTCGACCTCGAGCCCGGGGCCGTCGCCTTCTACACGGACATTGCCGATGCCCTTCGCGTCCACGCCGCCGAACCGCTCCAGCAGCTCACCGAGCTCTATCGCCGCATTCTGTTCACCATTCTCGTGGCGAATGGCGACGATCACCTGAAGAACCACGGCCTGCTGCATGCTGGAGCTGGCCGTTTCGTTCTCGCGCCGGCGTTCGACGTGAACCCCGAACCCCACCGTCATCGCCACCTCGAAACCGGGATCAGCGAACTCAGCGGCAACGAGGCTTCGCTTGAGGCGGCGCTCGAAGCCGCGCCTTTCTTCGAAGTGCGGCTCGACCAGGCGGCGGCAACAGCGGCCGGCATGGCCGCCACGATTCGGCGCGAATGGCGCGGGAGCCTCGCCGCCGCCGGCCTCAGCGAGGAGGAGATCCGGTCCTATGAACCCGCGTTCGAGAACGAGGAGGCTCGACGGGCGCTCAGAATCCCAGTGCGGTGAGGACTCCTCCCGTGCGGCGGGGGCGTGCTGCCGCGTCCAGGGCGCGGATGGAGGCCGCGAGGCGGGGTAGATCTTCGGGCCGATCCACGTCCCAATGGCCTGCCAGTTCGCCGAACCCGAGGCCGGCGCGCCGGGCAGCTTCGGCGGTGGCCTCCCGGACGGCACCGGTGCCCCACGGAATGCCAGCGAACAGGGAGTCGACCGCCGCCGGCGGCACCCGCTCGAGGGCGAGGCCGATCAGGACGTAGCCGCCGTCCTCCGCGGGGGCGACGAGCGCGTCCCGGTCTGCCAGGCCGGAAAACGCTGCCCCTACCAGCGGTAGCGGGAGCAGGGGAGCGTCGGAGCCGATGATGACGAGGCGTCCGATTCCGTCCCGCCGCGCCCCCCGGGTGGCCCGCGCGAGCCGCTCGCCCAGGTCCCCGGAGCCCTGGCTGGTGGTAGCCCAGCTCTTCGGGACCTCCAGGGCTCCGGGCGAGAACCGCCCGTCGCATCGGACTTCCAGTGAGAGCGGCGGGGCTTCCGCGGCTGCGGCGCCGAAGGTGCGATCCAGCCGCTCCAGCAGGTCCTCCGTCATGGCGCGCTGCAGTGCGGCCGCCTGGTCCGCGGTGAGCGGGGGGACGAGGCGGGTCTTGGCCCTGCCGGGCTCGGGTACCCGGGTGAACACCGAGAGGCGGCGGGACGGAGCCGTGCAGGTCAACGGATGAGTCCCTGCCTCAGCCGGTCCGGATCATGTCCTGTGCCTGGTGAGGATGGGTGAGCGGTGCGGTTTCGACCGCCTCTCGGCGGTCGATGCCGGCCGGAGGCCGGCGCTCCGAACTAACTCCCGACCCGGGCCTCCGCCGCACCCGCGTTCCCCATGTCGTCCTCCACCTTCACCACGACGGATCCGGCTCCCGAGGGGAAACCGTCGAGGCGCGCGTCGTACTCCTCGCTCGGAGAGTCGGCGATCCCGTCCACGGGCCGGACCACGCGCGAGGGGCCGCCGTCCACGGAGACGGAGGCACGCCGGATCGGGCTCCCGGCGTCGCTCGCGCGGAAGCGGATGCCGCCGTCCGCCGTAACCGTGAGATCCGAGATCACCGGCGGCGTGTTGTCCACCGTGAAGGGCCGGCTGGTCCGGCTTCCGGCGAGCGTCTCGCCGGGGGGATTGTCGGGAGAGTCCTCGGCCTCGACCCGGAGTTCGTAGCGGCCGTCGGGCATCGTGGAAGTGTCCCAGGCGACGATGGTCTCCGACAGTCCGGACCGCAGGGGTTGCCAGGGCACGTCGCCCTGGCGGCGCACCGAAACTCGGTAGCGAAGCCGGTCGCCATTGGGATCGTCCGCCCGGAAGGTGGCGGTGCGGACCCCGTGGAGATAGAGCTGGCGCCCGCTCCCCGCGGGGAGCGTGGAACCCGGCTGCCCCCGGCGGGCGGCGTCGGTCACCTCCGGCCGGCGATCCATCCCCTGAAGGCGGGGCGCTGAGGTGTTCAGCAATTCCTCGAAGGCGAGCCCGGGAGGGTGGAGGGTGATCCCGGTCACGCGGGGAGCGAGGTTCACGGGGAGATACGCCGCTTCGAGCGACGCCAGCTCCGGAGAGGAACTGCCGTCCGAACGCAGGGTTGCCCGCCACTGCAGAAAGCGCGCGGCAGGACTCGCGATGGTGGCATCCGCCGCCGCGGACACCCAGTTGCTCCAGGTGTCGTCCGGTTCCGCCGAGTTCCCGGTTCGCGTGTCGATGCTCACCGCGGAACCGGGAGGCGTCCGCATCTCCCAGGAGATGCGCCCGAAACTTGCCGCGCCGCCGGCGTCCAGGACACGCGAGCGATACGCGCCCTCGGTCCGCGGGGAAGCGGAGAGTTCGAGCACCCTCCCCGGATTCGAGGCGCCGAGCAGGGTGACGCCGCCCTCCGAGACCGCCGCGGTGACCTGTTCCGAATCCACGCGGGACAGAAGCGTGACCTCGCCTTCGCGGGTGAGGCGGTACACCCGCCCGCGGTCGCCGGTGCCTAGGAGGAGACGCTCGTCGCGGAGCATCGCGAGGGACAGCGGCCGGTCGCGGTTTGACTCCCAGATCGTCTGGGCCGCCCCGCTCGGCGCGATGCGGTAGAGCGCGCCCATGAGCCCGTTGGCCGGCGTTGCGCCCGGTCCCGGCGCCGGACCTGCAGCCGCGAGCACCCGGAAGGACGTCGTGGCCACCACTCCCGCACTCCCCGTAGGGGTCTCGGGCGCCGCCGGGACCGCCGCGGCGCCCGCCGCCGCGCCGCGCGGGGACGCGGCGACCGCCGCGGCGAAGACCTCACCCGCAGCGTTCAGCGCCAGGGCGCGGATCTCCGCGAGGGGACTGTCATAGAGCGCCATCGACCCCGACTCGCTGTCGATCCGGAAGACGATGCCGGAAGGTTCCGTTCCGAGGTAGATCGTTCCGTCGGGCGCGCGATGGAGCGCCGTCACGTTTTCCTCGCTGGTGGCGAAGATGGTCTCCGCGCTTCCCGAAGGTTGCACGCGGATCACGGAGCCGGGCATTCCGGTGGCCACCAGCAGGCTGCCCCCCGGTTCAGGGACGATCGCCCAGATGTAGCGGGCCTCCGGCTGGTGGAGGACCCCGCGCTCCCCACCGGGCAGGATGCGCTGCACGCTCCCTCCCGGCGCGGTCGCGAAATAGACGGCGCCGTCGCCGCCGACCGCCACGGCGTGGATTCCGACTTCTCCGGTGTCGGCCAGCACCTCGGAGGCGCCCTGCCGGATCCGGATCAGCGTCCCCTGGGCTCCCCCGCCGGCGATGACTCCCCCGGAACCATCGGGAGCCACCGACCAGATGAAGGGCTGTTCGGACTCGTGCAGGCCCCTGAGGGCCGGGGCCAGCCGGACCTGGCCCTCCGGACCGATGCTCACGCCGTCGCTCTCCCCGGCGAGGAAATCTCCCGAGGTCTCGAAGCGCCAGAAATCCCGATTCCCGGAGAACGCCAATCCCGCCGCGGACGCCAGGAAGAGCGCCGTCAGGATGCGTCGCCGCCCCGCTTCCCGGCGCCGGGACCGGGCTCGACCGGTCACCGGGCCTCTACCTGCAAGGTCAGTTGCCGCGATCCACTCACCGTGGCGTCGACGTCGAGGTGCCCTTCCCAGAGGACCGAAGCCGGAAGTTCCCGGGTCAACCCGCCGGAGGAGTCCCGCGAAACCACCGAGCGCACGCTCGGAGGCAGCGAAGGCAGGTACTCGCCGCCCACCACCGCCGCGCTGCGGCCGGATCCCACGAGCCGCACGTAGAGGCGGCTCTGCCGGCGGTGGCGGCTGATGGCCCGATAGATCTGTTCCACCCGGGTCGGAGTCCCCGTGACGCCCTGGCGCTGGTCGGAGAGCGCCACCGAGAGGGCGTCCGCCACCAGCAGCGTCAAACGGCTCCCCGCGGCGCTCCGGGGAATCGGCACCTCCAGTTCCCGGGTCGCTTCCGCCCCGCGGAAATCCCTCAGGGCGACCCGGAGCGTGGCCGTGCCTCCCGGGCGGACCCGCGAGGATCTCAGCCAGGCGCGGCTGAGCGTCGCCGCCTGGGCCTCCTCGCTGGCGGAAACATCCACCTCGATGTCCCGCACCGGGATTCGTTCCACGGGGTTGCCGAGCAGGAGCGCCACCGGAGCCGCCACGAGTGCGGCCGCGCCCGTCAGGACGCCGGCGGCTCCGGACGCGAAAACGTCCTCGACCGCGAGCGTGCGCCCGTCCGCGACACCGATGCGGGCGCCGAGCCGGATGGTCTGGGTTCCTGCGGGCCGCTCTTCCTGGGAGAGGACGGCCACCAGGGCGGAGAAGGCCAGCAAAGGACTGTAGAGGTCGTGATCCACGATCTCGAGGTCGTAGTCACGGCGGCCGCCGCGGCTCCCCTCGACCTGTATCCGGAGCGGGATGGTCCGGGCGCGGACGCCCAGGCGTCCGCGGACTCCGGTGGCCCGGTCCTGCTGCCATACCCCGATCGGACTCCCGGCGCTCGTGACGCGGAACGAATTGGAGAGCGAAGCCACGTTGGCTTCCACCCGCGCCGCCTGCATCGGAATGGAGATGGTGCCGAGACCGGTGAAGGGATGGCCGAAGGCGAACACCTCGCCGGTGGCCTCGTCCACGTGGGTGACGGTCCCGCTCGCCATCAGCACCAGGTCGCCCCCAATGAGGGTGGCGCCCACCGGGCTGCCGGGCTTCAGCGGGGAAACCCCCGTCTGCGCCGCCGCGCCGGCGCGCGTGGCGCCGGTGAAGCCCCCGGGAGACAGCTCCATCCCGAGCTGACGGAAGACGGGTGCCAGGGTCCGGTGGGCGGCGGGGCTCAGGCCGCTGGCCGCGACCGGCGTCCGGATGGGAAGCAACTGCCGGCCGTCGCGCGCGATACCGACTTCCGGGACGGGCGCCGGGTCGAACGACGGCTCTCCGGCGGGCGAGAACCGGAGCGCCGGCGTCGCCGCGACGCCCGGCGCGGCTCCCGCGCCGAGCGGCATCTCGGTGAACCGGACCATCTCCTCGAACGGAGTGATGCCGCAGATGGGATCCTTGGCGAAGGGAAAGGCGTAGGCCACGGCGCCGAGGAGGCGTCCGTCCACGTAGACCGGGCTGCCGCTCATCCCCTGCATGACGCCGGTGTGGGCGAGGGGGCCGCCGGACAGGTTGGCCAGCACGATGCTGCGGCCGGGCATGGCGCCGTCGAGCACCCCGACGATCTCCACCCCGAAGCTCTCGACTTCTTCGCCGGCAAAGACGGTGCGACCCTCTCCGACCATTCCCGGCCGCACTTCGTCGAGCGGCAGGATCGCGGTCTGGGCGGCGGCCTGGAGTGCGCCACCCGCCAACCCGGCGAGCAGGCACCCCATCGCAAGATGGGTTCTCAAGACGAAATCTCGGAAGGGCGGAATGCTACCGCCGCATCCGATGCTGCTCGCGAGGCGGAGTGGGACGCCCGCGGGAAAGATGCGGGGAATTGGCGCTAAGGCGCCTCTCCGCCGACCGACAGCGGCCGCACGACCCGGTAGCAACGGTCCATCCAGCCGTCGTACTGATTGCCCGCACTCGCACCCTCGAGCGCGTTCAGGTATCCGATCTCGGGATTCCGAAGGAAGCGCCAGGACCGGAAGTGGTCGTCACAGGTATCTGCCAGGTATTGCGAGTCGGCTCCCGCAAGCTGCGCACGGACGGCGTCCACACCGTCCTGGGTCGTGTCGCCCGCCACCATGGCCACCGACACCATGACCACCAAGACCTCGATGCATTCCTGGTAGGCCACGAGCGCGACTGATTGGCCCAACCGATCACGATACTGAATGGGAACCTGCTGTACGGCGGTCTCGCCGAGCTCCTGACAGGTGGCGCGCAGCGGGCCGTCCCCGCCGGGCAAGTTCGTCGGATCGGGAGCCGTGTCCTGCGGAAGCAGCGTCTGGATGGTCGTGCAGCCGGATCCGGCCAGCAGGAGCAGGGCGAAGATGAGTCTCAGAATCCGTCCCTCCATCGTCTCGGCGAAGCGCAAGCATTCGACGTGCCAGCGGGCACCCCGGGTGCCGCGGCAGTCCCGAGTCCTACACTTTCTCCTATCCCGCAGCATGTCCGACCGCTACTCCCGCCAGACGCTCTTCGCCGGCATTGGCCCGGAGGGGCAGGAGCGCCTGGCGCAGGGCCGCGTGCTCGTGGTCGGGGCGGGGGCGCTCGGTTCCGCCGCGCTGGACATGCTCGTGCGGGCCGGCGTGGGGACCGTGCGGTTCGTGGATCGGGACACGGTGGAGACGTCCAACCTGCAGCGGCAGTCGCTGTACGACGAAGAGGACGCCCGGGAGGGGATCCCGAAAGCGGAGGGAGCGCGCCGGAGACTGGCGGCGGTGAACCCCGAGGTGGCGCTCGAACCGCTGGCGCTCGACCTGCACGCCGGAAACGTCCGGGAGGTCATGGCGGGGACGGACCTCGTTCTCGACGCCACCGACAACTTCGAGACCCGGTACCTCATCAACGACGCCGCCGTCTCCACCGCGACTCCCTGGATCTACGCCGCCTGCGTCGGCAGCTACGGAATGACGCTCACCGTGCTGCCGGGGCGCACCGGATGCCTGCGATGCGTGGTTCCCGACGTCCCGCCTCCCGGAGCGTCACCGACCTGCGACACCGCGGGGGTGATCGCGCCGGCGGTGCAGGCGGTGGCGTCCTACGCGGTCACCGAGGCGCTGAAGCTGCTGGCCGGGCGGGACGAGGATCTCGCCACCGGCATCTGGCACCTCGACGTCTGGGAACGGACGGCCTACCGCATGGACATCGGGAAGCCGGACGCCGACTGCCCGGCCTGCGGCCGGCGCGAGTTCCCCTTCCTCGAAGGGGACGCGAGCGGAGCGCTGCTGACGCTCTGCGGCCGGAACGCGGTGCAGGTGCGGCCCGCCGCCTCGCCGGTCCCGAACGGCGCCGGCCCGGAGTTCCTGGAGCAGTTGGGCGCCCGCCTCGCCGAACTGCCGGAGGTGCGCGAGTCGCTGCGACGCACGAGCCATCTCCTGCAGTTCGAGGTCGCCGGCCGCCGCCTGGTGGTCTTCCCCGACGGGAGGACGATCGTGCACGGCAGCGGGGATCCGGCGGAAGCCCGAACCCTGGTCTCCCGCTACATTGGAAACTAGTCCGAATGAAGTCCACCGATTCTCTGCTCCGCGCCCCCGCGGGGGCGATCACCCATGTGGGGGACGCCGCGCGCCGCCGCCGGCGGGTCGAGGAGACCGCCGCCGCGGTGTTTCGCGGCTGGGGTTACGAGGAGGTCCTGCTGCCGCTGTTCGACCACGCGGAGGTCTTCGCCCGCGGCGGCGGACGCTGGTCGGAGCGGTCCAGCTACCGGTTCACCGAGGGCGGGGATCTGCTCGCCCTCCGCGCCGACTTCACCGCGCTGGCGGCGCGGGCCGCCGTCACCGGGCTGCCCCGGGAGGCCGAGCGGCTCTTCTACCGCGGGGAGGTCGTCCGCCGGCCGGGCCGGGGACTCGGCCCGTCGGCGTTCCGGGAGGTTGGCATCGAGCACTTCGCGGCGGGGACCGGAGCCGATCTGGAGATCCTGCTGGTGGCCTTCGAGGTCCTCGAACGCCTGGGCGTGGACGGGTTCGTGTTCACCCTCGGCCACGCCGGTTTCCCGCTGGGGCTGCTCGACGAGGCGCTTCCCGAGGGTCCCGATCGGAGCGAACGGCGCGCGGAGGCGCTGCGGGGCCTCTGGCGGCGCGATCCGTCCCGGATCCGGGGGGCGCTCGGCGAGCGGGCGGGTCCGCTGGTCGAGGCGCTCGAGTTCTTCGGTGGCCGGGAAGTGCTGGAGGAGGCGCGGAGACGCCCCCTTCCCGACGGGGCGAGGGAGGGGGTTGCGCGGCTGAGCGCGATCTCCCGCGCGCTGGAGGATCTGGAACTCGCCGACCGGTTCCGTTTCGACCTGGCCGAACTCCGGGGCTTCGACTACTACACCGGGCTCATCTTCGAGGCGCACGCTCCCGGCGCCGGGCAGGAGATCGGGGGAGGCGGCCGCTACAACGACCTGCTCGCCAACTTCGGCGACCCGCGCCCCGCCGTGGGGTTCTCGCTCTCCGTGGACCGGATCGCCGGAATCCTGCCGGAATCGTCGGACGCCCGCGAGGGCGCGACCGAATCCGTCGCCCGCGGACCCGACACCCGGAGCGCGCTGGCGGCGCGCTTCCGGGCCGCCCGGGCCGCCCGCGCCGCCGGCTCCGCCGTCCGCTTCGAACCTTCGTCCTGACCGGCGCGGGCCGCGTCCCGGGGGCCGCGAGCACGACGCGCGCGTTCGTGGCGCCGCCGGCGCATCATCCTAGAATCTTCGCGCCACCATGGACCCCCCGCTCGTCGCCGCCCTGCCCACGGGGCGGCTACTGCGGGCGGTGACCGGGCTGCTGGGACGCGCCGGCGTCCCCCTGCCCGAGGGGAGCGCCGACCGCCGCCTGCGCCTCCGGGACAACGGGATGGAGGTGTTGTTCGCGAAGGACCGCGACGTCCCCATCTACGTCGAGCACGGGGTCGCTGACTTCGGGGTGGTCGGCCGCGACATCCTGGAAGAGCAGCCCGCGCACATCTACGAGCCGCTGGACCTCGGGGTGGGGCGCTGCCGGATGGTGGTGGCCCGACGGGCGGCCCGGCCGCTGCCCGAGCCGCCGCTGCGGCTGGCGACGAAGTACCCGTCGGTGACGGCCCGCCACTTCGGTGCGCGTGGCGTGCCCCTCGAGTTGATCCGGTTGTCCGGCGCCATCGAACTGGCGCCCGCGATGGATCTCGCCGACGCCGTGGTGGACCTGGTCGAGACCGGCGCGACCCTCCGGGACAACGGCCTGGTCGAGGAGGAGACGCTCTTCGAGAGCACCGCGCGCGTGGTGGTGAATCGCGCCTCCTTCCGGCTTCGCCCAGCGGAGCTCCAGGCGTGGCTCCGGCGTCTCGAAGCCGCCACGGAGGAAGGATGAGCAGCGGCGACCCCGGCCCCCCCGGCGCGGTCCCGCTCTTCGAGGGCGCCGCCGCCTGGCGGGCCGACCCGCGGCGAGCCGGTGCGGAGGGAAACGGCTCCGGCGAGGACGTTCGTGCGGCGACCGCGGCCATCCTCGAGCGCGTGCGGCGCGAAGGCGACGAAGCGCTCGTCGACCTGGCGCGCCGGTTCGACGCGCCCGATTTCGATCCGTCCCGGCTCCGGGTGTCCCGGGAGGAACTCGAAGCGCGCGCCAGCGGCGCCGGAGCGGAAGCGCGGGCGCTCCTTCGGCGGACCCGGGCGCGCATCGCCGCGTACCATGACCGCCAGCGGGAGGCCTCGTTCCGGATGGACATCGGGGACGGCTCGCGTCTCGAATGGAGATCGCTCCCGATCGCCGCCGCGGGGGTGTACGTCCCCGGCGGGGCCGCGGTCTATCCATCCACCGTGCTGATGAACACGGTTCCGGCCGCGGTCGCCGGGGTTCCGCGGATTGCGCTCGCGACTCCTCCCGGCGCGCTCGAACGCAGTCCGGTCCTCGCGGCCGCGGTCCTCGCGGCCGGAGTCCACGAGGTGTACCGCATCGGCGGGGCCCAGGCGATTGCGGCCTTCGCGTTCGGGACGGCCTCGGTCCGCCGGGTGAACAAGGTCGTGGGTCCGGGGAACGCGTACGTCGCCGAGGCCAAGCGCCAGCTCGGTCAGCTCGTCGGAACGGATGCGTTCGCGGGCCCCTCCGAGGTTGTGGTGCTCGCCGACGCGACCGCCCGGGCGGACTGGATCGCGGCGGATCTTCTCGCCCAGGCCGAGCACGGCTCCGGCGAGGAACGGGCGATCCTCGTGACGACCTCGCGCGAACTCGCCCGGGCGGCGGTTGCCGAGCTCGTCCGGCAGGCCGAAGGGCAACCGAACGCCGCGACGATCGCCCGCGCGCTCGCCCGCCACGGGGCGGTGGTGGTCGTCGAGGATCTGAACGAGGCCGTCGAGGTCGCGGAGGAGATCGCCCCCGAGCACCTCGAAGTGATGACGCGGGACCCCGAGGCGCTTGCCGACCGCTTTCCGAGCGCGGGGGCGGTCCTCCTCGGCGATCACTCGCCCGTCGCCGCCTCCGACTACGGGGCGGGTCCCAACCACGTCCTGCCGACCGGCGGGGCCGCCCGCTTCGCCTCGCCGCTCTCGGTCGGCGACTTCCTCAAGCGGCAGAGCGTCCTCCGTTACGGCGAGCGGACCCTCGCGGCGCTCCGGGGGGACTTCGAGCGCTTTGCCCGCATCGAGGGATTCGAGGCCCACGCCCGGTCGGTCGCCATTCGCTTTGAAGCGGCGGGACCCGGGAAGACCAGTGTTTCCGGTGTTCCCGCGCCCCCTCCTGAACGGGGTTAGCAGCCTGTGGACAAAGTCACGCGGCATTCGAACGGCGATGCATCCCGTCTGAACCGGGCCGCGTTGCGGCCCTCATCGTTGCGTTTCGGTCGGAATACGCCCGGTATTCCTCCCTCACGCGCCTTGTCAGCCGGGCGCCTCGCCGTTCTCGGTGCTCCCGTCACTTCATCCACAGGCAGCTAAACCCAGGTTTCGTTACATTGCCCGCATGAAACCCGTTCCGCTGGACGCGATCCGACCCGAAGTGCTCGAGCTCGCCCCCGACATCGGCTCGCGTCCGGATGTCCCGATCTACCTCGACTGGAACGAGAGCCGCTGGCCGCTGCCCGAAGGCGTCCTCGGCGCGATGGCGGACGCGATCGCGGGCACCGATGCCAGGCCCTATCCGGATCGAGGCTATCCGGCCGTGCGCGAGGCCATCGCCCGTCTCGCCGGCTGGACTCCCGACGGCGTGGCCTTCGGCAACGGTGGGGACGACATGCTCGCGTTGACCGGGCTCGCCACCACCGGCGCCGGACGGCGCGCGCTCTATCCGTCTCCGGGTTTCTCCATGTATCCCTGGGCGGTCCGGCTCGCAGGCGGCGAACCGTCTCCGGTGTCGCTCTGCGGCGATCTCTCCTACGACGTCCCGGAGTTCCTGCGGCGGATCGAGGCCGAGCGGCCCTCGCTCGTCTTCATCACGAATCCGCACAACCCGACGGGGCAGTTGCTGCCGCTCGGCGCGCTTCGCGAACTGGCCGCGGCAGCGCCGGGCTTCCTGTTGGTCGACGAGGCGTACCACGAGTTCAGCGGGCAGACCGCCCGGCCGCTGCTGGATGAATTCGGAAACGTCATCCTGCTCCGGACCTTCTCGAAGGCGATGGCCATGGCCGGAGCCCGCCTCGGCTACCTCCTCGGCGTCCCCGAGGCGATCTCGGGCTTCCGCCGCGCGCAGCCGCCGTTTCCCGTCGGGGTGTACACCTGCCGGGCGGCCGCCGCGGTCATGAGGCAGCGGGACGCGCTGCTCGAAATGACCGCCAGGATCACCGCTGAGCGGGAGTCGCTGGCGGCGCGGCTCGCCGCCGTGCCGGACGTCTCCGTCTGGCCGTCGCACACGAACTTCCTGCTCTTCAGGACGCCGATGGAGAGCACGGTGCTGGCGCGCCGGCTCCTCGACCGGGGCGTCGCGCTGCGCGACTTCTCCCGCCATCCGTTGCTCCAGGGAACGCTCCGCGTGACCGTCGGGACCCCCGAAGAGAACGTGGTCTTCCTGGACGCGCTCGCCGATGCGCTGTCTTCTCCGGTCGAGGCCTCGGAACTCCAGATCGCGGGAATGCCGGAGTCTCCGGTCGCGTGAGCGTTTCCGCCCCGGCGGGCGATCCCGCGCGGCGCCGGCAGGCCGCCCGTCTCCGGGAGACGCGGGAGACGCGGGTCCGGGTCGCCCTCGACCTCGATCCGGCGGAGCCGTCGGCGGAGATCTCCACGGGTATCGGCTTCTTCGATCACATGCTCGAGGCGTTTGCGCGCCATTCCGGGATCTCGCTGACCGTGGAGGCCGAGGGCGACCTGCACGTGGACGCCCACCACACCATGGAGGACGTGGGCCTGACCCTGGGCGAGTGCCTCGCCGACGCGCTCGGCGATCTCAAGGGAGTCCGCCGGTTCGGCGCCGCCCACGTACCCCTGGACGAAGCGCTCTCGCGGGTGGTGGTGGATCTCTGCGGGCGGCCGTTCCTGGGCTGGCGGGTGGCGTTCCTCGCCGAACGGGTCGGCGAGACGCCCACCGAGCTCTTCGAGGACTTCTTCCGGGCCCTCACCGACCGGGGGCGGCTCACGGTGCATGTGGACGGGCTCACCGGCCGGAATGCCCATCACGTGGCTGAAACGGTCTTCAAGGCTTTTGCCCGTGCTTTCGCCGAGGCGAAGGAGGTCGTGAGCGGCGCCGTCCCCTCGACCAAGGGCACTCTTTCCGACTGACAACCCGTGGCCGCCGCAGCAGTCGTGGTGGACCACGGCGCCGGGAACCTCGCCAGTGTGGTCCGCGCCCTCCGGAGGCAGGGGGCTGAAGTGGTCCTCACCTCCGATCCCGCGCGCATTGCCACCGCGAAGCGCCTGGTCCTGCCAGGGGACGGGCATTTCGGCGAAGCGATGCGGGCATTCCGGGAGCGCGGGCTCGAAGCGCCCCTGGAAAGCGCAATCGGTTCCGGAGCCTGGCTGCTCGGAATCTGCGTCGGCCTGCAGATGCTCTTCACCGGAAGCGATGAAGCGCCCGGAGTTCGCGGGCTCGGCCTTTTGCCGGGACGCGTCCGCCGTTTCGGCGGCCGGCTCCGCGTGCCGCACATCGGCTGGAACCAACTGGAGGAGTTCGGTGGGGCTCCCCTGTTTCGCGGCATCCCCGACGGCGGCTACGCCTATTTCCTCCACTCGTTCTACGCGGACCCCGCCGAGGGGCGCCACTGGCTGGCCACTACCGAGTACGGAGTCCGATTCGCGTCGGCGGCGGGGAACGGCCGTGTTTCCGGGATTCAGTTCCACCCCGAGAAGAGCGGTCGCCTCGGCGCCCGGGTGCTCTCCAACTTTCTGGCGCTCGGCGGGGAAGAGCGCTGAGCCGTGTCCTCCGGAGCGCTCGAGCCCGTTCCCGCGGTGGACCTCTCCGGCGGGCGGGTCGTGCGCCTGCTCCGGGGGTTGCGGGAGCGCGAGACGGTGTACGGCGACGATCCGCTCCGGACCGCGAGCGGTTTCGCCGCCGCCGGAGCGCGCTGGCTGCACGTGGTGGACCTCGACGCCGCCTTCGGGGACGGCGGCAACCGCGATGCGATCCTGCGGCTTCTGCAAGAGTCGCCGCTCAAGGTACAGGTCGCGGGTGGCGTCCGGACGGTGGAGTCCTACGCGGCGCTCCGGGAAGCGGGCGCCGCCCGGGTCGTGTTCGGAACCGTCGCCGTCGAGGCCCCGCGGGTGGTGGAGGAGGCGATCCGGATGGACGGGGCGGGGGTCGCGGTAGCGCTCGACGTCCGTGGCGGCCGGCTGCAGACGCGGGGCTGGGTCGAACCGGCCGCCAGCGGCGCCGCCCGGGCGGGGATGACGCCGGAAGCCGCGGCGCGCCACTGGGGCGAGTGCGGGGCGTCCGCCATCGTGTACACGAGCGTCGAGCGCGACGGCACCATGGACGGGCCGGATGCGGAGGCCGCGCTGCGCGTGGCCGCCGCTTCCGGACTGCCGACGGTGGTGGCGGGCGGCGTCGGGGCGCTCTCGCATCTGCGGGCGGTGCGCACCGCAGCCCGGGAGCATGAACTCGCGCTCGGCGCCCGTCCCGTGACGGGCCGCCTCGCGGGCGTCATTCTGGGGCGGGCGCTCTACGAGGGGCGTTTCACGCTTCCCGAGGCCCGGCGGGCGCTCCGTTAGGGGTCTCGGTCCGCTGAGGAACCCTGGGCGGGGAACCGGCGGGTGATCTCCGCCGCCACCTCCCGCCCGTCGATTCCAAGCGCCTCGAGCAGGACGAGCAGGTGGTAGAGGAGATCCACGGACTCGTTCACGACCTCGCCGGCTGACCCGGAGACCGCGGCGAGCGACACCTCGACGGCTTCCTCGCCCACCTTCTGGGCGATCCGAGGGGTGCCCGCCGTGAGCAGGGCCGCCGTGTAGGAGCCCTCGGGACGACTCACCGCGCGTTCCCGGACAATCCGGGTCAGCGCGCCGAGCGCGGGGCCAAGTTCGAGAGCGGACGCGGATTCCGGAGCTTCGCCTCCCTCCGCCACCGGCTCGAAGAAGCACGATGTCCGGCCCGTGTGACAGCTCGGACCGGCGGGGTCCGCCTGCACCAGGAGGGCGTCGCCGTCACAGTCGGCGGTCAGGGAGCGGAGATGGAGTTCGTTGCCCGAAGTCTCGCCCTTCCTCCAGAGGGTCCGGCGGCTCCTCGACCAGAAATGAACCCGCCCGCTCTCGATCGTCCGGGTCAGGGCCTCCGCGTTCATCCAGGCGAGCATGAGGATGCGGCCGCTCATCGCGTCCTGGACCACCGCCGGAACGAGGCCGGCTTCGTTCCACTTGACCTTCGGTTTCATTGAGCGACAGTGGGTTCGGGAACGGTGAAGAAGTCGCTTTCCGGCGGACGGATCGGGATCCCCCGCCGGGCGAGGAAACGCTTCACCTCGGCAACCGGGTGAACGCCGCGATGGAAGATGGACGCGGCGAGCGCCGCGCTCGCGCCGGTCGTTTCGAAGACCTCGGCCAGGTGCGAGGGGTGACCGGCGCCGCCGGAGGCGATCACCGGCACGGAGACGGCCTCGGTCGCTTCCTGGAGTTGCTCGAGGTCATAGCCGTCCGTTGTTCCGTCCCGGTCCATGCTGGTAAGAAGGATCTCCCCGGCGCCGAGATCCTCGCCGCGCCGAAGCCATTCGATGGCGTCCCGTCCGGTGGGGATCCGTCCTCCCGCCACCACCACCTCGAACCCGCCTCCCGGGGTGCGGCGGGCATCCACCGCGAGCACCAGGCACTGGGACCCGAACCGGCGGCTGCACTCGGCGAGGAGTTCCGGCCGCGCGACCGCGGCGCTGTTCAGGGAGACCTTGTCGGCGCCGGCCCGGAGCAGGTTGTCCATGTCGGCGACCGAGCGCACCCCGCCTCCGACCGTGAAGGGAATGGTGAGCGCTTCCGCGACGCGCCCGACGGTGTTCAACGCGGTCCCGCGCGCCTCCCAGGTGGCGGTGATGTCGAGGAGACACAACTCGTCCGCTTCGGCGGCGCCATACGCCACGGCGCATTCCACCGGATCCCCCTCGTCGGTGAGGTTCTGGAAGCGCACGCCCTTGACCACCCGGCCGTTCTTCACATCGAGACAGGGAATGATCCGGCGGGCGAGCACGGAACGATTCTAGGCTCTGGCGCCGCGGACGCCGCCTGCCGGCGCGGCACGCCGACCTCCGGCCGGCCCGCGGCGGCACGCCAGGACACGCGACAAACCCGGGACGGACTCCTAAACTTCGCCGAATGAGCGAGACCCTGCCGCTTCACCCGGGCACGGGGGCGCCGCGTCCCCAGGGGCCCGGACAGGAAATCCGCGCGCGGCGCGACCGGGTCCGGGCGCAGACCGGCAGCGAACGGTGGCGTTCCGGCCGGGGGGAGCTGGTGGTGGAGGCGGCCCGCGCGACGCTGCAGCTGACCGGGACGGCCCTGACCGAACCGGAGATTCAGGCGGCGCGCCGGGGTGCGCCAACCCCCGCGTTCGGTCCGGCCCTCGGGGCCCTCGGGCTCATCGGAAACGCTGCCGCCGAACGCGACCCCACCGAGGAGCTGATCGGTGAGCTGCACGCCGTCTCCGCCGGCCTCGCCGGAGCAAGCCCCTTCCGCACCCAACAGATCGAACCGCAGTTTCAGGGAGCCGGTCTCTCGCCGCCGCAGACCGTGGCGCTCCGGCTCGGCAACCTCCTGGAGTGGGTCTCGGGCGCCAGCGGGCGCGATCTCGAAACCGCACCGCGCGCGGCGCTCTTCTTTGCCCGCTTCCTCGAGATCTCACCCTTCGAACGCGCCAACTTCCGGGTGGCGCACCTGATGCTCACCTTCTTTGCCCTTGCCGACGACCAGCCGCCGATCTGGTTCGAGGTGGAGGACGCGCCGGGCATTCGCGAGGACGTGTCGCGCGCCTTCCGCTTCGACACCGCGCCGCTGACCGAGCGCATCGAACGCTCCCTGCACCGTTCCCTGGACCGCATCGCCAGTCCAGCCGGGTCGCCCGCTACAATCCGAAACATCGGGTGATCGAGGGCGCCGCTCCACCGGCGCCGGCCCGATGTCCGGAATGATCCAGCCGTTCGGTTTCCTCGACTCCCTCGCTTCCCGGGCCATGCTCCAGCAGCGGCAGGTCGTCGAGTACGTCACGCTCCCGAGCGAGGAACCGGAACGCGGCATCCTGACGCTCATCCTCGAATCCTTCGCCCTCGCCGGAACGCTGCTCCTCGGCACCGTGCTGATCGGGCTCGGCGTGGGGATCTTTCGCGTCTGGCTGCTGCGCCGGTATCCGGAGAACAGCTTCAACGGAAGCGGACGGGACACCCCCCGGCTCGATCTCAGTTGAGTTCGGGCGCTCCCCGGCCGGACGCACGTTTCGCGGATGGGGTTCCCGTCGTCATCTATGACGGCGGTTGAGGGTTCTGCGCGCGCGCCGCGGTCGCGGCGGCCCGCTTCGCGGAAGACCGGCCGGTCCGTTTCGTCGCGCATCAGGAACTGACCGACGACCAGCTGCGGCAACTGGGCGTTTCACGGAGCGCGTGCGAGAAGCGGGTCCGTTTCCGGGACGCCCGCGGCACGTTCCACGGCGGGGCCTTCGCGGTCAACCGGTTCCTCCTGCACGCTGCCCCACCCGGCTGGACGGGTCTTCCGGCCCGCTTCCTGGTGGTGGCCGCCTATGTCCTGCCCCCTCTCCTGCTCGCCGAACTCGCCGCGTACGAGATCGTCGCCCGCAACCGAAACTGCCGTCTCCTCAATCCTTGACCGCTAACCGATATCCTGCACTCCGGTCCGTCCGAGGAGGATTCCCGTGCCCAGAACCGTTTTCCTGACCCTCATCGCTGTCTCGTTCCTGCTCGGTTGCGGGGCTCCACCCGTCGAGGAGCCCATGGAGCCGGCCGCGCTCGCCGTGGACGACCAGCCGGCCGGCGAGTACGTGCGGTTTGCGGACGCCTCGGGCGCGCCGGCCTGGGGGCGGATCGAGGGCGATGAGATCGTGGCGCTCCACGCGGCGCCCTGGGCGGGTGGCGCCCCCACCGGAGACCGGGTGGCGCGGGACGGAGCAAGCCTCCTGGCGCCGGCCGACCCCGGCAAGGTCATCGCCATCGGCCTCAACTACGCCTCGCACCTGGGCGGGCGCGAACCGGCGCCCTATCCCGGCGTCTTCGCCAAGTTGCCGACCAGCATCGTCGGCCCCGGCGACGCCATCGAAATGACCGAGGACGCCGGCAACGTCCACTACGAGGGCGAGTTGGTGCTGGTCATCGCCAAGGAGGCGCGCGACGTCCCGGTGGAGGCGGCGCAGGAGTACATCTTCGGGGTGACCGCCGGCAACGACGTCAGCGAACGCGACTGGCAGAGCGCCGATCTCCAGTGGTTCCGCGCCAAGGCGGCGGACACCTACGGCCCCATCGGCCCGGTGATCTCGCGCGGCGTCAACTACGACGATCTTGAACTCACCACCCGGCTGAACGGGGAGGTCGTCCAGCAGCAGCGGACGAGCGACCTGATCTTCGACACGAGCGACATCGTGAGCTACGTGAGCCGCTACGTGACCCTGATGCCCGGCGACGTCATCTTCACCGGGACCCCGGGGACCACGCAGGCGATGAGCGAGGGCGACACGGTCTCCGTCGAGGTCGAGACGGCCGGGGTCCTCGAGAACCCGGTCGCCCGCCGCTGACCCGAGCGGCCCGGCCTGCGGTTCCGGGCCGCCTGTGACCAGGCCGGACCGGCGCTCCCTTCAGGTCCGGAGGGACCCTGGGGCGAGCAGCGAAGCGCCGGGCGCTGGCCTGGGGCCAGCGCGTGCCGGCCTGGAGGCCGGCCCAGTTCTCCCGGTGGGGGCTCCCGAGGAGTCTGCGGCGCAGACTCCTAACGGGCGGCGGCCTTGCTGAGGCGTCGCCCGAGGTGTTCCTCGATCGCCGAACAGGGGACGAACATCGGCTTCTCGTCCACTTCGATGTGGACGGCGCAGACCCCCGGGGTGTCGCTCGAGACCTCGTAGGTTCCGGAGAAGGTCCCGAGCGGGGTCGGCAGCGAGAACTCTCCGAACCCGGGCCCGCCGTCACCGCTGACCGTGCCCCCGAAGCGGGCGAAATCGGCCCGCAGCCCCTCGAGGAGGCTCGATACCTCGGCCGGCAGGCTGAAGTCGAACTGGCAAGCGGACACGGCTGCCTCCTAGTTCGCGGCTTCGAAGCCGGCCTCGGCCAGCACGAGCAGTAGCGCCTTCTGGATCCCGAGGTGCCCGTCCCGGTTGGCCCACCACTCGTGGAGCGAGTGGGCGCCGAAGCCCTCTCCGCCGCTCCCGATCGTGGTGGCCGGGATTCCGAGCGAGATGGCGACGTTCGAATCGGTCGAACCCATGCTGAGCTCGGGCTCGGCGCCCACCGCGCGGGTGGCGGCAAAGGCCCGCTGGATCAGGGGGGTGTCGATGGGGACGATTCCGGAGGGACGGTTACCGATCATCTCGATGTCCACCGTGATTTCCTCGCCGTCGCGCCGCAGCTCGTTCTGCTCGGCGAGCGCCTCGGTCATCGCGGCCTGGAAGATGGCGTCGATCTCCTTGAGCCGCCCGGGTTCCATGGAGCGCATGTCGACTTCCATCCAACTCTCGAACGGGATCGAGTTCACCGAGGTTCCACCGCCGATGCGGCCGATGCTGTAGGTCGTCCTGGCGCCCGCGGTGACGTACTCCCCGGCCCGGTCGTCGAAGAGCTTGATGGCCCGGGCCATGGCGTGAGCGGGGTTCCCGAGGCCGAACGCGCCCCACGAATGCCCGCCCGGACCCAGGAAGCGCACCCGGTAGCGATGGGAACCGATCGCGTGATTCAGGACGCGCGTGTTGGTCGTGCCGTCGATTGCGATGAAGGCGTCAATGCTCGGCCCGCCGTCCCGAAAGAGGTGCTTCACCCCGCGGAGGTCGCCGATTCCCTCCTCGCCGACCGATCCCACGAAGAGCACGTCGTCCCGGGTATCGAGTCCGTGGCGGTCCATGACCTGGAGGATGGTCAGGATGGTCACCAGGCCGCGCGCGTCGTCGGCGATGCCGGGGGCCATGAGCTTGTCGCCCTCCCTGCGGACCGTGACGTCGGTGCCCTCGGGGAACACGGTGTCGAGGTGGGCCACCACGGCCACCGTCCGGCCTCCTCCCCGCCCGGCCCGGCGCGCGACGACGTTGCCGATCTCATCCAGGTCCGCGTCGAGCCCCGCTTCCCGGATGAGTCCGCGGTAGTGGAGAGCCCGTTTCTCTTCCTTGAAGGGCGGCGCCTCGATCTCCGTCAACTCGATGAGCAGACGTTCGTTCTCCTCGTCCATCGCGAGCACGTCGTCGAGTGCGGCCACGACCCGGGGATCGGCCGTGATCGCAGCCATCTCGGTCTCGTAGTCGGGCAGGATCTCGAGTTCCTGGGCGGTGAGGCCCGGAATCGCAAGCAGCAGGAGCGCCGCCGGGGCGGCGAAACGCCGGAGTCGGTGACCTGGCAGCGGCATAACCGCCCAATGCTACCGGACGGGCGGCACCGGAGCGCTCCCGGAAAAGTGGGCGCGGGCAGGCCGGGAATGCGGCCCGCCCGCCGCAGTAACCTCTCCCCGCCCATGGAGTTCGAGCGCCCGGCACCGAGACCCGCGTCCCGCGCCCGGATCCTCGGAGTGCTGATCGCCGCCACCGCCGGGTTCGGTCCGGTCTCGGGCGGCGAGGCCCTGGCGCAACCGCCGGAACGGGTGGTGGTGCTGGGATTCGATGGCGCGGATCCGGACACCATCGACGCCATGATCGCCGCCGGGGAACTGCCGAACCTCCGGCGGCTCGGCGAGCGTGGAACGCTCGCTCCGCTCCAGACCACCAAACCCTCCGAGTCACCCGTGGCCTGGGCGACCTTCGCGACCGGCATGAACCCGGGCCGGACGGGGATCTTCGACTTCCTCGAGGTACGGGAGGGCAGCTACGTCCCCCAGATCGCGCTGGTTCGGCAGGCCGCCAGCGAACTCCCGGGAACGCCCTTCCGGGTGGGCCTCGTGCTGGTGATCGCCCTGGGCGCGGGCATCGTGGCGAGCTGGGTGCTCCACCGCATGCGCGCCCATCCCCGGTACCGCTGGCCGGTGCTGGCGGCGGCGACGATCGTGCCCGCCGCGGGAACGGCGCTCCTCGCGGCCTGGGTTCCGGATGCCGTTCCCCAGGCGGTCCGGGCCCGGCAGGGAGACGCCTTCTGGAAGATCGCCGGTGGGGCGGGCGTTTCCACCATCGCGCTTCAGGCGCCGATGGAGTTCCCGGTCGAGGAGTCGCCCGGCACCCGGATCCTGGCTGGCTTCGGGGTCCCGGACGCCCGAAAGTCGTTCGGACTCTGGGCGGTGTACACGACAGACCTCCTCGACGAGGAGTCCACCGAAACCGGCGGCACCCGCTTCCCGCTCCGCTTCGACGACGGCGTGGCGGAGAGTGTGGTCCGCGGGCCGCGGAACTTCACCGTATCGGTCACCGAGGCCGAGCAGCCCGAGGTCGAGATCCCGGTCCGCTTCCGGCGGGTCGGGGAACGCCTCGAAATCGAGACCTCCGGCCAGTTCGCGAGTCTGGCCAGCGGCGAATGGTCCGACTTCGTGTCGGTCCACTTCGCGCTGAATCCGCTCATCAGCGTGTCCGGCCTGGTCCGCTTCCGGGTGCTGTCGCTCGAACCGAACGTCGCGGTGTACATGGAGCCGATCAACTTCGATCCCGAGCGGCTGCCACCCATCGTGGACCTGTCCTTCCCCCAGGACTTCGCGGGGGATCTCGCCCGCCGGACGGGCCCCTATGAGACCGTCGGCTGGAAGATCATCACCAACCCGCTGCGCGACGAGGCGGTGGACTTCGACGCCTTCCTCGAGGACGCCCGGTTCGCCCGCGAATCCAACGAGAGGCTGCTGCTGGACGCGCTGGGCGATGACTCCTGGCGTCTGCTGGTGTCCGTCTTCCTGTTTCCCGACCGCATCCAGCACATGCTCTACCGGTTTGCCGACCCCGAGCACCCGAACCACGATCCGGAACTCGCGCGGCGTTACGGCGGCGGCATCGCCGACGCCTACCGGGAGATGGACCGCATCGTCGGCGAGGCGATGTCGGCGGCCCCCGCGGGCGCCCGGTTCGTGGTGGTCTCCGACCACGGCTTCCACTCCTTCCGGAAGCAGTTCAACGTGAACACCTGGCTCGCCCGGAACGGGTATCTGCGGGCGGCCGGGGACTCGGGACAGCGCCGGCTCGAAGACCTGTTCGACCCGGAAGCGCTCTTCTTCCCCGGAGTGGACTGGAGCCGGACGAGCGCCTTCGCCCTCGGCCTCTCCGGGATCTACCTGAACCAGCGCGAACGGGAGCCCGAGGGCATCGTGGAGCCGGGTCCCGAGCGCGACCAGCTGATCGAGAGGCTGATCGCCGACCTCAAGACGTTTCGCGACCCCGAGACCGGAGATCTGGTGGTACGCGAGGTGTACCGGCGGGAGGAGATCTACGAGGGTCCGTTCGTGGAGGAGGCGCCCGACCTGATTCTCGGGCTGGAGCCCGGCTACCGGATCGGGTGGCAGAGCACGCTGGGAGGGATGCCCGCGTCGGTGATCACCCCGAACCTGGACAACTGGAGCGGGGACCACTGCTCCATGGAGGACACCGCCGGGGTGCTCGCTTCGGACCTGCCGCTCCGGGGGCCCGCGTCGCTCATGGACATCGCGCCGACGGTCCTGGACCTGCTCGGGATCAACCCGCCGGAGGAGATGGACGGAACCTCGCTGCTGCCCGGCTGAATCCGCCCGCCACGCCGGGCTCTGGTCCTCAGGCGGTGCGGTTGCGGAAGATCCACAGGCCCGCCGCCACGAAGATGCCGACGACGACGAGCGAACCGGCGTTGACCGGTCCCAGCGTGCCGGACCACAGGATCGCGTAGCCGAGCGCTCCGGGCACCAGGGCGTAGTAGACGAACGGCACTAGCGTGCGCCGGATCACGGCGCCCTCCCGGCCGACCAGCCCCACCACCGCCGAAGCCGCCACCACGTTGTGGACGCAGATCATGTTCCCCGCCGCGCCTCCGACCGCCTGGAGCGCAACCACCCATCCGGGATCCACCGCGAGCCGCTCGCCGACCCCGAACTGGAAGAGCGAGAACATCATGTTGCTCACGGTGTTGCTGCCGGCGACGAAGGCGCCGAGACCCCCGATGAAGGGAGCGAAGAACGGCCAGGCCGACCCCGCGACCTGCGCGGCGCCCTCCGCGAGGGCGATCGGCATCGAGGCCAGTCCCGCCGCTCCGCCGCCGGTGTTCAGGAAGACCTGGACCATGGGCACGGTGAAGACCAGCGCCACCGAGGCGAGCGCTGTACTCCGGAGCGAAGCGGTGACCGCCCGGGTCGTTTGTTCGCGATCCATCCGGTGCGCCACCACGGCGAACAGGGACGCCGCGACGAAGACGGTCCCGGGAAGGAAGAGCGGAGCGGCGCTCGCGCTGATGCCGCTCCCGAGGATGTCCGGCCAGCGGAGCACGACTCCGGACAGGAGGTCCCGGAAGGGCAGGGAGGGGAGACGGGTCAGCAGCAGCAACCCCGCGACCACGCCATAGGGCGCCCAGGCGGACACGGCGCCGATCGCGCGGCCCCCCGTGGGCTCGGCGACGGATTCGGCCTTGTCCCCGGTCCAGTCCGCTTCCCAGGCCGAGCGCGCCGGAAACTCGAAGTGCTCCTCCGGCGGGGGGACGAAGAGACCCCTCCGGGCCCCGGTGACCACGATCCCGAGGCCGACCAGGCCGCCGAACAGCGCCGGGAATTCGGGCCCGAGCAGCCACGCGGTGAGCATGTAGGGCACCGTCATCGCGAGCGCGGCGAACAGCGCGAACTTCCATACCGCCAGACCCTCGCGGAAGCTCCGGTTGGCGCCGAAGAAGCGGGTCATGGTGGCCACCACGATGAGCGGGACCAGCGTTCCCGCCACGGTGTGGAGCACCGCGACCCGGACACCGATGAAGGCCATGAGGTCGGCCCATTCGGCAAGGCCGAGGCTGGCCGCGTAGGCGGTCACTGCCTCCGACCCGGAAAGCCCGGTGGAGACCCCGACGAGAATCGGGGTTCCGGCGGAGCCGAAAGAGACGGGGGTGCTCTGGATCAGCATGCCCGCGACCACGGCGGCGAGCGGCGGGAATCCGAGTCCCACCAGGAGGGGCACCGCGACCGCCGCCGGAGTGCCGAAACCGGCCGAACCCTCGATGAAGGCCCCGAACAGCCAGGCGATCACGAGGACCTGAATGCGCCGATCCGGCGTGATTCCCATGAAGCCCCGGCGGATCACCGCGAGGGCGCCGCTCTCCTGAAGGGTGTGCAGGAGCAGGATGGCGCCGAAGATGATGTAGAGCAGGGTCGCCGCCACGACCAGGCCGTTGATCGATGCTGCCGCGATCCGTATGCCCGAGATGTCCCACACCAGCCACGCGAGGCCGGCGGCGGCGAGCCAGCTCAGCGGCATCGCCCGGGAGGCGGGCCAGCGCAGCACCACGAGGAAGAGCGCCACGACGGCGATCGGGACGAGCGCCACCGCGGCGAGACCGAGAGTTCCCATGACCGTTATCCGCTACCGCCTTCCCGGCTTTCCGGCGGGCTGGCCGGGAGAGCCGATGCTACGCTGCCGCCCGTGCCACGGGCTTCGTTTACATCGCTGGGCTGTCGTCTCAACCACACGGAGGCTGCGAACTGGGCAGGACAGTTCGCGGGCAAAGGCTACACGATCGTTCCCTGGGGGGATCCCACCGATCTCGCCGTGATCAACACCTGTTCGGTGACCCACCGGGCGGAGGCCCACTGCCGGAACACGGTGAGACGGGCGTTGCGCCATTCCCCGGAGGCTTTCGTGGTTGTGGCGGGCTGCTACGCCCAGTCGGGCCTCGATGCGCTCCGGGAGATCCCGGGGGTGGACATGATCGTGGGGACCGAGTTCAAGGAGACGTTCCCGGACTATCTGGATCGGCCCCGGAAACTCCCCGAGCCGGTCGTGCTGCACTCCGCCAGGATTTCCCGGCACGAGTTCGAGGTTCCCTCCACCGGGCGTTACGACTCGACCCGCGCCAACCTGAAGGTGCAGGACGGCTGCGACTTCTTCTGCTCGTTCTGCATCATCCCCTACACGCGCGGCCGGGAGCGCAGCCGGCGCTTCGACGATCTGGTCCGCGAGGCGGGAGAACTGGCCGGGGCCGGGTACCGCGAACTCGTGCTCACCGGGGTCAACATCGGGCGCTACCGGAGCGGGGGGCGGACCCTCGCCGACGTTGCGGACCGGCTCGAGGAGATCCCCGGGGTGCGGAGGATCCGGATCACCTCGATCGAGCCCACCACCGTCGAGGACCGCCTCCTCGAACGCATGGCGGAACGCGGAGCGCTCTGCCGCTATCTCCACCTCCCGGTGCAGAGCGGCGACGACGGCGTGCTGGCCGGGATGGGCCGCCGCTACACCTTCCGGGACTATCTCGAGTTTGCGGAGCGGGCGGTGGAGAAGGTGCCCGGACTCGGGCTCGGGACCGACGTGATTGTCGGTTTTCCCGGCGAGACGGAGGACGCCTTCCGGCGCACCTGCGACCGCCTCGAAGCGCTGCCGTTCGCCTATTACCACGTCTTCAGTTACTCGTCGCGCGCCGGGACCCGGGCCGCGAGCGTCCCCGGACACCTTCCCCCCGAGGTGGTCGCCGCGCGGAGCCGCACGCTGCGGGAGCTCTCCGACCGGCGCCGGGACGCGTTCGCCCGCCGCCACCTGGGCCGGCGGGTGGAAGTCCTGTTCGAACAGCAGGACCGTTCGGGGCGCTGGACCGGCCTGACCGACTCCTACCTGCGCGTCGGGGTGGTCTCGGCGGAGCCGCTCGAGAACTGCATCCGCGAAGTGCGGGTCACCCGGGTCGCGGAGGACACTCCCGGGCTCGCGGTGGGAACGCTCGTCTCGGAGCGCCGGCCTCCGGCCGGCATCGCCGAGCGAAGCGAGGCGAAACGCCCATCGCGGCTCCCCGCCTGACGAGGCAAGCGAGGTAGCGCAACCTCACCCACCCAGCGATTCGCCGTCCCCGGTGGGACTCCCGCCATACGGGTGAGTAGCGGCGTGCGTTTCGCGGCCTTCGGCCGCGATGCCGGCCGGAGGCCGGCGCTCCGAGTTCCCTAGGAGCAGCCGGACGTTGCTCCGCAGTTAAGGCACTTGAAGCAGGTGCCGCTCCGCACCATCAGCGCGCCGCACGTTGAACAGGGTGGCGCGTCGGCGAAGACGGCGGCCGACTCGAGGACGGTCCCGCGGCGGGGAGTGCGCTGTTTCTCGGGAGGAGCTGCGGTGGGTTGGGATGGCTCGACATCTTCGGCGTCCAGCTCGTCGGCATCCGTCAGGAAGCGGTGTCCCAGCCAGCGGAAGATGTAGTCGGTGATCGAGTCCGCGTGGGGGATGTCCGGGTTGCCGGTGTAACCCGAGGGTTCGAAACGCGTGTGCGAGAACTTGTCCACCAGGACCTTGAGCGGAACCCCGTACTGGAGGTTGTAGGAAACCGCCCGTGCGAAGGCGTCCATCAGTCCGGACACGAAGGAGCCCTCCTTGGCCATCCGCAGGAAGATCTCGCAGGGAGAGCCGTCCTCGCGCAGTCCGACGGTGAGATAACCCTTGTGTCCGCCGATGTCGAACTTGTGGATGATGGCGTCGCGCTCCGGTGGCAAATGCTCCTTTTCGGCGGAGTCGCCAGCGTCCGCCGCTTCGGTGGCCGACTCGCCCCGGTTCAGCGGCTGCGACCGCTTGCTGCCGTCCCGGTAGATCGCAACCGCCTTGAGGCCGAGCTTCCAGGATGCGAGGTAAGTCTCCTCGATGTCCTCGACGGTGCTCTCCTCCGGCATGTTGACGGTTTTCGAGATAGCGCCCGAAAGGAAGGGCTGGACCGCGTGCATCATCTTGACGTGGCCCATGTAGTGGATGGAACGCTTCCCGCCGAAGGGCTCGAGGGCGCAGTCGAAGACGGGGAGATGTTCCTCCGCGAGGTCGGGCGCCCCCTCGACGTGACCGTGTTCGTCCACGTAGTCCCAGATCCGCTGGAGCGCTTCGCCCTCGTAGCCGAGCCGCCCCAGCGCCGAGCGCACCGTCTGGTTGACGATACGGATGATCCCGCCGCCGCTGAGCTTCTTGTGCTTGATGAGTGACAGATCGGGCTCTACGCCGGTCGTGTCGCAGTCCATCATGAGGCCGATGGTGCCCGTGGGGGCCAACACCGAAGCCTGGCCGTTCCGGAAGCCGTGCTCCTCACCGAGTGCAATGGCCTCGTTCCAGACCTCCTGCGCCCGGGACAGGACCTCGTTCGGGACTCCCTCGGCTTCGATCTCCGTTGCCGCGTCCCGATGCATGCGCATCACCTCGAGGAACGGCTGCTCGTTCTCCGGATAGCCTGCGAACGGCCCGGTGACTTCGGCGATCCGAGCCGACTGGTGGTATGCCCGGCCCGTCATCAGCGAGGTCAGGGCGGCGGCGATCGATCGGCCCACGTCGCTGTCGTAGGGGATGCCGCGATGCATCAGCAGGGCTCCGAGGTTCGCGTAGCCGAGACCGAGGGGCCGATACTCGTGCGAGTTCTTTCCGATCGTCGGCGTCGGATAGCTCGCGTTCCCGACGATGATTTCCATGCCGGTCAGCACCACATCGACCGCGTGCTCGAAGCCGTCGGTGTCAAAGACACCTTCCCCGTCGACGAACTTCATGAGGTTCAGGGACGCGAGGTTGCAGGCGCTGTCGTCGAGATACATGTACTCGGAGCACGGATTCGAAGCGTTGATCCGCCCGCTGTTCTTCGAGGTGTGCCAGCGGTTGACGGTGTCGTCGAACTGCATTCCCGGATCGCCGCAGCGGTGTGCCGATTCGGCGATCTGCCGGAACAGGTCACGGGCTCGCAGGGTGTCCATGGGACCGCCCGTGGTGATCTTGCGGGTGGACCAGTCCTCATCGTTTTCGACCGCCCGCATGAACGCGTCGCTGACGCGAACGCTGTGGTTCGCGTTTTGATACTGGATCGAGGCGTACGCCTCGCCGTTGAGGGAGCCGTCATAGCCCGCCTCGATCAGCGCGTGGGCCTTTTGTTCCTCGCGGGACTTGCAGTCGACGAAGTCGAGGATGTCCGGATGATCCACGTTGAGGATCACCATCTTGGCGGCTCGCCGGGTCTTGCCGCCGCTGCGGATGACGCCGGCGAAGGAGTCGTAGCCCTTCATGAAGGAAACCGGGCCGGAGGCCTTGCCGCCGCTTGACAACTGCTCGCGCGAACTGCGAATGGTGGAGAGGTTGGTGCCGGTGCCGGACCCCCACTTGAAGAGCATTCCCTCGGTCTTGGCGAGCGTCAGGATGGAATCCATGGTGTCCTCGACCGAGTTGATGAAGCACGCCGAACACTGCGGGTGCTCCTCGACCCCGCAGTTGAACCAGACCGGCGAGTTGAACGCGGCGAACTGGTTCAACAGCAGGAAGGTAAGCTCGTCGCGGAACGTCTCCGCGGCCTCCTCGTCCGCGAAATAGCCATCCTTCACGCCCCAGTCCGCGATCTGGTCGGCGACCCGTCCGACGAGTTGCCGGACGCTCGATTCGCGCTCTCCCTTTTCGAGCGACCCGTGGAAGTACTTGGACGCCACGATCGTGGTCGCCATCATGGACCACGACTTCGGGAACTCCACGCCGCGCTGGGCAAAGATCGTCTCGCCGTGTTCGTCGGTGATGACGGCGTCGCGCTTCTCCCACTCCACCCGGTCGTAGGGTGAAACCCCGCGTTCGGTAAACCGGCGCCGGAACTCGAGTCCGCCGCCACGACCGTTCGTTTGCTCCCTGAGTGTTTTCTCTGTCTCGGAACGGGGTCCCACGGTGGTGGGCTCTACGGCTATCTGCATATCGAACAACTATCCCCTGGTTGAAGCAAGCTCGGAGCTGGCGCGAGAGCACCCCTCCAAGAATGCAATGAAGCGCATTGGATTCAAACTAAAACACAACATCTTGCGGTATGCAACCGGTAACACCACAACGGGTTGTGGAATGGGGCTCCGGACGAAGGCCCAGGCGGCATCCGCGGATTCCGGTGGTCCTTGCGGGTTGCCGCCGGTCTTCCGGCAGCGGGACGACGCCTGGAGCCGCACCCGGACGGCGCTTCGAGCGCGCGTCGCCGGCGGCCTCCGCGCCGGGAAAGGAAAACCCCCGGCGGCCAGGCCGCCGGGGGTCCACCGTGTTGGCCGAAGGGCCTCAGTTGTTGTTCGGGCGCCGGTTGCCGCTGCTACTGCCGCGGCTCCCCCCGCTGCTGCCGCCGCCACGAGTCGCCGCAGCGCCGCCGCCACCGCCGCCGCCACGGCTGATGGCGCTCCCGCTCCCGCCGGTACTCGATCCGCCACCCCGGCTGGCCGAAGCTCCACGAACGCCGCCGGAGCGGGAGAAACCGCTTGGCCGGCTGCGGGCACTTGCGCTCGGGTGGCTGCGGGAGCCTGCGCTCGGGCGGCTGCGGGAGCCCGCGCTCGGGCGGCTGCGGGAGCCTGCGCTCGGGCGGCTGCGGGAGCCCGCGCTCGGCCGGCTGCGCGAAGCGCCGCTTGGCCGGCTCCGGGAGGCCCCGCTTGGCCGGCTCCGGGAGGCCCCGCTTGGCCGGCTACGCGAAGCGCCGCTTGGCCGGCTCCGGGAGGCCCCGCTTGGCCGGCCCCGGGAGGCCCCGCTTGGCCGCGCCCGGGAAGCCCCTGAACGTCCGGTGGAAGTGGCGCCGCTCCTGGGGGAGGCGGGCCGCACCGCCGAGGGCCGTCTGGCTCCGCTATCGCCTGACCGCCCGGTGGCACGTGGCCTGGGAGCGGCGGCTGGGCGGTTTCCCGTCGTTGCCCGGCCCCGGCTCGTTGCCCGGGACCGGCCCGCTTGCGGGCTGCGGGCGCTCGCGTCCCGTCCGGCCGCACCGCGGGACAGCGTGCCGCGGTCCCTCTCCGCCGCGTAGGCTGACCGCGCACTGCGGGCCCGCGCGGCGCTGCGAGGCACGGCCACGCGCTGCGCCCGGGAAGTGCTGCGGGCGGAGCCGGTAGCGGCCCGGCGCGCGGCGGTCGGCGCCCGCGAGTTGGAGAGCCGGCGGGTGGTCGCCTTCGCCGACCGGGTCATGGCGGTGTCCCCGATCGCGCGCTGACGCAGACCGCGATCCAGGACCGCGCCCCCGGCGAGGACCTGGGCGTTTTCGACGTTGCGCAGGGTGGACGCCGCCAGGCGGTTGCGCGAGGCGGGACGCCCGATCGCCTTGCGGCTGGTGAAACTCCAGGCTTGGCGGTTCACGGAACCGCGCGGTACGGCCTTGCCGAGGATCTGTCCCCGACGGACCCGCGGACGATTCGAGTAGACGCCGCCATACCCGTCATAGCCGCCGTACCACCCGCGGAACGGATAGACCGCGTACCCGTAGTAGCCGAGGGGAGACCAACCGACCCAGTCGTATCCGTAGCTCCAGGAGACCCAGCCCGGGCCCCACACCGAACCGGGCAGCCAGTACCAGCCCCGCGGTCCATGTCCCCACCTGCCGTAGTGGTACGGGGCCCATCCCCAGGGGTCGTAGGAGATCCAGGTCAGGCCGAACGGCGTGTGCGCCCATCGTCCCAGGCGGTAGGGGGCCCAGCCGGCGGTCACGGTCGGATACCAGACCCATCCCAGGTGGACGTCGTGGTGCCAATGGCCGTGTCCGTCGAGATCGTGAGCGTGCTCCCTGACTTCCTCGGGAAGTTCGTCGTAGTGGGTTTCCGCGGTGGTCACGAAGCGCCGCTGACGGTCTTCGGCCCAGCCGTAGAAGTGGTCGTTGCCCAGGTACTCCTCGGGCGGAGCCGGTGCGACGCCCTCGGAGGCGACGGTCCGCTGACCGGACCCCACCAGCACCGAGCCCGACTCGGTGGACACGGTCGCAATGCCCGAATAGACGACGAACTGCACCGTACGGCCGTCTTCCAGGAGGTCGGTCCGGTACTCACCCTCGCCCTGCGGGGAGAAGGTGCCGCCGGGGGTTTCCACGACCACGTCGGCATCGCCGGCGAGCCACAGGATGAGGCTTCCGGTCCAGAAGCCGAGCCGGTGCGGACTGTCTCCTTCCACGTAGTCCAGCTTGGTCCCCTGGTCCATCCACGCCGTGACCCGGCCCGCGAAGCGCAGTTCGACCTGGCCGGGTTCCCGCGTCCAGATGCGGTCGCCGGGCAGGAAGGGGCTGCCCCGCTCCGCCTCGTGCGCGCCGAAGTCGTCGGCCCGCTGGTGCCAGACGTCGCCGTCGACGACACTGAGGTTCCCGTAGGCGTACGACCGCCCGGTTTCCTCGTCGGACTGCGCGAGCGTTGCCGAGGAGTGCCCCAGGACCAGCAGCAAGCTCAGGATGCCTGAGTGCCCGAGAACCTTGTTTCGCCTGTTCGCTCTTTCGTGCATGGGCCACCTCCTCGAGGCTGCCGCTCGTGATGCCGCAATCCCTATGCCATGTACCGCCCGATCGTCTTCAGCGGCCCCGAACCGCCGCTTCACCCCAGCTGGTCCAGGAATTCCGACGCCTGGAGCCGGGCTCGCGCCGCGCGGAACCTGCGCCAGGCAGGCCGGACGTCGCGGTCGCGATTGACCAGCTGCGCCAGCTTGCTGCCGTCGGGATCGTCCTCGAGCAGGGTTTCCAGCCGCCGGCGCATGTCGCCTTCCGGGAGGGACTCGACAAACGCGTCCTGCTCGCTCAGGGTGTCCTCCAGCCGGGGCTTCGGCACGGGGACGAATCGGCCCCGGATGTCGGACTCCAACTGCCAGACGATTTCCTGCGTGGAGGGATCCTCGTGGTCTTCCGCAACGCTGACCATCCGGGAGGTATCCCGATCGTAGTAGTAGGTCCGTTCCGGGCCGTCGTCGACGAACGCCGCGACCAGCGCCTCAAGCAGAGAAGGGTCGGTCTCCACGGACTCGGAACCGTTGCAACAGGAACTACGGGAGGGACGCCCCCTCCAGGCGAGAGACTAAACGACAGACCCCGACCGCGCCAATTCCCAACTCCGCCGCAACGCGGGACTTCACCGGTGGCGGCGACGGGAGATGCGGGTCAACTCGGGAGGATCGTTCGTGATCAGGAGGGTGTGGGTTTCGATGGCGCCCTCGCTGAAACGGACCCCCGCCACCAGGGCGCCGTCGGTCACGCCGGCGGCGCAGAAGATCAGGCGCCGGCCGGGCGCCAGTTCCCCCGCGGTCAGCACCCGGCCCGCGTCCTCGACCCCGGTCTCCAGGAGCCGCCGCTGTTCCGCTTCGTTTCGTGCGAGGAGCTGCCCCAGCATTCCGCCGCCGAGGCAGCGCAGCGCCGCCGCCGCAATCACGCCTTCCGGAGCGCCGCCCGATCCCATGGCCGCGTGGATCCCCGATCCTGGCAGCGCGCTCAGGATCCCGGCGGAGAGGTCCCCGTCTCCGATCAGACGCACCCGGGCCCCGGCGCGCCGCAGGCCGGCGATCAAGTCTTCATGCCGGGGCCGTTCGAGCACGACCACGGTGACCTGGCTCGTGGGGACGCCCTCGGCTTCGGCGATCGCGCGCACATTCCGCTCCGGCGGGTGCTCGAGCCGGATGGCGTCCCCGAGAAGGTCCCGGCTGGCCGGACCCACCATGATCTTCTCCATGTAGACGTCGGGCGCGGTGAGCAGTCCACCGCGTTCCGAACCCGCGAGCACCGCGATGGCCCCGGGTCCGCCGGTGGCGCAGAGGTTCGTCCCTTCCAGTGGGTCCACGGCGATGTCCAGTTCCGGGGCTCCTTCCCCGCCGCCGCCGAACCGCTCGCCACTCCACAACATCGGCGCCTGGTCGCGCTCTCCCTCGCCGATCACGACCCGCCCCCGGACCGGTACGGTGTCGAGGACGCGGCGCATGGCGGAAACCGCGACCTGATCCGAATGGTGGCGGTCTCCCTGGCCGACGGTCGCGGCGCAGGCGATGGCCGCTTCCTCCACGGTGCGGACCAGGTGGGAACGCGCAACCGCCAGCGGGCGGTCACCCAGGGTCGAGCCGCTCAATGTTCCTCCGGCGCCGGGAGGCTGACCCGGGTGGGGCGGTCCTGCCGGTAGCCGAGGGCGTAGTCGGCCTGCATGAGGGTGTGGATCTCGCGGGTTCCCTCGTAGATCACGGCGCCCTTGGAGTTCCGCCAGAAGCGCCCCACGGGATACTCGTCCGAATACCCGTAGGACCCGTGGATCTGGATGGCGTCCGAGGCGGCCCTTTCGGACGCGACGGTGGAGACCCACTTGGCCAGTGAAGTCTCGCGGGTGTTCCGGCGTCCGCGGTTCTTCAGCTCTCCGGCACGGAGCCACAGCAGCCGGCTCACCTCGTAGTCGCGTTCCATGTTCGCGATCATCTGCTTGACGAGCTGGTGCCGGCCGATCTCCTGACCGAAGGTAGTGCGGGATCGCGCCCAGCGGGCGCTCTCGTCACGGCAGGCGCGGATCAGTCCGGTGGCGCCGGCGGCGACCGTGTAGCGGCCCTGGTCGAGGGCGAACATGGCGATCTTGAAGCCCTCGCCCTCCTCCCCGAGCCGGTTCCCGGACGGGACGCGGACATCGTGCATGCGGAACCAGCCGGTGTTGCCGGCGCGGATTCCCCACTTGTGGGTCATGTTCCCTGACTCGAAGCCCGGGAAGGAGCGCTCCACAATGAAGGCCGAGAGTCCCGAATGATCCCGCCGAGCCCGCTTGTCGGGATCCGTCCATGCGATCACCAGGAAGTTGTCGGCGATCTCGGCCAGAGAAATCCAGTGTTTTTCGCCGGTCAGCACGTAGTCCGGCCCGTCGCGCCGGGCCGAGGCCCGAATCCCCACGGCGTCGCTTCCGGCGTCGGGTTCGGTGAGTCCGTAGGTCGCGATCTGTTTCCCTTCCGCCTGCGGCCGCAGGTAGCGGTCCTTCTGCGCTTCGCTGCCCCACGCAAGCAAGGAAAGAGAGTTCAGGCCGGCATGCACCGACATGATGACCCGCAGCGACGTGTCCACGTACTCGAGTTCTTCGCAGGCGAGCCCGAGCGAGATGTAGTCGAGTCCCGCACCGCCATAGCGCTCGGGAACCGATATCCCGAGGATGCCGAGTTCTCCGAGTCCCGTCAGGATCTCGCGATCGAACACCTTGGCGGCGTCGTTTTCGCGGATGTGCGGCGCCACCTCGCGGGCAGCGAACTCGCGAACCAGCGACTCCGTGGCGCGGTGTTCCTCATTCAGATCGAAGTTCAGACGCTCAGCCAAGTTTCCCCTCGCCTTTCCGGTCGTTCCTGCGGGCTCCTTCCTGGCCGCCTCCGTCCCGCCGGCGCGGAGCGCGGAGTATACGGCGCGGCTCCGGGTGGTTCCCGGCGCCGTGCGGGAGGCAGGCCTCCCCGTGGTTTCCAGTCGACACGCAACGATCGAGGGTCGCGTCGCCGCCGGTTTCAGCAGGCGGCCACGGGTGATCAGATCCCGCTGGCCAGGGCGGCGGCGGCCGCTTCGGCTTCGGCCTTGCGCTTGCTGGGGCCGACCCCCCTCCCGAGCGCGCGACGGCCGGCCAGCACTTCCATGACAAAGGTCTTTTCGTGCTCCGGGCCGCTCTCCGAGATGAGTCGATACACGGGGAGCCGACCCTCTTTCTTCACGAGCGCCTCTTGCAGGGCCCCCTTCGGGTTCTCGGTCGCGGCGACGACGGCTGGACTCCTTTCGGTGGCTTCGCCCGGTGAATCCGCCGATCCTCGTCGCGGCCGGCTCCGCCGGCGGCCGGACCGGCGTTCGAGCCGTTCGAGGACCCGCCGCGCGGCGTCCTTCTCGGCCTCCTTGAGGCCTCGGCCAACACCGGTCTCGGTAAGTCCATCGGCGAGCCGCAGAGTCACGGAGACCGTCCCGTTGCTCCGGGAGGTCCGCGGTGCGCGTCTTGGTTCGTACCGGGGAGCGTCCTTGCCCGCCTGCGCAAGGCGGTTCTGGAGCAGCGTCTTGGGGTCGAGGAGTTCCAGGCCGGGATCCCGAAGTTCCTCGAGAGCGGTTGCGAACGGCCGGCCCAGCGCGCGGCGGGCCGCCCCCAGGCTGCCGTCCAGGTAGAGCGCCCCCATCACCGCCTCCGCGCTGGCCGCGGCATCGTCACCATCCCCGAGTGACCAGTGTTCGTTCAGCGAGCGGGTGAACTCCCGGCTCTGCAGCCTCATCCGGGCGAGGGTCATCCTCCCTTCGTCCCACTCGGGGAAATGTTCGTGCAGCGCCTCCGCCAGCACCAGATGCATGACGTCCCGGCCGAGGAAGCGCAGTGCGGGCCGGCTCGCGAATCCGGCGCCCGCCGGGGCCCCGGGGGACGGAGGAGCCGGAGCCCGGCGCCCCCTCGTTCTCCGCTTCCTGCCCCGGCGGCTCCCCTGGGAGCGTTGCCCCCCGGCGTCCCCCGCGTCAAGCGCCGCGGCGAGAATTCCGGGACTGGCGAAGGTGTATCCGAGGGCCCGTTCGACCCTCTTGCGCAGCAGGAGGAGGCGGCGGGCGAACCGGATGCCGAGCGGGCCGATGGAACGCAACCCGCTGCCGGCTCGGCGGACCCATCCGGGAACACCTTCCGGCGGTCTGAGCCGGAGCCGCTGCAGCTTTTTCCTGAATGCCGCGCCCAGGACGCCGCGCGCCGCCGGCATCCCACCGTCGAGATAGGCGGCCCCGAGCACGGCTTCGAAGACGTTGGCGAGGATACGGTCGGAGGACCGGACCTCTTCCCCGGCGTTCCGCCCGCGGCCGACGCGAATGCCCTCGTCCAGCGAAAGGGCGCGGGCCGCCGCTGCCAGCGACTGGTTGCTCACCAGTTCCGACTTCGTCTCCTGTCGCCGTTGCCCGTCCCATTGCGGGCGTTGATAGTGCATGGACTCGGTCACCACGAGTCCGAGCGCCGCGTCGCCGACGAATTCCAGCCTCTCGTAGTCGGCCACCGCGTGATCGTTTCGATACGAGCCGTGCGTCAGGGCCTCCTCAAGGAGTCCGAGGTCCTGGAAGCGGTAACCGAGACCCCGGGCGAACTCGAGGACCGGCCGGTGGTCCGACGCCGGGGCGCGCCGGCGGCGCCTGCGCCCCATCTCAGTCCACCCGAACCAGGACCATCGTCAGATCGTCCGCGTGGGTCTCGGCGCCGGTGAACTCCAGGACGGCGTCCTCGACCGTGCGCTGCAGGTCCGCCGGCCTGAGGGCCGCTCCCTCTTCCAGGAGCCGCATCAGGCGTTCCTCTCCGAACATGTCGGATTCAGCGTTCATGGCCTCCGAGACGCCGTCCGTGAAGAAGAGCCAGGTCTCCCCGCCGTGCAGGCGTTCCGAGCGCTCTTCCAGGAGCTCATCGAAGACCGGTCCCGGGTCGAGGGCCAACCCGAGTCCGGGGGGAGCGAGGGCTTCCGAGCGCGGCCAGTGTCCGTCCTGGCGCACTAGATGCAGGAGCGGACTGTGTCCCGCGCGGGCGAACGTCACGCGCCCCGTCGCGGAGTCGAATACCGCGTAGGTGATGGTGATGAAGGTTCGGGAATCGAGTGCGTTGTGCAGGACCCGGTTCGCTTCGACCAGGACCCGGCGGGGGGACTCGTGAATACGGCTGAGAGCGAGCATCAGACCCTTGAGTTCGGCCATGATGAACGCCGCCCGCGTACCGGTGCCGGAGACGTCGGCAATCACCACCCCCAGCCGGTTCGGCCCGAGAGGGATCAGGTCGTAGTAGTCGCCCCCGACTTCGGTTGCGGGGCGGCAGACCGCGGAGACCGCGAATCCCGGCACCGACACGGATCCCTCGGGAGGGAGCAGGCGCGCCTGGGACTGTCGCGCGGTTTCCATCTCCTGCTCCAGCACCGCCGCCCGCCGGAGGCGTCCCATGTCGTCGGCGATCTTCGCCGTCATGATGTTGAACGAGCTGGCGAGCTCTCCGAGTTGATCGGGCGCCGCGGCGCGTACCTGATGGCCGAAGTTTCCACCCCGGACCAGTTCGGTCCCCCGGCTCAGGGCTTCGACGGACCGCGTGATCGACCGTGCGAGCCGGAGTCCGGCGGAGAACGCGACGCACTCGATGAGCACGAAGACGATGCCCAGTCCGCCGAGCACCAGGAGAAGTCCGCTCCGCCAGTCCGGATTGCTGATGGCCACCGATTCGGCGAGCCCTCCGGTCGTTCCCTGGATCAGGTGAATCGGAGCGAACGCGATGGCCACCACGACCGTGCCGCCCTCCATCGCGGGACCCCAGGGGAGGGCCTCCAGCAGCAGCGGCTCATCCCAGTCGATCGTGAAGCGGTCGTTGTCCGCCGCCGAGAGAGGGGCCGGGACCGGTGGATCCTCGTTCTGGTCCCCGAGATAGAGCGCCCAGACCGTCCGCACGATCAGGTCCTCCTCCCGCGCGCTTGCTTCGAGGAGCGGAGCGAGCGGCGCCAGAACGACGGCCAGGCGGTCCCCCCGGAGCCCGGGGAAGACGGCGCCGAACCACTCGGTGTCCTCCATCTGGACCACCCCCTCGTACGGGGTGAGGGCCCACTCGGGCACCGCATCGGACTCGCGAATCGGCCCTCCGGGGTCCGATCCGGTCAGTCGGACGATGCGCCCGTCCTCGATCTCGAGGTACCAGGCTGCTGCTCCGGGCGCGAAGGGAGCGACGCGGGCCACGGCCCCCTGGAGCCCGCGGGTGATCTCCGCCCCGTCCGAATCCGGTGCGATCTCGAGCAGGGCCTGCTGCGCCGCGGAAGCGAACGCGGTGCCCCGGGCCGCGAGGTTGGCCTGGAAGGCATAGGAGCCGAACAACCCGAGCACCACATAGAAGGCGAGCAGAAAGAAAGACGTCAGCAGGAGGACCGGCAACAGCCCCACGAACAGATAGGACACCGCCAGCTTCCGCCGGACGGGGTAGAGGAGCCATCCGAGAAGGTCGCGCCCGAAGTAGACGAGCACCGCGCCCAGGGTGATGACGAAGACCATCCACGCATCCGCCGTCCACGAGCGTGGGAGCGCGCCCGCCGAGGAAAGGGAAGCGACGGCTCCGACACCGATCAGGAATCGACCGGGCCACGAGCGAGTGAGCGCCTTGGCCGCGCGCCGCAGGCCCGTCGCGAGGGAACTGGGATCGGCGGGCGCTGCCGGAGGCGGTACGGATGGAGAGGCCGGTCCGGCGGGTCGCCCCGCGGGCTTTGGTGGGTCTTGGTTGGAGATGTTCGGGAGTGCGGGTGTCTTGGGGACGGCAGTTGGCCGGATGCCGGATCCGGGGCGTTCCCCGTGAGGTCCGGTCCGGCGTCTCCCGGGTTGCGCGCGCTCGCACTCGAGACCCGAAGGCCCGGCGCCGTGCGCGGGGGCGGACGATCCGCCGACGTGCGGTGCAGCGCCGAGACACCGGGCCCGGCGACGGTTCTGATGCGAGAGATGCGGCGGACCGGCCAGTTCCGCCAGGCAAGGCCCCGCCTGGAAATGGCCCGGTTATCGCAACGCGTATCGGAAGCGCCAGCGAGCGCCGGTCCGCCAGCGGGACGGGCCGACACCCCGAGTGCTCAGAGGGAGTCTAGCAGCGTGTGGTGAAACCCACGCGGCGTTCGCCCGGCGATCCATCCCGGCTGAAACACTTCGCTTCGCCCCGTTCGGCGTTGCGTTTCGGTCGAGAGTCCCGCTCCCGGGGGACTCTCCTCGATCCGTCGATGCGTCTTCTTCAGGCGCGCCGTACACTCCGGGTCCGTCTCTCATGCGCCTTCTGGATCGCCGTCTCGGCGTGGTATTCGTCCTGGCGGCCGGTGTGGCGGGCAGTGAGCCAGCCCCCGGCCAGCAGGCCGGAAACCCGGAACGCTCCGCCATCCGGCTCTACGGAGTCGTGCAGCAGCGCGACGGGGGAGTCGCGCTGCTGCAGTTTGCCGAGGGGCGACCGCTGGCGCTCCGGGTGGGCGAAGTCCATCGTGGGTTCAGGGTCCTGGAGGTTCGCGACGAGGGCGTCCGACTGCAGTCGCCCGGCGGGCAGGTCCTGGCAGTAGGGCTTCCGGACCGCCTCGTTCCGCCCGAGATCGGGGAGCCCGCGGCTTCCCGCGAGGCGGCGGCCGACACGCGGCCACCCGTCGAGAGTCCGGCACGTCCCGAAACGGCGCCGCCGGAACCCCCGCCGGGCGAGGCGCAGGGTCTTCCGCCAGTCCGGGAGGCGGGCGAGCGAACGTTCTCGCGAGATGACGTAAGGCTGCGGCTTCAGTCGGAACTGCCGAGGATCCTGTCGAACGCCGTCGTCGCCCCGCGCGTGCTCGGGAACGAGATCGTCGGGCTGGAACTCGTCGCCTTTCCCACCGACACCGTCCTCGGGGAAACCGGACTCGTCCCCGGGGACGTGCTGCTCAAGGTCAACGGCAGGGAAGTGCGGGGAGCCGAATCGTTGGCGGTGCTGGTGCAGCGGTTCCAGACCGCCAGCCGGGTGGAGCTCACGGTGGATCGCGACGGCGACATCTTTCCGCTCCGGTATCGGATCGAGTAGCCCGACCGGTCCGGAGCCCGCCCCCGCCGGGTCCCGCGGAGGCCACGGGCAGGCCGCTAGCGACGGGTGAGAGCCCCGGGGCCGGGCGGCCGGAGCAACACCACGACCTCACCCGGCTCGACCAGATGGTGGTGGGTCTTTGCGTGAACTTCGAAGGCGGCGGGATCGTGCCGCAGCGCCGCGATGGAAACCTCGAGCGCGGTGGCCTCCCGGCCGAGCCGTTCGATTTCGGCCGCCAACTCGGCCCGTCGCTGTCCCTGCTCGTCCAGCGACTCGAGTCCGCTCACCCCGACCGCGGCGGCGGCGACCGCGATGAGCACCATCACGACCGCGGGCGCCGCGCGTTCGGATCGTTCGGCGAGGACGCGTCTCCACTCGAAGCCTTTCCGGAGGGCTCCTTCCCGGATACTTGCGAACCTCCGGCGCAGGTTGCCGAGCGCGGAAGCCGCCGCCTCCAGCGAGAACTTCATGGATCCAGCAGGGATTGGGCCCGGGCCGGAATTGTATGCGGACGCGGGAGTGCGCCGGTACGGCTTCCCGCTCAGCGCCCGCCGCCGAGCTGCCCGGCAAGCTCCCGGAGCCGCTCGGTCTGGTCTTCCAGTGAGGCGAGTTTGCCGCGCGCCTGGTCGACCACGGTGGGATCGGCGCCGGCGAGGAAACCGGCGTTCGAGAGCCGTTTCCGGGTGTTTTCGCGCTCCCTGCCCAAACGCCCGAGCTGCCGTTCGACGCGGTGGCGCAGCGCTTCCAGATCGACGGCGTCCCCCAGGGTGGTGTGCGCTTCGAAGGCCGGGTCCACGATGGAAACCCGGCCGGCGTCGGGCTCCCGGCCGGGCGGGAGCGGGGCGCCACCGGCCGATGCTACGGACACACCGGTGAGCCGGGCCAGCGAAGCGACGGGTTCCCGGCACTCCGCGAGGAGGGCGCCGAACCCGGGGAGACGGGGCGATTCCTCGACCCGGACCCGCAGTCGCAGATCGGGCGGCAGCCCAGCGTCGGCGCGGAGTTTGCGGATCCCGCTCACCAGCCGCTGAAGCGCCTCGAAGCGCTCCTCGAGCTCCCGGTCGCGCGCTCCCATCCCGTCCGGGAATGTCGAGCGCGTCAGCAGATCCGCTTGCGGACGTCCACCGTTCCACAGGTCCTTGCGGTCCATGGCCAACCGGAGCCGGGCGAAGAGGTGTTCCGTGACGAAGGGAGTCACGGGATGCAGCAGATGCAGGGTCTCGCTCAGGACGCTTCCCAGGGTGGCCGCAGTCCGCCGCGCCGCCTCCGGTCCGGACCGGAGCCGCACCTTGGCCAACTCGACGTACCAGTCGCAGAAGTCATTCCAGACGAAACGGTAGAGGACGGCGCCCACTGCCGCGAAATCGAAACCGTCGAGGGCGCTTCGGACCTCGCCGGCGCAGGCGTTCGCCCGGGAGACGATCCAGCGGTCTTCGGCCTGCGGTTCGCCCATCGGGCCTTCGTCCTCGATCTCGTCCAGGGCAATGAGGGCGAAACGGGACGCGTTCCACAGCTTGGTGAGGAATCGGCGGCCGATCTCGTGGAACTTCGACAGCGAGAGGCGCATCTCCTGTCCTTCGGAACAGAGGCGGACCAGGGTGAAACGGAGGGCGTCGGCGCCCACGCCCTCAAAGCCGTCCGGGAAGTTCCGTTCTACCCGGCGGAGCAGTTCCTTCATGTTGGTGGGGCGGGCTTCCTCCACGGGCCGTTTGAGTTCGGCCAGGGTGGCCCCGTCGATCACCGCCAGCGGATCGACTCCGTTCCCCTTGCTCTTGCTCATGACGGCGCCGCGCTCGTCGAGCACCGTGGGATGGATGTAGACGTCGCGGTAGGGAAGCCGGCCCATCATCTCGATCCCCGCGAAGTTCATCCGGGCCACCCAGAAGAAGAGGATTCCCTTGTCGGTCGAAAGCACCGAGGTCGGGAAGTAGCGGGCGAGATCGGGTGCCTCATCCGGCCATCCCAGCGTGCTCATCGGCCAGAGCCAGGAACTGAACCAGGTGTCCAGCACGTCATCGTCCTGACGCCACGCGCCCGGGTCGGCGCGAACCTCGGCGGGCGTTTCGACTCCGACGGCGACTTCACCGGTCTCCCGGTGGTGCCACGCCGGGATGCGATGTCCCCACCAGATCTGCCGGCTGATCGTCCAGTCCCGGATCTCGATGAGCCAGCGCGCGTAGACCTGCTCCCAGCGGGCCGGGTGGAACCGGAGTTCGCCCTCGCGCACCTTCTCCCATCCCGCTTCTCCCTTCTCGAAGCCGCTGCGGCGGAGCGCCCGGTCCGCGAGCGGCCGCATCCGGACGAACCACTGGTCGGAGAGGCGGTACTCGATCGGCGCCCCGGAACGCTGCGCGCGGCCCAGCGGCACCTGGTGGGGGGTCACCGCCTCGAGCAGGCCGACGGCTTCCAGTGCGGCGACGGCCTCGCGGCGCGCCTCGTACCGGTCGAGCCCCCGGAACACCTCCGGCGCCTGATCGTTCAGGGTCGCGTCCTCGTTCATCACGTTCAGCGGTTCGAGGCCGTGACGCTCGCCGATGTCGAAGTCGTGCGGATCGTGGGCGGGGGTGATCTTCAGGCAGCCGGTTCCGAAATCGCGTTCCACCCCGGAGTCGGCGATCACCGGAATCACGCGGCCGGTAAGCGGAAGCTGGACCTTGCGGCCAATGAACTCGCGGTAGCGGGGATCCTCGGGGTGCACCGCTACCGCAACGTCCCCGAAGAGCGTTTCCGGCCGGGTGGTGGCCACCGTAAGGTGATGGCGAGGATCGTCAGCGAGCGGGTAGCGGATGCTCCACAGATGGCCCGGTTCCCCCTCCGGCGCCGTTTCGACCTCGTCGTCGGAGAGCGCGGTCCGGTCCACCGGGCACCAGTTGACGACCCGCTTGCCCCGGTAGATCAGTCCGCGGTCGTAGAGCGCCTTGAACACCGTCCGCACCGCGCGCGAAAGCCCCTCGTCCATCGTGAAGCGGGTCCGGCGGAGATCGCACGAACAGCCGAGCTTGCGAAGCTGCTCCAGAATGACTCCGCCGAACTCTTCCCGCCATTCCCAGACCCGATCGATGAAGGCGTCGCGTCCCAGCGCCCGGTAGTCCACACCCTGCGCGTCGAGGTGCTTGCGGACCACGGTCTGGGTGGAAATGCCCGCATGGTCGGTTCCCGGCACCCACAGGGCGTCGCGCCCTTCCATCCGCCGGTAACGGATGAGCACGTCCTGAATGGTGTTGTTGAGCGCGTGCCCCATGTGGAGCCGGCCCGTGATGTTGGGAGGCGGGATGACGATGGTGAAGGGCTCCCGACGCGGGTCACCGCCCGCCCGCGTTCGTCCGCCGGCATCCACCTCCGTCTGGAAGGCCGCTGCTTCTTCCCACCGGTCCCAGCCCTCGGTCTCTACGGCCGCCGGGTCGAGGCGGGTTGCGAGGGCGTCCGCCGGACCGGTGCTCATTCCCGCCGCGAACTCGTGCTAGCAGCCGGTGGACGAAGTGACGCGAGCACCGAGAACGGTGAAGCGTCCGGCTGACAAGGCGCGTAACAGCCTGTGGTGGAACTGGCGTGAGCACCGAGAACGGCGAGGCGCCCGGCTGACAAGGCGCGTGAGGGAGGAATACCGGGTGTATTCCGACCGAAACGCAACGATGAGGGGCGCGTAGCGGCCCGGTTCAGGCGGGATGCATCGCCGTTCGAATGCCGCGCGAGTTTCACTACAGGCTGTTGAAGGAGGAATACCGGGTGTATTCCGACCGAAACGCAACGATGAGGGGCGCGTAGCGACCCGGCTCAGACGGGATGCATCGCCGTTCGAATGCCGCGTGACTTTGTTCACAGGGTGCTAACGGCCGACGGCGGCGGCCAGCGCTGGTGCGCGTTCGGTGCTCTCCCAGGGGAACCCCGGGTCTTCGTGCCCGAAGTGGCCACCCTTCGCGGTGTTCTCGTAGATCGGCCGGCGCAGGTCGAAGTGCGCGATGATCTCCGCGGGAGTCAGCCCGAAGACATCGCGGACGGCACGCTCGATGGCCGCGTCGTCCGCGGTCCCGGTGCCGAAGGTGTCCACCCGCACCGAGACCGGCTCCGGGCGGCCGATCGCGTACGCGATCTGCACCTCGGCCCGGCGAGCAAGTTTCGCGGCGACGATGTTCTTGGCGATGCAGCGCGCCATGTAGGCCGCCGAGCGGTCCACCTTCGTGGGGTCCTTGCCGGAAAAGGCCCCGCCTCCGTGGCGGGCCATCCCGCCGTAGGTGTCAACGATAATCTTCCGGCCCGTGAGTCCGCAGTCGGCCGCCGGGCCGCCCTCCACGAACTTGCCGGTCGGATTGACGAGGACCGCCGGCGAGCCGGCGCGGAATCCTCCCGGCAGCACCGGGAGCACCACCCGTTCCTCGATGTCGCGAACGACGCGGCCCGTCGCGGCTTCCTCGTGTTGGGACGAGGCGACGACCGTGGGAACCGAAACGGGGTTCCCGGCTCCGTTGTACGCCACCGTGACCTGCGCCTTTCCGTCCGGGCCCAGATACGGAAGGTCGCCGCTGGTGCGCGCCTCGGTCAGGCGCCTCGTGATCCGGTGAGCGAGCATGATGGGCAGCGGCATCAGTTCCGGCGTCTCGTCGCAGGCGAAACCGAACATCATCCCCTGGTCCCCGGCGCCCCCCGAGTCCACGCCCATCGCGATGTCCGCCGTCTGCCGGCCCATGTGGATCTGGACGTCCACCGTGTCGGCGTCGAAGTCGTCGTCCCTCCCGGTGTATCCGATGCGCCGGATCGTCCGGCGCACCACGGTTTCGAGCTCCTCCGGCGAGGGCGCGCGCCGCGCCGTCGCTTCCCCGGCGATCACCGCCCGGCCGGCGGTGACGAGCGTCTCGCAGGCTACCCGGGCCAGGGGATCCCGAGTCAGGAACGTGTCGAGAATGGCGTCCGAAATCTGGTCCGCAACCTTGTCCGGATGGCCTTCGGTCACCGACTCCGAGGTAAAGAGCCGCAGGTCGCGATGTTGTTGCACGCTTACGGGACGCCTTCCTCGCCTTGGGGTCTTGACCGGTCGTGAGAGGCGATCTTCGCCGTTCGCCTCGGAATTCGCCGTTTGAGAGAGCGCGGGATGTTAGCAGCCCGGATTCGACCGGAATCCGAGGCGCGGAACGGCCTCTCCGCTGCCGGAGCCGGGGCGAATCGGTGACGGCAGGCGCTTCCCGGCCCACCGCCGTCATCCTCCTGGCGGGCAGGTCACAGCGGACCTGGCCGCTGACCGCCGACTTTCCGAAGCCGCTCCTCCCGCTGTGGGGCCGCCCGCTCACCGAGCGCGTACTCGACCAGTTGCGAGGAGTCGTGGACACGGCGGTACTGGTGGTCGGGTACCAGAAGGAGCGGATCCTCGATCACTTCGGAACGCGCTACGCGGGAATCCGCCTCGTGCCCGTGGAACAGAAGAGCGCCCGCGGGACCGCCGACGCGCTGCGGGTCGCGGCAGCCGCCGTCCGTGGACCGGTCCTCGTTCTCAACGGCGACGACTTCTACCACCACGACGACCTGGCGCGGTTGAGCGAGCACCCGACGGCGATTCTCTGCAAGGAGGCCAGCGACCCCTGGAACCGGGCGACGGTCACGGTCACCGAAGATGACTGGCTGGTGGATGTCCAGGAAAAGCCCCCGGCGGCCCGGCCCTGGGAGCTGAGCAGCGTGGGCGCCTATTCGCTCAGGCGGGAAGACCTGGACCACCTCGGGGAGGTCCGCGAGAGCGTGCGCGGCGAACTCGAACTTCCGGACCTCATTCGCATCCTGGCGCGCTCTCCCGGAGTGCGCGCGGTGCGCGCCCGGCGTCCCTGGATCCCGCTGACCTACCCGTGGGACGTCATCGGACGGATCGTGCCCCTCTTCGGCGGCGACCCTCCGGGGGAAGGGGCCCGGGCGCTCGGATTCGAGACCAGCGCGGGAGAGATGGGCGAAGGGGCCGTCTTCGTCGGCGAGGGAGCCTCCGTTCACCCCGACGCGCGTTTGGTGGGACCGGTGGAACTCGGCGCCGGCGCGCGAATCGCCGCCGGTGCGGTCGTCGAACGGGCGGTGCTGATGGAAGGGGCGAGCGTGGGCGCCGGAGCGATCGTCCGGGACAGCGTGCTCGGTCGTGGCGCCTCGATCGGAGAAGGCGCACGCCTCCTGTCGGGTCCCGTCGAGCGGATCCAGGTGCTCGAACACACGGCGCGCGTGGGAGTTCCGGTCGTCGGGGCCTGTCTGGGAGCGGGCGCCAGCGTCGCCGCCGGCGCCGAGACGCCTCCCGGCACCCTGCTGGGCCCGGCGGAGCGCTTCCGCTAACGACGTTTCAGCGCGCTAGCGACGCTGCAGCAGCAGGAAGACCGAAGCGAGCCCGAAGAAGAGGTTCGGCGACCACGCCGCCAGCACCGGGTCGAGCAGCTCCGCATTTCCGATGGAACGGAAGAACTGGGTGGCGACCAGATAGACGATCGCGATCGCGAAGGCGATGGCGGCACTCGCCCAGGCGCTCTGATTCGTCCTCCGGAAAGCGAAAGGGAGCCCGATGAGCACCGTGACGAGCGAGGCGAAGGGCAGGGAGGTCTTGGTCTCGAGAGCTACGTGGAGCACCGGATCGCGGTGACCTGCCGCCTCGATCGTTTCGATGCGTTGCTCCAGGTCGCGATAGGGAAGGTGGTCGGTGGCCAGGTCCATCTTGAGGAGCGCATCCGGCACGGAAACGTCCGGAATCTCCCGCACGGCGAACGGTTCGGCGGCGCGGCCGCCGTGGAGGTCGCGCTCCCAGCCGCCGATCCCGGTCCAGGTCGTTTCCGCCCCCGACCAGTGGGCGGAAGCCACGTAGCTGCGGGCGGCAAGCGAGGCGCCGTCCGGACTGAGCCGAAACACGGACAGCCCGCTCAGGACCACGTTGTCCGCGTCGAAATCATCGTAGTGGTAGATCTGTCCCTGGGGCCCGAGCCCCCAGTGACGTTCCAGCGGATTGACGGTGCGCCGGGCCTCGCCCCGGATGCGGGCGCCCGTATCTTCCGCTCGGGGCGCCGTCTGGGGTATCAGCCGTTCCTGCAGCCCGAAGCCCGCGCCGCTCACTAGCAGTCCGGTCGCGAGCGCCGGGGCCACGAGGCGCGCCCGGCTGACCCCCCCCGCGAGAAACGCCGTCACCTCGTTGTGGCGGCTGAGGAGGCCGAAGGTCACGAGCGTAGCCGTAAGCGTCGCGAGCGGCAGCATCTGGGCCGTGAACGCGGGAATTGAGAGGCCCAGGTAGCGAAGCACCGTGGAGGGGGGAATGTCGCGCTCGAAGGCGTCGCCGATCACCGCGTTCAGCAGGCCGATCAGCTCCCAGGAGAGCAGCGCGGCCAGCGCTATCAGCAAGAACGTGAGGTAGCGGGCAACCACGTAGCGGTCCAGGATCGTGGGCAGTCCCGGCGGACGCCACCGGCGCACCGCCGAGCGGCGGCGAGGGACCAGGCGCCACAGCCGGCCGAGGAGGCGACCGGCCGCCTCCAGCGGGTGCAGCTCCCTCGAAGCCAGCGCCAACAGGACGATGCCGGCCGCCACCGTCGCGATGTTGGCTCCCCACATGGCGATCCAGGGAGACAGCTCTCCCGCCCCGGCAAGCTGTTCGCCGAACGCGTTGGGCGCGTACCAAGCGAGGATCACCAGGATCGCCACCGCGAACGATCCCGCGCGCGTCGGTCCCGCCGACGGACGGATCCCGATGCCCAGGCCGAGCAGTCCGAAGGCAAGGCAGGCGAAGGGGAAGGCGAACTTCTTGTGAATCTCGACCAGGTAGATCGGGTGGTCGGTGCCTTCGTAGGCGGCGACGAGATCCGGCAGCAACATGGCGCGGGCGCTGTGGCTGACACTCGGGGTTTCGGGGCCGAACACCTCCTCCGCGTCGAGCGGGAGGCGGATCCGTTCCGCGCGCTGGATGCGGTACTGCCCCGGATCGTCGAGCCCCGCGTTGTGGACCTCCACGCCGGTGAGTTCCAGAAACGCCAACCGCTCTTCGGCGACGGTCACGAGCCGTCCGCGGTCCGCGACGAAGATCGTCGGCTCGTCGGCGCGCGCGGTGTCGGCGAGAAAGACGCGCCTCCAGCCTTCCTCACCCGGAGGTACGGCTCCCACGAGCAGGACGCGTCCGTCGAGGAGTTCGTCATAGAACATCCGCGGCTCGATCTCGGTGCGCAGCCGGGAACTCAGCAGCTCGTCCCTCAGTTCGACGAACTGCTGGTTTGCCGGCGGGACGACCTCCAGCATCAACCACAGGCACAGGCCGAAGGTGGCTCCCGCCGCGGTCCCGATCGGCACGAGGAGGCGCCAGGGAGAGATCCCGCCGGCCCGCATCGCGATGAGTTCGTGTTCGCTGGAGAGCCGGTTCAGCGCCAGCAGGATCCCGAGAAGCAGGGCGCTCGGGATGGCCACGGCCAGGAGCGCCGGGATCAGTTGGGCGAAGGCCAGCCCTACCGTTTCCGGGTTCGCTCCCTGGGTGACGATCAGCTCGATGTTGACGATCAGTTCGTTCAGCAGCAGCGCGAACAGGAAGACCGCGGTCCCGAGGAGCACGCCGGGGGCGATGAGCCGGAGGATGTAGCGGCTGAGGAGACCCACGGCGGACTTCCGGATTCTAGGAGCCCGTGAGCGACACGGAGGGCGCCGTCTCTCGGGTCGGCGCCACGCCGTGCGCTGTGAAGTCGCGCAACGGGTACCGACCAGAGGTCGGCGTTCCAGGCCGGGGGCGTTGTCCGGGCCAGGTGCGGCCTGGCGCTCCGGGTTCAGATCGAGAGCTTCGCACCCACCCTATGTTGGGGGTGTCTTCCTCTCGGGGCACAACATGTTGTGGGTTGGCCAATTGACCGCGTACAATACGCCCGGGTTCGGCAGCGCCGCAGCCACAATCTTCAGGTGACCAGCGAGTGAGGATCGAGCGCCTCGAGATCGCCGGATTCAAGAGTTTCGCCGAGCCGGTGACGCTTGAATTCGGGCAGGGCGCCACGGCGGTGGTGGGGCCGAACGGCTGCGGCAAGAGCAACATCGCCGACGCGGTCTTCTGGGTGCTCGGAGAGTTGGGCGCCGGGACCATCCGGGCGCGGGGGAAGGAGCTCATCTTCAGTGGGAGCGCCCTGCGCGAACCCCTCGGGGTCGCCGAAGTGCGGCTCCACGTCAGCGGGGCCCGGCGTTCGGACCCGGGGGAGTGCGGGAACCGAGTCGCCGGCAACGGAGCGGCAGCGGTTGCCGGAAACGGCGGTCCTCCGTTGGGCGACGCCCCGCGCGGAGCGCCGGCGAACGGCGCCGCCGAGACTGTGCCGGAAGACGGCTTGGCGACCGGTGGTCTCGGGCGGAACGTGGTGGTCGGCCGCCGGGTGGACGCCAGTGGACAGTCCGTCTACGAAATGGACGGCCGGCGGTGCACGCGGCGCGAGATCCGGCGGCTGTTCGCGGGAACCGGACTCGGCCCCGGGTCCTACGCGCTGATCGAGCAGGGGCGCGCCAACGACGTGCTTAGCCGCAAGCCCGCCGACCTGCGGCTGCTGGTCGACGAGGCGGTGGGGCTCGGCGCCTACCGCCTGAATCGACGGGAAAGCGAGGCGAACCTGCGGGCGGCCGAAAAGGCTCTCGAGCGGGTGCGCGAGCGGCTTCGTGAACTGGACCGGTACATCCGGGTGGCGCGGCGCGACTCGCGCACCGCGAGCCAGGTCCGGGAAGCCTCGGAACGAGCCGGGATGCTCGGTGTTGCCGAAAAGGCGGCGCGACGCGAAGAACTCCTCTCGCGCATCCGGAGCAACACCGCCCCGGAAAACGCTCTCGGCGCCGAGCTCGCCCGCCGGTCCCGGAGCCTTCGGGCCTTCGAACGGTTCGTGGAGGGTCTTCGGAAACTGGCCACCGGCACCGAGTTGGAGCTTCGGGAAGCCACCCGGAAAATCGGCGAGCTGGGGGCGCATCGGGCTCGCGCGGCCGCACTCCTCGACGAGGGCGTCCGGGCGGCCGAGATCCGGGCCTCCCGCATCTCCCGCCTCGAATCGGAGGCCACGACCCTCGAAGCCCGGCTTGAGGATCTCGAGACCGAGCGGCAGGAGAGCGAGCACCGCGCCGGAGAGTTCCCCGACCGGCTGGCCGAGTTGACCGAGGCGGCGCACAGGCGGGGGGCGGCCCGCGATCGGGCGCTGACCGAGGAGCGCGAGGCCCATTCCCGCCTGTGGGAACTGCGGCGCGAAGTGGATCGACTGCGGGCGAGTGTCCGATCGTTCCGGATCTCACGGGACCAGTACGCGACTCGGCGCGCGCGGCTGTCCGCGGACGGACTGGGGCTCTCGGGTAGTCGCCGGGAGCTCGCCGCTCGCCTGGATCACGCGACCCAGGGCCTCTCCGCGGCGCGTTCGCGGGTCAGGGAGCAGGAGGACGAAATCACCGGTCGGCGCGGCGAACTCGAGACCGCCGAAGCGGCGTGGCGCGCCGCGACCGCCGCGGCGCAGGCGGCGCGGGACGAAGAGGCGCGGGCCGAGAAGGAACAGGCCGCCCTCTCGGACCGTCACCGGTTGCTCAAGGCGCTGATTGGCTCGCGGAACCAGCTCGGCGAGAGCGCCTCGAGAGTTGTGGAGGCGGCTCACCGCTGCGGACTTGCCCCCGGCGGCGCGCTCGGCGAGCTGGTGGAGGTGGACCCGGGATACGAGCTGGCGGCGGAGCGGCTCCTCGGCGTTCATCGCATCCGGATCGACCGCGTGGTCGATGTCGCGAAACTTGTCGAGGAACTCGGCGGCCAGGAGGCCGGTCCGTCCGAGGTCCTGGTGTCCGAGCTGCTCGAGGCCTGCGGGTCTTCAAAGCGGCCTGCGCACGACGGAACCGACCGGCTGGGCGACCACCTGAAACCGGTGGATCCGGCGCTCGATCGGGTGGTCCCGGACGCGGCGGTCACCATGGATCTCGCGGAGGCCCTGGCGGCCTTTGTGAAGAAACCAGGCACCTACGTGACACGGGGCGGCGCCAGCGTGACGCCCCCCGGAGTCGTGCGGTTCGGACGGGGCGGCCCGGGTGAGGGCTTCCTGAGCACCCGGCGTGAAGCGGCCGAGCTCAAAGCCCGCGAACGTGAGGGAAGGGGGCATTTGGCCCGGCTGGCCCATGCCTCGGCGGACGCACAGGAGACGGCGGGAAAGACGCGTTCAGCGCTCGAAGACCTGCGGCAGGCGCTGTCGCGGGCGGAGAACCTCGCCCACCGGCTCCGGCTCGAGGCGGACCGGCACGAGGAAACCGTCGAAGATGCCTCGAAGAGGATCGAAGAGCTGGAGGCCGAGGTCTCCCGGCACGCCGAGGAAGCGGAGGGCAACGAGGACGCCGACGCCCGCGCGGCGGCACTCCTGGCTCGCGACGAGGCGCGGCACCGGGAGGCGTCCCGCGAACTCACCGAGCGGGACGCAGCCCACACGGCCCTCCGGAGCGAGCTCGAGGCCCGGGAAGGGCAGTGGCGCGACGCCGACCGTGAACTGGCGCGCGGGAACGCGGTGGCCGACGAAGTCGCGGGGCGGGCGCGAGCTCTCGAGCGGCAGGTTCGGAACGATCGTCAGCGACTGGAACGGATCCGCACCGAGCGCGCCGCGGCTCGGCGCGAAGAAGAGGAATGGCTGATTCGGCGGGCGGACGCGCTTCGCGAACGGGAGTCGGCCGAAGCCGCCATCCGGGATTGGGAAGTCCGGGAAGCAACCCTGACCCGCGGGGCCGCGGACCTGCGTACCCGGCTCGAAGGCGCCGCGGAGGCGGCGCGTACCCGGACGGGAGAGATTCGGGCTCTCGAAGAGAACCTGCACGAGATCCGGTCGCGAACGCAGGAAGCCCGGAGTCTCCTGCGAGAGCTGGAGGGCGAGTTCCAGCGCGCCAGCGGGGGTTCGCTGCCTGACGCGGCGGCCTCCCTTCCCGCGTCGCTCCGCGGCCGGTCCCGGGAGGAACTCGCGGATGAGATGCGGCAGGCGCAGGACCGCATCCGGAGCCTGGGTCCGGTTAACGAGATTGCCGAAGCACGACTCCGCGAACTGCAGGCCGAACGCCGCGAACCCGAGTCACACCTCGAGGACGTGGAGCAGGGCATCGCGGACGGGCTTGCCGCAATCCGCCGCCAGGACCGCGAGGCTCGCCGTATCTTCCGCGAGGGCTTCGAAGCGGTCAACGCCGGGTTCGACGAGGCCTTCCGGCAACTCTTCGGGGGCGGCCGCGCCGAACTGCGGCTGGTCGCAGCGCCTGGCCCTTCCGTCTCCCATGAGTCGGCGGACACGGCGAACGGGACGGGTCAGGGCGCCGATCCCGCTGGCGAGGACTCCGGCGCACCGGCGCGCGGGAGTTCGGGAAACGGGGTCGACGAGACGGTGGCCGCGGGTACCGATGAAGAGTTCGAGGCCTGGAACGGCAATCCGGCATCGCTCGCTCCGGAAATGCCGGTGGATGCCCAGTTCGGGGTGGAGATCGCGGCCCAGCCGCCAGGCAAGAAGCTGCAAAGCGTCCGCCTCCTCTCGGGCGGGGAGAAGGCCATGACGGCCATTGGGTTCCTGATCGCCCTCTTCCGGCACCGGCCCGCGCCCTTCTGCCTTCTCGACGAAGTGGATGCTCCCCTCGACGACGCCAACGTACGGCGGTTCGCATCCATGCTGGACGAACTCAAGCGGGACACCCAACTCGTGGTCATCACCCACAACCGGCTGACGATGGAGGCCTGCGAGCATCTCTACGGCGTCACGATGGAGGAACCCGGTGTTTCGCGGTTGATCTCGATGGAGATCGGCGCCGGCGCGGAGGACTGGATCGCTGCGGCGGACCCGGACACCGCGGACGCCGCTGCTTCCCTCCCTGCTTGACAGGCTGTGACGGACGCCGGGCCCGGGAGGCGAGCGGCCCGATTGCCCCGCCGGGCAATGGTGTTCGCCGCCGGACGGGGCGAGCGCATGGGTCCCCTCACCAGGGACCGCGCCAAACCGTCGCTTCCCTTCTGCGGGGTACCCCTGCTGACCCGGCTGCTCCGCTGGCTCACTGGCGCCGGGGTAAGCGAGGTGGTCGTGAATCTCCACCACCATCCGGGGACGCTGGAGCCGCTCCTGGTTTCCGCCGAGCGCACCATGCCCGGCCTGACCATCGGACGGTCGCCCGAGCCGGAACTGCTCGGCACCTCGGGCGGGCTCTCGCGTGCCGCGGCGCGCTTCGGACTCGGGAGCGACGCCGGCGGACCGCTTCTCGTCCTGAACGGCGACACCCTCCCCACCTTCGATCTCGGGGAGATGGCCAGTTTCCACGGCGCGGCAGACGCTGAAGCCACGCTGCTCTCGGATCCGCGACCCGGTCCGGAGTTCGCCGGCGAGCGCCGACTGGAGACCGGCGAGGATCGCGTCATCACCGGGTTGAGCCGACCAGGAGGACCCGGATTCGGGTTCTCGGGAGTGTGGCTGCTGGAACCGACGGCACTCGGTCACCTGCACGGCGGGCGGGGAGGGCTCTCGCAGGACCTTCTCCCCGGCCTGATTGCTGCGGGGACGGCCCGGGCTTTCCCGAGCCGGGCTCCATGGTTCGAGATCGGGACTCCGCGGCGCTACCTCGAGGCCTCGCTGCGGGCGCTGGAAGGCGGGGCGCTCCCCGAGTCCCGAACCCGGCCGGCGGACGCCGCCAGGACGGACTCCCGGAGTCGCGCCGCCGGGCGCTGGCCGGAACTGATCGGCGAAGGGAGCGTTGTCGGGGAGGCGGCGTGCGTCGAGGGGTCCCTGCTTCTCGAAGACGTCCGGATCGGGGCGCGGGCCGCCGTCCGCGACTCGATCGTGGCCGCCGCGGAAACGGTTCCAGCCGGCGCCCGGATCGAGGCGGCGCTCTTCGCCGGCGGCGCTGCGACGCCGCTATGACGCGCGTCCGTTCCCCGGGGGTCATGCCGTGCCGGTAGGCTCGGTCGCCCCGAAGGCGCCGGGCTCAGACGCCCGGACGCGGCTGAACGCCTTTGTGCGGCGGTCCCGCAGCCTTGCCCCCGATCTCCGCTCCGGGGTGGCCGTCGAGCCGCTCGTCAAGGAGGCGGGCGAGCGGGTCTATTACCGCATTCGGCCCGCCGACCGCACCCACGCGGCCGCCAGCGGGCAGGGGACGGCGACGATCGTGCTCTGCGTTATGGCCGAGCCGTACGCGCCCGGTTCCCTCCCGTTTGCGAACTCCACTCTGCTGTACCGGGAACTGGGAGTCCGGACGCCCCGGATTCTGGAAGAGGCTCCGGAGCTTGGGGTGATTGCGCTCGAGGACCTGGGAGACGAGCTCCTGCAGGCGGTGGCGGGCGGGGGCGGCGCCCACCTGGCGGTGCTCTACGACGAAGCCGTGGACATCATCGCCCGGATCCAGCACGAAGGGGCGCGCCTCGCCGAGACGCCGGCGGCGAGCGGCTTCCGGGCCTTCTCCGCCCGGCTCGACGCGGGGCTGTTCCTGCGGGAGCTGCAGTTTTTCGCCGAGCACTTCCTGGCCGGTCATGCCGGGATGCGGCTGGGCGGGCCGGCGCTCGGTGAAATCGAGTCACTGTTCGGGGCGCTGGCGGAGGAAGCGGCCGGCGGCCCGGCGGCGCTCGCCCATCGGGACTTCCACTCGCGCAATCTGATCGCCGGTGACAGCCCCGTCGCGTCCGGTGCGCGCCGGGTTCTGTGGGTGATCGATCACCAGGACTCCCGCATCGGGCCGCGCTCCTACGACCTGATGTCGCTGGTCCGCGACCCGTACGTGGCTGCCGGCGGCGCAGCCCGGCTGCCGTTTCGGGAACCGGACCTGGTCGCCCGCTTTCGCGACGCGGTGGGGATTCGCGGGAGCCTTCCCGAGCTGCTTGCCGAGTTCGACGCGGTGGCGCTCCAGCGAAACCTGAAGGCGCTCGGGACCTACGGCTTCCAGGTGTCGTGCCGGGGCAACGACGTCTACCGCCGCTACGTCACGCCGACGCTGCGAATGGTGCGCGAAAACCTCGAGCGCCACTCCGGGCGCTCCGACCGGCGGCGCCTCGGGCAGTTGCTCGCGGATGTCTCCGCCGGCTGAAACGTAAACTCCCGCCCCGGCGGATCCCCATGACCGAGCAACCCACTTCCCCCGGACCGGCGGGAACCTGGAAGGATCGGCGCCTGCCCACAATCGCGTCCCTGCACCGGAATCTGGCCCCGGACAGCGCGACCGAGGGAGTGCCCGCCACTCTTCGCGGATGGCTGGCCGGGCGGCGATCGAGCGGCAAGCTGCTGTTCCTGAGTTTCCGGGACGGCTCTGGCTTCGCACAGGTCGTCGTCGCAAAGGCGGCGGTTCCCGCCGAGGCCTTCGAGAGCGCCCGGCACTGTCCGCTGGAAAGCGCCGTCGAGGTGGCCGGCGCGGCGTTTCCGGAGCCGCGCGCCCCGGGAGGGATGGAGATCCGCGCGTCGGACTTTCGGGTCCTCCACGCCGCCGATCCCTATCCGATCACGCCCAAGGAACACGGAGCATCGTTCCTGCTGGACCACCGGCACCTGTGGCTCCGTTCCAGAAAACAGCACGCGCTCCTCCGGATTCGCGACGAGGTCCTGTACTCGTTCCGCGAGTACCTGCGGGAACAGGAGTTCGTGAACGCCGATACGCCGATCTTCACCCCGAACGCCTGCGAGGGAACGACCACGCTCTTCGAGACCCGGTACTTCGATCGCCAGGCCTATCTGAGCCAGAGCGGCCAGCTCTACAACGAGGCCGTGGCCATGTCGGTGGGGCGGACCTACTGTCTGGGACCCACTTTCCGGGCCGAAAAGTCGAAGACCCGCCGGCATCTCATCGAGTTCTGGATGCTGGAGCCCGAAGTCGCCTTCGCGGAACTGCCGGACATCATCGACCTCGCCGAGGGGTTGATCTGCCACGCGGTTTCCCGGGTGCTCGAGAACCGCGCGGCGGAGCTCGAGATCCTGGAGCGCGACCCGGGGCCCCTGCGCCGGATCCAGCCGCCGTTCCCGCGGGTCACCTACGACGAGGCAGCCGGGATCCTGGCCCGCAAGGGGACCGGTTTCACGCCGGGAGAAGACTTCGGGGCACAGGACGAGACCGCGCTCACCGAGGATCTGGACCGGCCGCTCTGCGTCACCCACTTTCCCGCCGCCATCAAGGCGTTCTACATGGAGCCCGATCCGGAGCGTCCCGACCGGGTCCTCTGCCTCGACATCATCGCTCCCGAGGGCTACGGCGAGATCGTTGGCGGGGGCCAACGCATCCATGACCAGGAGCTGCTGCGTCGGCGGGTCAGGGAACACAGGCTGCCCGAAGACGCCTTCGAGTGGTATCTCGATCTCCGCCGCTACGGAACGACGCCCCACTCCGGATTCGGGCTCGGCATCGAGCGGTTCGTCGCCTGGATGTCCGGCCTTTCGCACCTCCGGGAAGCGATCCCGTTCCCGCGCACCCTCTACCGCCTGGCGCCATGAAGTCCGTCGGGACGCCTCGCGTGGGGCTCGTGAGCCTCGGATGCGCGAAGAATCTGCTCGACAGCGAGGTCATGGCCGGAATCCTCACGAAGCGCGGTTTCGAGATGACCGCCGATCCGGCGTCCGCCGACGCGCTCGTCGTGAACACCTGCGGGTTTATCGGCCCGGCCAAGGAAGAGGGGATCAACACGATTCTGGACCTGGCCCGCCTGAAGAGCGAGGGCCGCTGCCGCCGGCTCGTGGTGGCCGGGTGCCTCGCGCAGCGGTACGCGGGTGAACTCGCCCGCGAGATCCCCGAGATCGATGCGGTCCTCGGGCTCGACGAGGTCGAGCGCATTGCGGAGGTGCTGACGGACTCCGGGCGCCGCACCCCGCCGCTGCGGGCCGATCAGTCGGTCACCTGGCTCTACGACCACACCACGCCCCGCATCCGTTCCACGGCGGCCCACACCGCCTACATCAAGGTGGCCGAGGGATGCGACTACCCCTGTTCCTTTTGCGTGATTCCGCAGATCCGCGGGCATTTCCGTAGCCGCGATCCCGATTCGGTGCTCGCCGAGGCGGCCTCGCTGGCCGCGACGGGGACCCGGGAACTCGTCCTGGTGGCGCAGGACACGACGGCCTACGGCAAGGACCTCGGCATCCGGCACGGCCTTGCGCGGCTGCTCCGCGAACTGGCCGCGGTCGAGGGCGTCGCCTGGGTGCGCTTCCTCTACGCCTACCCGACGACCCTCGACGAGGAGGTGCTGTCGGCGATGGCGGAGGTCCCCGAGGTGTGCCGGTACGTGGACATCCCGTTGCAGCACGCCAGCCGGCGGGTCCTCCGGGACATGCGGCGTCCGGGCAACCGCCAGAGCAACGAGGACCTGCTGGCGAGAATCCGCGACGCGGTCCCCGGCGTCGCCATTCGCAGCACCTTCATCGTCGGGTTTCCCGGGGAGACCGAATCCGAGTTCGGCGAACTCTTCGATTTCGTGGAAACTGCCCGATTCGATGCGATGGGGGCGTTCGTGTATTCGAATGAGGAATCCGCGGCTTCGTACGTGGAGGAGGAAGTGGTGTCGGAGGCGGAGAAGGAAGACCGCCGCGCCCGCCTGATGGAGCTGCAGCGCGGAATCGCCCTGGACCGGCACCGCGCGATGGTCGGGAGCGTCGTGCCGGTGCTCGTGGACGGCGCCGCCGAGGAGAGCGAGCTGCTCACGGCCGGGCGCACCGAGGGGCAGGCGCCGGACGTGGATGCCCGGGTCCTGATCGTGGACGGGGACGCGCCGGCCGGCCGGTTCGTGAACGTAAAGATCACCGAAGCGCATCCCGAGGACCTGCTGGGTCGCGCGCTTCCGGTTGGTGTCGCGGAAACGGCGCTAGTCACCGGGGGCGGCGAGGCCGCAACCGATTGAACCGGTCCGCGTAGGTTCTCCGACCGGCCGCCGACGGGGGCGCCGGCCCGCTTCGCGGGTGGAAATCGCCCGTGCTTCGGCGATTTCGGCGTGGGGTATACTCAAATCGTTCGGGGACGGCCGTGGTGGGGTCGTTCCCGTTTTCTTTCATGACCCGTCGCGTTTCGGTGTGGCGGGTCTTCTCCGTTTCCCAATCTCAAGAGGCTCTACGCATTTCGCAAGCAGGAACCGACCCGCGGCGCTTTCGCCAGGCGGGCGACGATCTCGCCGCAAACATCGAGAGACTGGCGCGAAGAGCGGCGGCGAGTGCTCAGGTCGAGTTGGCATGGATCGAGATCAAGGGACCCCGCAGCGGCCGGCGCGTACGTGTCTTCATCGAGCGGCCCGACGACGCGATCGGGCTGGGCGACTGCGAGCGGGTGAACGAGAAGCTCTCGGCACTCCTCGATCTGGAGGATCCGATTCCCGGTGCCTACACATTGGAGGTGAGCACGCCGGGACTCGATCGCCCGTTGCGCTCGGTCGAGGAATGTCGGCGGTTCCTCGGGCGTCGGGTCCGGATTCGCCACCGGATGGAGAGTCGGCCGGACACGGTGACCGGAACCCTCGAGGCGGTGAACGGGGACGCCGTCCTCTGCCTGACTGGGCCCGGCGGCGAGCGGCAAATCGCCTGGAGCGCGGTGGTCGCGGCTCGTCTCGCTCCGGACTACGGCGCGCTGCTCGGAAGACGTCCCGGCGGCCGGAGGCGCCCGTCGATCTGATGGCCGCCATCGAGGAACTCGCCGTGGAGGTGGATCGGGCCGAAATCATCGCCGGGGTGGAACAGGCGGCAGGACTGGCCGCGTCGCAGAGCAGCGGCCGAGCCCTGAGCGCCCGCCTCGACCCAGGCAAGGGGCGCCTGGTCTGCTACGCCCGCAAGCGGGTGGCCGAGGAGGTTGGGGATCCCGAGACCCAGGTCGCGGTCGCGGCCGCGCCCGAGGGGTCGTCTCCCGGCGATCTGGTGGAGATTCCCGTTCCCTTCGGGACCGCCGCCCGCAGCGCGGCAAGGGCGGCGCGCGCCGTGCTCGAAGCCCGGTTGGGAGCCGCCCGGATGCTCGCCCGCGCCGAGCGCTACCGGGATCGCGTCGGAAAGCTCGAGACGGGCATCGTCGCTCGCCGCGAGGGGCAGGACCTCATCGTCAACCTGGGACCGGTCGAGGGTCGGCTGCCGGCGGAGGAGCAGAGCCGCCACGAGGTCTTCAACCCGGAGGACACCATCCGGGTTGCCGTTCACTCCATCGAGCCCCACGATCCTCCCGTCATTCTCTCCCGGATCGCTCCGGCCGTCCTGGCGGGATTGATCGAACGCGAGACACCGGAGGTCCGCCGCGGTGTCGTCCGGGTGCGGGCGGTGGCGCGTCATCCGGGACTCCGGGCCAAGGTCGCGGTATCCAGCGCGGCGCCCGGGGTGGATCCGGTGGCTGCCTGTCTCGGGCCGGGAGGCTCCCGGATTCGCGCGGTGAGCCGCGAACTCCGGGGAGAACGGGTGGACGTGGTGCTGTGGAACGAGAGGGTGGAAAGGTTTGCGCGGAACGCGCTGCGTCCGGCGGAAGTGCTGGATATCCGCAGAGTGGACGGGGAGTCCGGCGATGGGGCCTCGCGAAGGCTGCGCCAAAGTGGTGGGCTGCTGGTGACGGTCTCCGAAGCCGAGCTGCCCCGCACCCTGGGAAAGCGCGGTCAGAACGTTCGCCTTGCCTCCGAACTGCTCGGCGTGCCGATCGAGGTCGTGGCCGATGGAGCGTCTCCGCGAAGGGACGAGGAGAGGGATCGCCGCGGTCCGCGCGGCGGGCGTCCGCCGGGGCGCGGCCCGCGCGATTCCCGTTCTCCCCGGCGGGGGCCCCGTGAAGGGGCATCTCCCCGGCGGGGGCCGGACAAGAGGCGGGGTGGTCCCTTGCGGCGCGATGGGCGACGCGACCACCGGTCGCGTCCCGCGCGGGACGATCGGTCAGGGCACGCGAGCAGACCCGCGCGGGAGACACGGGGCCGTTAACCGATGCCGTCTACCGTGAGGGTGAGCGACCTCGCCAAAGAGGTCGGGATGGAGCCGGGGGAACTCCTTCGGGTTCTGCAGACGGACTTCAGTCTGCGGGTCCGGACCGTCTCGTCATCCATCCGGGACGGCGACGCCCGGAAGGTCAGGAACCGCCTGCGCTTGCAGCAGCGGCGAGCGTCCCGCCCCGACCGTCGCGTCCAGGCGGAAGCCAACATCCGGCGCGCCGCCGAACAGCGCCGTCTGCGGGAAGCCGCGGAGGCGAAAGCGCGAGGCCAGGCCGAGCGCAAGGCGCGGGAGGAGGCCGAGGCGAAGGCCCGGGAAGAGGCCGAAGCGAAGGCGCGAGCCGCCGAAGAAGAGGCCGTGCGACGGTCGGCCGCAGAGGCCGAAGCCGCGCAGCGGGAGGAGGCGGAGCGCCAGGCCGCCACGGCGGCTGCCCCCCGCGCCACTCCGGAACCCGAGGCCGCCCCGGAACCCGTCGAGCCGGCGAAGGCGAAACAGGCTGCTCCCACGGTCGCTCCGGAGGCCGCAGACCGGGAGAGCCGTGCCGGGGAGCGCGAGGTCCGCGCCGGAGCGGCCGAAACGCCCGTCCGGCCCGAGCGAATGGCGGCTGCTTCCGAGAAACCCGCCGAAACCCCTGCGCCCGCCCCTCCGCGCCGCATTGAAACCAGGATCATCGCGTCAACCGCGAGCCCCGCCGGATTCCGGCCCGGGGCTACGGATCGCAAGATCGTGCCTGCCGTCACCCGGCCGGTCCGGAGGGCCACGCCGCCGCGGATCCGGGCTACTCCGCCGCCACTCAGGAGGTCGCCGGCGGCGCCGCCCAAGGCCCAGCGCCCCGCTCCGGGCCGGCGGGCCAAGGGACGGAGGCGCCAGGCGCCCGCTGAGACCCCCGAGGTTCTGGAAGGATTCGACAGCCCGCTGCCGCCGGGACTGCGCCAGGCGGTGACCCGGGAATACCGGACCACCGCCTCGGTCGCGCTGAACGACGGAATCACCGTGAAGGGTCTCGCGGAAGCCATGAGTATCCCGACCGTCGAGGTGATCAAGGCGTTACTCCTCCGGCACGGGGTGGCGGCGTCGATCAACCAGCCGCTCGATACGGAGATCGCGACCAAGCTGGTCCGCCACTACGGAGGAACGATCGCCGAGGCCGGGACCGGGGCAACCGAGACGCCCACCGGCGAGGCGGTCGCGGCCGGCGAGGCCAAGGAGGACCAGAAGAAGGAAGATCTGGTCGAGCGGGCGCCGGTGGTCACCGTGATGGGTCACGTGGACCACGGGAAGACGAGCCTCCTCGACGCGATTCGCAGTGCGCGCGTGGTCGATACCGAGGCGGGCGGCATCACCCAGCACATGAGCGCCTACACGGTGGAAACGAACGGCCACCGGCTCGTCTTCCTGGACACGCCGGGGCACGAGGCTTTCACCAAGATGCGGGCTCGCGGCGCCGGCGTCACGGACGTGGTGATCCTGGTGGTGGCCGCGGATGACGGGGTCAAGGAGCAGACGATCGAGGCGCTCAACCACGCTCGCGCGGCCGGGGTGCCCATCGTGGTGGCGGTGAACAAGATGGACAAGCCGGCGGCCGATCCCGACCTCGTGATGCGTCAGTTGGCGGAGCGTGAAGTGACTCCGGAGGACTGGGGCGGCGACTCCATCTTCTGTCAGGTGTCCGCGAAGACCCACGACGGGCTCCCGGAACTGCTGCAGTCGGTGCTCGATGTGGCCGAACTCGAGGAACCCACGGCGAATCCGCGGGGACCCGCCCAGGGCGTCGTCCTCGAGGCCCGGAAGGACAAGGGCCGTGGCCCGGTGGCCCAGTTCCTGGTGCAGGAGGGCACCCTGTCCGTCGGCGATACGGTGAGCGCCGGCGCGGCCTGGGGCAAGGTGCGGGCGCTCCTCGACGAATCGGGGCGGCGGATGAAGAAAGCGCTGCCGTCCACGCCCTGCGAGGTGCTCGGACTCACCGAGGTGCCGGTGGTCGGCGACCCCTTCTCGGCCAGCCAGAAGCCAGCGGAGGCGCGGCGCGCGGCGGAGGAGAAGCAGGAAGAGGCCCGGCTCCAACTGATCGAGGGACGCCAGCGGCTGAACCTCCAGAACCTGCACGCCCAGATGAGCGGGGGCTTGAAGGAACTCTCGATCGTGGTCAAGGCGGACGTCGGCGGAACGGTGGAAGCCGTCCGGGACGCGGTGGAACGGCTCTCGACGGAGGACGTCAAGGTCCGGGTGATTCACGCTGGCGCGGGTGCGGTCTCGGAGAGCGACGTGAACCTGGCGTCGGCGACCGATTCCATCATCGTCGCCTTCGGCGTGCGTCCGGATCCTCAGGCGCAGCGGCTTGCCGAGCAGGAGAAGGTCGAGATTCGCGGCCACACGGTCATCTACCACCTTGTCGAGGAGATGGAGAAGGCGCTCGCCGGACTTCTGGAACCGGAAACGGAGGTCGTCGAACTCGGGAAGATCGAGGTGCGACGCACGTTCCAGGTTCCGAGAGTGGGCATCGTCGCCGGTTCCTACGTGCTCGCGGGCACGGTCCCGAGGAATTCGCGGGTGCGCCTGGTCCGCGATGGCCGGTTGGTGCACACCGGACGCATCGGCAGTCTCCGCCGTTTCAAGGAGGATGTGGCGCAGGTCCGCGAGGGCTTCGAGTGCGGCGTGGGGATCGCCGGCTACAACGACGTGAAGATCGGCGACATCATCGAGGCGTTCCGCGAGGAGCAGGTCAGCGCGGTCGCCGACTGACCCTGGCGGGCGGAAAGGCGACCCCTGCGGTCCCGGTAAGGGCTCCATCGCGTGACCGGTCCCCGAACGCGGGTGGGACTCCTCCGCATCACCCTCCGCCTCCCCTACGCGCGGTCGCGGAAGGATCGGCGCAGCGTGGTCCGTTCCCTGTCGGACCGCTTGCGCGCCCGCTGCCTGGTGGCGGTTGCCGAGACCGGAGATCCGGAAATGCTGCGGGAGGCGGAGATATCCGTGGTCGCCGTCGGCCTCGGAGAAGAGGTCGTGGACGCCCGCCTGGAGACGGCCCGCAACATCGCCATTCGCGCTTACCCTTCGGAGGTGGCGGACACCGCGATGGAGTGGTTGATCGTCCAGGAGTAGCCACCACAGGATCAGTCGATGCGCACCGGGGGAAGGCGCGAGCGGGTCGCCGAGGCGGTCCGGCGCGAAGTGGCCGGCATCCTGCGGTTCGAACTGGCGGACCCGCGGGTCGGGCGGGCGACGGTGACCCGCGTCGAACTGACCGGGGACCTCACCGTGGCCCGGGTCTACGTCTCGGTCTACGGGAGCGATGCCGACCAGAAGGAGACGCTCGCCGTCCTCGGCCGGGCGCGGGGCCGGGTGCGAACCCTGCTGGGGTCAAGAATCCGCCTACGCGCCACCCCGGAGATCCGTTTCGTGTTCGATCCGTCGGTCGAATTCTCGATCCGTCTGGAGCAGATCCTCGACCGGCAGCGGGCCGACCGTCCCCGGACAACGGGGGACGACTCCCCGGCGGGGGGTGAACGGGAGGTGCCCGCGGAACCGGGCGAGGAGGAGAACTGACTTCCGGCCTCCTCCTCGTGGACAAGGACGAGGGACTCAGTTCCTTTGCGGTTGTCCGTCGTATCCGGGCGACGCTTGGTGGCGTCCGGGCCGGTCACGCCGGCTCCCTGGATCCCTTTGCGACGGGACTGCTGCCGGTCTGTGTAGGCCGGGCGACCCGGCTCGTCCGGTTTGTGGCCTCGGGCGCCAAGCGGTATCGCGCCCGGGTGTGTTTCGGGCAGGCCACTGACACGGACGACGGTACCGGGCAGCCGCTCGGCCCCCCCGCGGCCTGTCCGGAACCGTCGGCGATCCTGCGGGTGCTTCCGGAGTTCGTTGGAGAGATCGACCAGGTCCCTCCCCGTTACTCGGCGAAGCAGGTGGGCGGCCGCCGGGCCTACCGTCTGGCGCGGGCGGGCCGTCCGGTGCGGCTGGCCCCGAGCCGGGTCCGGGTGGACGAACTCCGGTTGCTCGGCTACGACGGGAAGGTGGCGGAGTTGGCCTGTCAGGTGGGGCCGGGTACCTATATCCGCGCGCTCGCCCGAGACCTCGGCGAGCGGCTCGGCGGCGCGGCTCATCTCGCCACCCTGCGGCGAACCGGAGTCGGGCCCTTCGAGGTGTCGACCGCGGCGCGGCTCGACGCGCTCCCGGATCGGGAGGCGGTCATGGCGCGTCTCCTGGACCCACTCTCGGCCTTGAGGGGGATTCCGCGACTGTCGGTGTCGGAGGAGGAGGCGGGGCTCCTGGGGCACGGCCGCCCGCTTCCGTTCGGCGCTGCCGACGAGGACGCGGACGAAGCCGCGGGCCCGCCATCCGAGGGGGAGGTCCGTTCCGCGGTGGCGGCCCGCCGGCCGCCCGCGGGTCCGGCTGACGAGAGCGGCCTGGCGTTGATCGCCGTTGTGTCGGCCACGCCGCACGGTTGGCGCCCGCTCGTGGTCTGGAATGCACGTGGCAGCGATGGCGAATGACCCCGGGAACGCCGGCCGGCCCTCCCGGTCGGGGCCTTCCGGCCCGCACGGGCAGCCCTCCTCGCTGCCCACGTCGCGAGCCGGCCACGCCCGGGGCGCCGGTCCCCGGAACGGCCCGCGGCACGTGCTTGCCCGTGTGGTAAGGTGCGCCGCGAACGAGCAGCCGACCCGAGGATTGTGATCACGAAGACCGAGCGTCTTGGCCGGCGGGTACCGAGCCCGGCAGACCGAACCACTCATCAGGCGGCATAGGAACGACACGAGCAGCGCCGGCCCGGCTGGCGGCAATCAGGAAAACAGGGAATTGGCACTCACACAGACATCACGGCGCGTCATCGTCGAGAAGTACCGGCGGCACGAAACGGACGCCGGTTCACCCGAGGTGCAGGTCGCGCTCCTGACGGCGCGGATCACCGGACTGGCGGACCACTTCAACGATCATCGGAAGGACCACGCCTCGCGGCGGGGCCTGCTCCGCATGGTCAGCCGGCGCCGGCGGCTGCTGGACTATCTGCGGCGGGAAGACACCGAGCGGTATCGAACGCTGATCACTTCCCTCGGCCTCAGAAAGTAGTTCCGGCGCGCGCCCAGTTGCCGGCAGGCCGCTCAGGCCAACGCACGCCGCGAACCCAGACAGGTTCCCGGCATCAGAGAAGGAAAAAGAAAGTTGATTGAAACGGTACAGACACGGATCGGCAGCAACGATCTGATCATTGAAACCGGCCGGCTCGCCCGGCAAGCGGCGGGATCGGTGACGGTCCGGCTGGGCGACACGGTCGTGCTGGCCGCGGTCACGGCTTCCCGAAGCGACCGGCCCGACGTCGATTTCCTGCCGCTGGCGGTGGACTATCGGGAGAGCTTCTACGCGGCGGGCCGGATCCCGGGGGGCTTCTTCAAGCGGGAAGGGCGGCCCAACGAGAAGGAGATCCTCACCTGTCGGCTCATCGATCGTCCGCTGCGGCCGCTGTTTCCGAGCGGCTGGCGGCGCGAGACACAGGTCACCTGTCTCCTGTTGTCGACGGATCGTGAGAACGATTCCGACGTTCTGGCGATTACCGGGGCGGCGGCTGCGCTTGGAATCTCGGATCTCCCCTTCGACACGTCTATCGGCGCGGTGCGCGTCGGCCTCGTGGACGATGAGTTCGTCCTCTGCCCGACGTTCTCCGATCTGGATCGGTCGGCGCTGAATCTCGTCGTGGCCGGTTCCGAGGACGCCATCGTGATGGTCGAGGCGGGGGCCGAAGACGTGCCCGAGTCCCGGATGGTGGAGGCGCTCAGTTTCGCCCACGAGGGAATCCGCCGCATCGTCGGCATCCAGCAGGAACTCGTGAGCCGGCTCCAGCCGAAGAAACAGGTGGTGGTCGCCAAGGACCCGGATCCCGGCCTGGCCACCGAAATCGCGGACGGATTCCGCGAGCGGCTGAAGGATGCGTTGCAGACGCCGGGCAAGCTCGAGGCCTCGCGGGCCGTCGACGAGGTCAAGACGGCCATCGCTTCCACTCTCGAGGACCGGAGCGACGAAGAGCGCTCCGCTGCCTCCGGCATCGTCAAGGCGATGGAAGAGGACATCCTCCGCTGCACGATCCTGGAGGAAGGGAAGCGTCTGGACGGGCGCGCGTTCGACGAGATTCGGCAGTTGACCTGCGACGTCGCCGTCCTCCCCAGGACGCACGGGTCCGCCGTCTTCACCCGCGGGGAGACGCAGGCGCTCGTGGTCACCACCCTGGCGCCGCTCAGCGAGAGTCAGCGCCTCGACTGGGTGCACGGCTCCGGGGAGAAGCGCTTCCTCCTGCACTACAACTTCCCGGCCTTCTCCGTCGGCGAAGCCCGGATGATGCGTGGTCCCGGCCGGCGTGAAATCGGGCACGGGGCGCTTGCCGAGCGCGCCCTGTTGCCCGCGATCCCCGGCGAGGACGAGTTCAACTACGCCATCCGGGTGGTGTCCGACACCCTCGAGTCCAACGGATCGAGTTCCATGGCCGCGGTGACCGGCGGGTGCCTCTCGCTCATGGACGCCGGCGTGCCGCTCAAGGCGCCCATCGCCGGGATCGCCATGGGTCTCATCACGCGGGGCGACGAGTACCGGGTGCTGACCGACATCGCCGGAGCCGAAGACCACTATGGAGACATGGACTTCAAGGTCGCGGGCACCGCCAATGGGATCACCGCCCTGCAGATGGATATCAAGGTTTCCGGACTGCGGCTCGACATCGTCGGCGACGCGCTCGAGCAGGCGCGGCGGGCGCGCATCGAGATTCTGAAGGCCATGGCGGCCGCGATTCCCGCTCCCCGGAGCGAAACGTCCCAGTACGCGCCGGCGATCCTCACGATGAAGATTCCCGTGCGGAAGATCCGCGAGGTCATCGGACCCGGCGGCAAGACGATCCGGGCGATCACCGACGAGACCGGAGCGCGGGTGGACGTGTCGGACGACGGGACCATCCACATCGCCGGGCTCGACGCGAAGTCGACGGCGCGGGCGAAGGAGCGGATCGAGTCCATCGCGGTGAGCCAGCTTCCCGAGGTCGGACGCGACTATCACGGCGTCGTGAAGACGATCGTGGATTTCGGAGCCTTCGTGGAGATCCTTCCTGGAACGGATGGTCTGCTCCACATCTCGGAGATCGCGGACCGCCACGTGAACAGCGTGCGGGACGAACTCCAGGAGGGAGACGAGGTCGAGGTCCGGGTCATCGAGGTGGACGGCAACGGACGGACGCGCCTTTCCTGCAAGGACATCATCCGGGAGCGGGCGGGCCTGCCGCCGCTGCCGCCCCGGCCGCCGAGACGGCGTGGCGGCCGCGATCGCGACCGCGACCGCGGCGACCGGAGACGGTAGGAGCGGCCGGGACCGCCGGTGTTCACACCGGCATCGACCCCGTCGAGCGGTCCCCGGATGGGGCCGCGATCAGGAACAGGGCTGCGCCGTCAGGTCTGATTGCCTTTTGGGCCCCATCCCGAAACCGCCCGGCGCTTCGCGCCGCAAATCGAAACTCCCTCGTGTGCTGGCGCACACGTCGGCGAGTTCCGATTTGTCGTTTCCTTTTTGTGAACGGGGGTAACCCCCTTTCACACTTTCCCCCGAAATCGCGAGCAGCGAACCCCAGGTTCGCTGCCGTTTTGTTTTTCGCTCGGGGGCGGACCGCCATCCAGCCAGTTTTTTCGTCACGATTTCCGGCCCCTTCCTCCGTAGAATTCCCCGATGGCCGAAGCAGTTCTGACGACCTCCCTGGAGGGTGTTGCCCTCCGCTCCCGCGGCAAGGTCCGCGACATCTACGCCGTCGGCGACCAGCTCCTGCTGGTGACCACGGACCGGGTGTCGGCCTTCGACGTCGTGCTTCCGGAGGGGATTCCCGAGAAGGGCCGGGTGCTGAGCAGCCTGAGTGCCTGGTGGCTGCGGCGGACCGAACACATCGTTCCCAATCACCTGGTGACCGACGACGTGGACGAGTACCCCGACGTGCTGGCGCCGGCGAAGGAAATGCTGGACGGCCGCTCCATGCTGGTGCGCCGGCTGAACCCAATCCCCTTCGAGTGCGTGATGCGCGGGTTCCTCTACGGGTCGGGCTGGAAGGAGTACGGGCGGGAAGGCAGCGTGTGCGGCATTTCTCTCCCGAGCGGGATGGAACTCGCCGAGCGGTTCCCCGAGCCTCTCTTCACGCCGGCCACGAAGGCCGAGGATGGTCACGACGAGAACGTGAGCGAGGACTTCATGGCGAACGCGCTGGGCCGGGAGCTGACCACCCGCCTCCACGCGATCTCCCGGGAGATCTATGCGAGCGGAGTGGAGTGGGCCGCCGCGCGGGGCATCATCATTGCCGACACCAAGTTCGAGTTCGGACACGACGACGACGGGAAGCTGTACGTGATCGACGAGGTCCTGACCCCTGACTCCTCGCGTTTCTGGCCTGCCGACGAATACGCTCCCGGGAAGCTCCAGGCGAGCTTCGACAAGCAGTACGTCCGCGACTACCTGGAAACGGTCGACTGGAACAAGGAACCGCCGGCGCCGCACCTGCCCGGAAGCATCGTCCGCGGGACGACCGAGCGTTTCCTGAGCGCCTACCGCCAGATCACCGGTTCTTCGCTGCCGGCACCGCGCTACTGACCCGTCGCGCGGGGACAGTCCCGGGCCGGAATCGGGCCGCTGCCCCGGATCAGTCCCGGTCGGCGAACCGTACCCGGACGGAGCCGTCACCGGTCCGCAGGTGGATGCGGGGTCCCGTCCCGTCGCCCAGGGTGCCGAGAGCCATCGGCCCCTCCCGCCGCCAGTCCGAAAAATCGCGGCTGTCGTCTGCATCCGGCCTTCCCACGGCCGTCACGACGGCATCGGTGAGCCGGGGCAGTATGAGCCGCACCGAGCCGCTCCCGGTCCGCAGGAACCACTCCCCGGCCGGCGGGGGACCGCCCCCACGGACGTCGACCTCGATACGCCCGTCGTTCGTCACGGCGTTGACCTCCCGGAGTCGTCCCTCGAGCTCGATGCGCCCGTCTCCGCTCTCGGCCCGGACGCTGCCCTCGAGGCCCTGCGCCGCGATCCGGCCATCCGCGGTGCGCAGCCGGATCGGTTGCGGCGTCGGCCCCGCCGGCGACCGGAGATCGTTGGCGGCAATGCGGCCGGAGGCGGAGGTCGCCCGGACGGGGCCGGTGAGGCCCTCCAGTTCGATCCTCCCCGAACCGGTCCGGGCATCGACGGCCGTGCCCGGCGGGACGGCGATCCGCAGGCTGAGAGCGAGTTCTTCCCAGGGCCGAAAGGTCCCGGCCACAGCGCTGCGGCCGGTGACGGTCAGGGCGCCCGAGTGCGGGTCGCGCTCGAGATCGACGACGAGGGCTTCGAGCGCTGCCCGGGCGGCGTCCCGGGAAGGGGCCTGGGCGGTTCGCCGGACCTCGATCTCGAACTCGGCGCCGAGGTGTTCCCGGACGACCACCGAACCCCGATCGAGCCGGATCGCGAGTTCAGGAGCCCCGGGTTGGCGGATCGTCTCCACGGACGTCTGATCGACACCGGGAAGACAGCCCCACGACAAGACGGCCGGCACCACCAGCACGGCGACGAGAACGGGAACGGAGCGCCTCACCGCCGTTCTCCCGCGGGTGGACGCGCGCGCAGGGTGATGTCGCCTTCCCGGGTCGAAATCGTGACCCGTTCGGCGCCGGACCCCGCGCGGCCTTCCCATCGGGACGCCCCCTCCGACGCGCGCCGCTCCAGCGTGAACTCGCTGTCGACGTCGCCGTCGCGGGTCTCGGCGGAAACAGAGAAGGACCCCGCGGCCGGAAGCGCCAGCCGGACGTCCCCGCGCTCCGTTACCAGTCCGATCTCTCCCCCGATTGCGTCCGTGGCGACGTCCACCTCGGCGTCCCCGCTCGTGACCGAGAGGGCGTGCCCGAATCCCCGGACCGTGATGCCGCCGGCATCGCTCGTGAAGTCGGCCGGTCCCGAGAGCCGCGAGGCCCGTACCTCGCCGCGGCCGCTGGTCACGGTCAGCGGTCCGGCCACCTCGTCGAGAATCAGGAGTCCGCCGGCCGCCTGAATCGCCGCCCCGGAGCGGGCCCTCCGCACCTCCAGGTCCGCGGAGTCGGTCCGGATCTCGAGCGGACCTTCGACGGACATGGCCACCACGTCGCCGAACTCGGAACGCACCACCGCGGAACCGCCGATCCGCTCCAGGCGGATGGGAGCGATCCGGGTCTCGATCTCGATCGGGCCGAACGAGTCCTCGACCGCCACGGGTGCGTTGCGGCCGCGAACCGTCACGGAAGACTCCGCTCCCGCGATCCACACCGGAGCGCCCTCCGCATCGACGGTGGTGGTCCCCGCGACCCCGTCTACTTCGACCGGGGCGCGCCGCGACTCGATCGCGAGCGCACCCTCGATCCCCGAGGCCCACGCCGCCCCGTTGCGCACCGTGAGCGAGACGGGGCCTCCCGTGCCCCGGACCTCGACGGGACCGTCATTGGTGCGGGCTTCCACCCGGGCGAACGGACCGTACACCCGCACCCATCCCTCGTCGGTGAAGGCGGAGATCCGCACGCCGGGCGGCAGGGTGGCGAGCAACTCGAGCGCCACTTCGGACGTTCCGGAGTCTTCGACCCGGACAGGGAACCGGCGGGTTGCCGGGTCAAGGGGGCCGGTCCGGAGCCGCACGGCCTCGGCCCGGGCGGCGGCCGCTGCGCCGTCGGTGGCCCAGACCCGCTTAACGAGCCGCAGCCGACCCTCGATTCCGGCCCCGCCGGGGCCGTCCTGGCCCTCCGGCTCCGGATCGGGAGCCGCGGGGGCGCCAGGGTCGGTGGCGGCCGCCGCTTCCACGCGGAGGTTGCCGGCGGGCAGCGAAATCAGGATCTCCACCTCACCCTCGGCCGAAAGGGAAACGGACTCTTCCGTGACGAAGACATGGACGGGGAACGGTTCCGACTGCTGCTCGACCAGACGGCGCACTTCCGTCAACCGGCGCTCCAACCCCTGGCTTTCGATGGCGCGCTGGGCCAGCGTGAAAACAGTGCCGCCGAGGACGAACAGCAGCAGGACGAAGACCTCCCCGAATCGAAGGCCGGCCCGCCCGGTCCGCAGCCGGGTGACGACCTTCCAGGCGCCCCAGACCACCAGCAGGAGTGGCCACCAGACCGCCGCCAGCGGCAGCGCGTCGAGGAGAAGCAGCGCCACAGGCGTGTCCGTGAGGTTGACCCAGAGGAAGACCCCTCCCGCCAGGATCAGCCCGATTCCGAAGGCGACGCCGCACCCGCTCCCGGAACGTGGCGGGTCGCCCGCCGCTCCCGGGTCCGTCACGGAGGGGGCGGGGCGCCGGATGACGGTCCCGAACCGGAGCCGCGGTCACGAAACACCAGTCGCGCGCCGACCGCGATCAGGATGAGTGGCCAGAAACGAAGGAGATCGCCCAGATCGACGATGTCGAGGTTCGACAGCAGGAAGACGACTCCGATGACGATCAGGATCGGTCCCGACCAGTTGTCGTTGCGAGCCATGCTTAGTCTTCCTCCTCGCCCGTCCGAGCCAGGGGCGGGCCGTTGTCCGGTGCGGGTGGAGCGGGGGGCGGACCCGCGGCTGGCGCTGGGTCCGGCGCTTCGGCCGGCGGGGCGGCCCCCGAAGCCCCCGCCGACGCACCGGCGGATCCGGGGATCACGGGCTGTCCCTGGTAGAGCCGGAATCCGACCCAGACCAGCAGGAGCGGCCAGAACCTCAGCGCCCACTCGAGGTCGGGAATGAGCGCCAGCGTCGCGAGGACGCCCGCCGCCATCAGTCCGGTAGCCCAGTTCCGGTCCAGCGAGACGGCCGCCGGCCGGCCTTCGGCGTGCGCCCGCACGATCTCCTCGGCGGTCCGGATCGCGTTCACGATCCCGAAGATCCAGACGGCCAGCACGAAGGGGACCAGTTCCTCCTGGAGGAGGGCGATAAACGCCCCGGCGAGCGCCAGTCCGCGCGCCGTGGCTCCGGCATACAGGTGACCTAGGCCGGGGAACACCACGGAAAGGACTCCAGCGAGTCCCGGTGAACGGTTCATGGGGAGACTTCTCCTTGCGGGTCGTTGCTGGGGGCCGCGTCGGCGTCCGATTCGGGAGCGGACAACAGTGCGTCACGGTGACGGGTTGCCCGTTCCAGGTCCCGAAGCCGGTCCTCGAGCCGGTCCATCTGGTCTTCCAGCGCGAAGGAGACCGAGGCCCGGAGCACGCCGAATTCCGCGAGCGCCCGGTCGGTGTGGCGATTCGCGGCTGCCCGCAGGCTGCTGACCCCGTCCGACGCCCGGGGGAGCGATTCGAGCGCGCCCCGGACCAGCGGAGGCTGGAAGAACAGCAGCATGGCGGCCGCGGCGGCCGCCGCGAGCCAGGTCGGCCAGTAGTGCGTCCGCCGCACGTAGAGCGAGCGGAACGCCGGCAGCGTCGCGGCCAGGATGCGGCCCTCGAGGCCCGGAGGCGGCGTTGCCGTCCCGGCGGCGAAGTCGTCGAGACTCCGGCGCGCTGCCCGGATCTCGCCGTAGAGACGGGCGAGTTCGGGATCCTCCGTCAGTCGGGCCCGCACGCGCTGAGCTTCCGCCGGTTTGAGTTCTCCCGCGGCGAGGGCGGACACCAGGTCCCGGAAGCGGTCGTCCGAACGAGCGGCCGTCAACGGTCTTCTCCCCTGCCGATCCGGACCGGCCCGCCGCGGCCCAGGGCGCGCCCTGCCCGCGCGAGCGTCTGACGGGCCCGGTGGATCCGGGACTTCACGGTACCGAGCGGGATGGCCAGCCGCTCCGCGATCTCGGGGTAGTCGCAGTCCATCAGGTCGCGCAGGATGAGCGGCTCCGACAGCTCGGGCGGCAATCGGTCGAGAAGCGCCCTGATCCGGGCGGCTTCCTCACGCCGCTCGGCGATCGCGTCCGGCTGCCAGGACGCGGGTACGGGAGCTTCGGGCATCTCCTCGTCGGACAGCAGGAGCGGTGTCCGCCGCCGGCGCCGGTAGGCATCGATGGCCACGTTGGTGGCCACCTGCCGCACCCAGGCCCCCAGCGCGCCGCTCGGGCGATAGCTGGGCAACACGTTCACGAGCCGCATGAAGACGTCCTGGGTGAGTTCGTCGGCGTCGTCCGGCGTAGCCGCGAAGCGAACCGCGATGTGCCAGACGGGCGTCCGGAAACGGTCCACGAACGTACGCCACCCGTCCTCATGGCCGGACAGGCACTGGGTGACGAGCTGGGCATCGGAGATCTGTACGGGGGAATCCAATGGCGGCGCTTCGGTCTTCTCCCCGTCAACCGAACATAACGGAAGCAGGCGTTCGCCGGTTCTCGGTTTCCCGGGGCCCGGGCCTCCCGAGTCCCGCCGGGGTGAGGTCTTCGCCAGCTTCGAGACTCAGCGCGTTTTCCGAACCTTCTTCCGCCGCTTCGCGGGGGCCCGCTTCCGCAAAAGGGATTGAACCTCCTTCACGAAGTCGCGGGTGTCCTGGAAGTCGCGGTACACCGACGCGAAGCGCACGAAGGCCACGTGGTCCTCCCGCTTCAGCTCCTCCATCAGGATTTCGCCGATTTCGGCGGCGGGGAGTTCCCGGTCGGGGCTCTTGGCCACCAGCGCGCCCACCCGGTCCGCAATCTCCCCGATCTTCCCCTCCGCGACCCGCGTTCCGCACGCCTTCTTGAGTCCCGACAGCACCTTGCCCCGGTCGAAGACCTCCCGGTCGCCGTTCTTCTTGACGACCATGCACGGGATTTCCTCGACCGCTTCGTAGCTGGTGAACCGCTTCCCGCACAGGATGCACTCGCGCCGGCGGCGAATGACCTCGCCTTCCCGGCTCTCACGCGAGTCCACGACCCGATCTTCGGGATGGCCGCAATACGGGCATTTCACGATGGTGGCTCCAGGGAGTGGGCAGCGTACACGCCCTCAATCGTTCGGGCCGGCTCCCGGAGAGCGATGTCCATTTCCATCCCGGGCCAGGTCGCTCCCCGGGGAACGAGTCCGACGATCTCCGAATGGACGACCCCGGTACCGGCCGCGCCCGCCTCTGCCAGCACGCGGCGGAACGCGTCTGCCAGGGAGGTCCGGCGCCAGTCCAGCAGGTTCATCGAGACCTGGGCGAGGACCCGGCGGCTCCCGGGATCGGCCTGCCGCACCCCCAGCGCCCTGAGCGCGGGAAGGCCGCCCGCGCTCGTCCGGATCCGCCCGGCGATGCCTCGCGCGATTCCCGCGTCGGACGTGTCGAGGTTGACGTTGAAGGCGATGAGTGGCCACCTCGCGCCGATGGCGATGCCTCCGGCCGACGGGTGCAGCGCGGCGGGGCCGTAGTCGGAACGGATATCCCCCCGGGCGAGCCGGTCCGCGAGGCCGCGCAGTCCGCCGCGCCGAATCTGCGGCAGGGTGCGCCGGCCGGGCTCGGCTTCCCCGTAGAGGAAGACGGGGACCACGCGGCCGGCGCCGATTTCTTCGGCCAGCGAGACGGCGAGGCGCACCGCCCGCTCCATGGCGGTTTCTCCCAAGGGTACGATCGGGAGGACGTCGAGCGCGCCGATGCGCGGGTGCTCCCCGCGGTGGCGCCGCAGGTCGATGCGGCGGACGGCGGTCTCGAAGAGGGCGCGCGCGGCGGAACGCAGCTGCGCGGCGCTGCCGGCGAGGGTCAGGACCGAGCGATGGTGGGAAGGGTCCGCATGCAGGTCGAGGAGAGACCGCCCCCCCGCCGCCGCCAGGTGGCGGAGCGTCTGCCGGGATCGTCCCTCACTGAAGTTCGGGACCGCCTCGAGAAGTTCTTCCGGCGCCGGTGAGTCGTTGCCCATCCCGCTCTCCTCGCCGGGCCCGTTCGTGGAGAAATCCGGCCGTTCCGCCCCGGAAGCCGGCAGTATAGTTTCGCTGCTCCTCGCCACTTCCGGTGCGGGGTCGACCCATGATGCGTGTTTTCCCCGGTTCCGTTCCGTGAGCCCGGACGATCGGGGAGAGGGCGCGGCCGGATCCGTTCCGGAAGAAAGGGCAGGCGCCGCGAAGCCCGACCTGCCGTCGGGAGAAGCTCACAAAGCGGACCCTGCCGGCAACGCGGCTGAAGACCGGGAGCCCGGTACGCGCGAGCGGGTGGAGGAGGCGCTCCGCCGCCGCGCCGCGCCTGCCGCCGACGAATCCGATTCCCCCGGGGACCGGGAACGGCTCTCCGCGCCCGATCCGTCCCCCGAGCCCTCGGCCGGGGAACACTGGAGTTCGACCATTCGCAGGCGCGTGGCCGAGGGACGTCCGGCACCGGAGGCCGGGACGGCGGATGGGGAGGACGAGGGCGCGGCCTCCCGCGCCGCTGCGGCCTCGGAAGTCCGCGAACGGGTGGAGCGGCGCCTTCTGGAAGCCGAGGATCGCCGGAGCCGGAGCGCCGGCCCGGCGGCGGCTTCGCCGAAGCTGGTTCCGCCGGGACCGGGGCGCGATGTCGCCGCTGGCGCCGGGCGGGAGGATCTGCCCCTCCGGCCTGAAGACACGCCCGATTGGGACGAGCCCTGGACCGGGGACGAAGAGGCGCCGGCGCCTGCCGGCGAGACCCTGCCGGCGAGCCCTCCGTCGCGGATCGCCGCCTTCATCGCCACCTGCGGGTTCATCGGGCGGGTCCCGGTCGCGCCGGGAACCGCCGGCGCGGCCGCCGGCCTGGTTGCCTTCCTGTTGACGCGGAACCTGCCGGGCAGCCTTCCCGTGGCCCTGTTCATCGTGGCGTTGGCGGTTGGCCTCTGGGCCGGGGCGCGCCACGCGAAGGACCTCCGGCAGCCGGACCCGCGGTCGGTGGTGGTGGACGAGTTCTGCGGGATGTGGCTTGCGCTCGTCGGCGCCAATCCGTCAGTCCTCGTGATGGTGGCCGCTTTCGTGGCGTTCCGTTTCCTGGACATCGTGAAACCGCCCCCCATACGACAGGTCGAGAGACTTCCGGGGGGCATCGGCATCATGGCCGACGACCTGGTCGCAGGAGGCGTCGTACGCATCGTCCTCCTGCTCGCCCTCGGCATCTGACGGCCGGTGGAGTTCGCGGCGGCGCGGTTCCGCTCTCCTGCTCGGAGGGCGACGCCCGGCGGGCGGGCGGGTGAGGCGGTCCTTCGGGAGCCGGTCTTCTGACCCGGGGGGAGGGTCCGCCGCCCGTTGCGGCCGTCATCGCGGTCGGCACCGAACTTCTCGCCTCCGGCCGCCCGGACCGGAACACCCCGCTGCTGAAGGAGCGGCTCTCGGACCTGGGAGTGGCGGTTGGGTTTTCGGCGGTCGCTCCCGATGAACGGTCGCTCCTGGAGGAGACCCTCCGGATGGCCCTGGGCCGCTGCCGGTATGTGCTGGTCTGCGGGGGTCTCGGTCCGACGACCGATGACCTGACGCGTTTCGCGGCGTCAGACGCCCTCGGGGCCCGGCTGGTCGAGGATGCGACCTCGCTGGCGAGCATCGAGGCGCGGTTCAGGAACCGCGGGATCGAGATGCCGGAAGTGAACCGGCGGCAGGCCCTCATTCCCGAAGGGGCGGCGGCCCTGCCGAATCCGGCGGGGACCGCACCAGGCGTGCTGGCGCGCACGGGCGCGGGAGCGTGGCTCGTGCTCCTGCCGGGTCCGCCCGCGGAACTGGCCGCGATGTTCGATGCGGAGGTGCGGCCGCGTCTCGAACGCGAATCCGGACGGACCGGGGGCCGGGTGCGCGAGACGCTGATGGTCGCGGGACTTCCCGAATCGGTTCTGCAGGAGAGGATCCTGGATCTCACCCCGGCAAGGGACGCGGCGGACCGACTCGCGATCCTCGCTTCCGGCGGGGAGATCGAGATCCGGGTCACCGGACCCGCCGGACGGTCCGCGGAGGTCCGCGGGCTCGCGGATCGAATCGCGGAACGGCTGGGACCCGCGGTCTTCAGCCGGGTCGCCGGAGAGCACCTCGAGCACGCGGTGGGACGACTCCTCGAGCGGCGGGGCGAGCGCGCCGCGTTCGCCGAATCTCTCACCGGCGGGCTGATTGCCGAGCGGTTGACTCGCGTTCCCGGATCGTCCGGGTGGTTCGATCTGGGGGTGGTGGCCTATGCCAACGAAGCCAAGCGGGACCTGCTGGAGGTTCCCGAAGCAGCGCTCCTTGCGCACGGAGCGGTCAGCGAAGCGGTAGCGATGGCAATGGCCGAAGGTGCGCGCCGCCGCTCCGGCAACGCCTGGGGCGTCGCGGTCACGGGGATCGCCGGTCCGGGAGGAGGGAGCGTGGCAAAACCGGTCGGTCTCGTCTGGGTCGCGGTCAGTGGCCCGGTCTCCCTTACCAGACGGTTCCGCCTGCCGGGAGATCGGCCGCTCGTGCGGCAGCTCACCGCGACGGCGGCGCTCGACCTGCTGCGCCAGACCATGCTGGCGGCCGGCGAACAACGAGGCGGGGAGGCCGAGGGGGGCGAGGCGCCGGGCTGACCGGAACCGGTTGCGGCAATGCGAAAGGCCGGGGCGGTCGCGCGAAAGCCCGGAGGCGCCGCCCGGGGACCGCGGCTGTTTGCTGCGCTGCCGCTCCCCGGATCGCTCCGCCACGAACTCTTCGCCGCCTCGGGAGCGATCGCCCGGCTGCTGCCGTCTTCCGTCTTCCGCCGCGTTCCTCCCGAGAACCTCCATCTCACCCTGCGGTTCTTCGGCCCGGAAGGGGGCCCGGTTGACCGCGAGCGCATCGCGGCGCTCCTCCGGGAGCGCCTCGAGGCCTGTTCCCCGGGGCCTCTGACGCTGAAGGCGGCCGAGGTCTCGGCATTCGGCTCGCTCCGCCGCGCCCGGATTGTCTGGGTGCGGCTCACTGAGGACGGAGTTCCGGAGGGCGATCCCGGACGGCTCCTTCCCCTGCAGCGGGGGGTCGAGTCGGTTGCCCGCGACCTCGGCCTCCCTCCGGAAACACGGCCCTTCGTTCCCCATGTGACGCTTGGCCGCCTGCGGGTCCCCTCGCGTCTTTCGGCCGGGGACCTGGATGCCGCCCGGCCGCGGGCGCCGGATGCCGCCTGGTCCTCCGGGTTCGAAGCGGGGGAGTTCGGTCTCTTCGCCAGCGTGCTCCGTCCGGCCGGAGCGGTCTATGAACGTCTCGAGCGTTTCCCCCTGACGAGGGGCTGACCGGACGTCCGCGTCTGATGGCCGTTACCCCCGTCGCTCCACCAGCCGGAAGTCGGCGAGGAGGTCGGGTCCTAGGCAGGCGTAGCGCGCCGAGCGAGGCTTGGGCTGAACGGGTGGCAACTCGCGACGCGCGCCGGCTGGCGCCCGGGTAGCGTCGAAGAGTCCGGTTCCCTCCGCACGACCCAGGAACCGCGGGGCCAGGTAGAGCACCAGCCGGTCGGCCAGCCCCTGCTGCAGGAATGCCGACGTGAGCCGGGGACCCGCCTCGACCAGCAGGGTGTGCGCGCCGCGGCGACCTACTTCGGCCAGCACCGCTGCGAGAGCGATCGGCTGGGTGACCTCCCCCTTCGAGGGGTCCGCGTCGCTGTCCACCTCCGCCTCGATGACCTCGACGCCCAGGTGCTCGAGGCGGTGGCGGGCCGCCACGGGTGCGCCGGGCGCACAGATGACGAGCACCGGGTCCCGGTCGAGGCCACGCAGGAGCCGCGCCTCGGGGGAGATCCGGAGGCTGGGGTCGAGGACCACCCGGAGCAGGGGACGGGATCCGCGCCGGGGCCGGGGCGTCAGCAGGGGGTCGTCGGCCGTCACGGTCGCGATTCCGGTGAGGATGGCGTCGTTCTCCCGGCGCAGGACTCGGCCATGACGGCGGCTGCGCGGGCGGGTGATCCAGCGGGTCCCGGGCGGGGCCATGACTCCATCCACGGAGACCGCGGCCTTCACCGTTACCCACGGCGTGCCGGACAGGAGGAACTTGAAGAACGATGGATTCAGGTCCTGCGCCTCCTCGCGGAGGACGCCCGTCGTCACCTCGACGCCGGCGTCCCGCAGGCGATCGAAACCTCCGCCGCGCACTCTCGGGTCCGGGTCGGGATGGGATGCCACGACGCGCCGCACTCCCGAGGCGATGATCCGTTCGGCGCACGGCGGGGTCCGTCCGACGTGACAGCAGGGTTCCAGATTGACGTAGAGCGTCGCGCCCCGCGCCGCCTGTCCCACCGTGAGCACCTGCGCCTCCGCATGCGGACGGCCGGCGCGGGCGTGGAAGCCCTCGGCGAGGACCCGTCCATCGCGGACGAGGACGGCGCCCACCGCCGGGTTGGGCGGGGCGGTGTACTGGCCGAGCCGGGCGAGTTCGAGGGCCCGCCGCATGAAGCGATCGTCCACGGAGGGGATCGTATGGCGATGAGCCCCGATCGAGGTCGCGTGGGCGCCGAGGCAGCGGAGACGCCCGGCGTCTCAGCGCCTCCTTGCGCGATTGGGGGAGGATCGGGCAATCTCCCAGCCGCATGTTCACGGGACTCGTCATCGCGGTCGGCGAGGTGCACGCGGTCCGCGACCTCGCGGCCGGACGACTTCTCACCGTGGGGCATGGCGGCGGCGAGGTCTCGGGGCTCTCGGTCGGCGACAGCGTCGCGGTGTCCGGGGTCTGCCTGACCGCGGTGTCGGTCCAGCCCGCATCCGCGTCCTTCGAAGTTGCGGCCGAGACGCTCTCCGTGACGACGCTCGGGGACCTGCGGCCGGGGAGCCGGGTCAACCTGGAGTTGCCCCTGCGCGCGTCGGACCGTCTGGGCGGGCATTTTGTCCAGGGACACGTGGACGGTCGCGGCGAGGTGGTGGAGGCCGGGGGTTCCGACGACGACTACCGGTTGAGGATCCGGCACCGCGAGTCCCGCTGGATCGTCCGCAAGGGTTCGGTTGCGATCGACGGGGTCAGCCTGACGGTGGCGGCCGCTTCGCCTGGCGAGGGGTGTTTCGGCGTCATGCTGATTCCGTATACGCGCACGGCAACCACCCTCGGGGCGCTCCGGAAAGGGGACCGCGTCAACCTGGAGTACGACATCCTGGCGAAGTACGTCGCCGGGCTGGTCCAGGATTCCGCACCCGGTCCCGGTCAGGCGACCCCGGACGAGGGCTAAACTCCTTTTCGAGACGGTTTCCGGACGAGGGCCCCCGGGCCCGACGAGGTGTTGTGCGCGTGGTTGACACGGGAAAGAGCGAATCCACGGCGTTGTGGCCGGTGGAGCGGGCGGTCTCCGAGGTTGCCGCCGGACGCATGGTCATCGTCGTCGACGACGAGGACCGCGAAAACGAGGGCGACCTGACGATCGCCGCCGAAAAGGTCACTCCCGAAGCCATCAACTTCATGGCCACGCACGGTCGCGGCCTCATCTGCATGCCCATGACCGGGGAACGCCTCGACGAGTTGGACATCCCGCTGATGGTCCGGGACAACACCTCGGTGCACGAGACGGCGTTCTGCGTCTCCATCGAGGCAAGGGATGGGGTGACGACCGGAATCTCCGCCGCGGATCGAGCCCGGACCGTCCAGGTCGCGATCCGCGAGGAAACGCAGCCGTCCGACCTGGTCCGGCCAGGCCACGTGTTCCCGCTCCGCGCCCGCCCCGGTGGGGTGCTGCAGCGGGCGGGACAGACCGAGGCCGGTGTGGACCTGGCGCGAATCGCCGGGCTCTACCCCGCCGCGGTCATCTGCGAGGTGATGAAGGAAGACGGCACGATGGCCCGCCTTCCGGACCTCCTGGCCTTCGCCGGGAAGCACGGGATGGCGATCGTGAGCGTCGCGGACCTGATCCGCTACCGGCTCCGCACCGAGTCCCTGGTGCGGCGCTTGGCATCCACCGTACTACCGACCCGGTTCGGCGAGTTCCGCACGGTCGCCTACGAGAACACCCTCGACGGGACCAAGCACCTGGTTCTCCAGCTCGGCGAAGCCCGGCCGGACACGCCGGTCCTGCTGCGCGTCCACAGCCAATGCCTGACCGGAGAGGTCTTCGGATCGCTGCGGTGCGACTGCGGCCCGCAGCTCGAGGCGGCGCTGGCCCGGATCGGGGAAGAGGGCGCCGGGGTGCTGCTCTACCTGAACCAGGAGGGAAGGGGCATCGGGCTGGTCAACAAACTGCGGGCGTACGCGGCCCAGGACGGTGGCCTCGACACGGTGGACGCGAACACCCACCTCGGCTTCCGGGCCGACCAGCGCGAGTACGGCGTCGGCGCCCAGATTCTCCGGGACCTTGGCGTCGGACGGATTCGTCTGCTGACCAACAACCCGCGGAAGTTCGTCGCGCTCGAGGCCCACGGGCTCGTGATCGAGGAGCGGGTCGCCATCGAGGTTCCGGCGAACAAGTACTCCCGCGAGTACCTGCGCACCAAGAAGGAGCGCATGGGGCACCTCCTGACCGAGGTGTAGGACCGTCGGCTCCACTCGGGCACCGCCGACCGCGCGCCGCGCCCCCGTTGGTACGATTCGGGCCACCCAGCAGCCTGTGGACAAAGTCACGCGGCATTCGAACGCCGATGCATCCCGCCTGAACCGCGCCTCTACGAGGCGCTCTGCGTTGCGTTTCGGTCGGAATACACTCGGTATTCCTCCCTCACGCGCCTTGTCAGCCGGGCGCCTCGGCATTCTCGGTACTCACGCCACTTTATCCACAGGCTGCTAGACCCCTGAAGGGAGCGATTCCTTGGCCAACACCTACGCGACAAACGAGTTCCGCAGCGGGCTCAAGGTGCTGCTCGATTCCGATCCGTGCGTCCTGTTGGACTGCGAGTTCGTGAAGCCCGGGAAGGGGCAGGCGTTCACCCGGATCCGCTACCGGAACCTCAAGACCGGCCGGGTCCTCGACAAGACGTTCAAGTCGGGCGAGAAAGTGGAAGCGGCCGACGTGCTCGACACCGAGATGGAGTTCCTCTACAGCGACGGCGGCGACTGGCACTTCATGGACCCCAACACGTACGAGCAGTACTCGGCGGCGAAATCGGCGCTCGGCGGCCACGAGAAGTGGCTGCTCCAGGGGATGACCTGCGGCGTCACGCTCTACAACGACGCGATCCTCCTCATTCACCCGCCGCACTTCGTGGACCTGAAAGTGGTGGAGACCGAACCCGGGATCCGCGGCGACACGGCGACCGGGGGGTCCAAGAACGCGACCCTCGAAACCGGTGCGGTCGTGCGGGTGCCCCTGTTCATCGAGGTGGACGAGACGCTCCGCCTGGATACCCGCACCGGCGAGTACGTTTCCCGGGTAAAGAACTGACCGGCACGGGCAGTCCCGGGTGGGGCCCCGCCGCGTCCCTCGGGAACCTGCGGGAGCGCTCCGGACTCGTCGCCCGGTTGCGGGCCTTTCTCACCGCCCGGGGTTACCTGGAGGTCGAGACCCCGATCCTCGGGCCGCACGCCACACCCGATCGGCATCTGGAGTCGGTGCCCGCGGCCGGGGGCTTCCTCCACACCTCGCCGGAGTTCGCCATGAAGCGCCTGCTGGCGGCGGGAAGCGGTCCCATCTTCCAGATCGTCAAGGCGTTTCGCGCGGGGGAGTCGGGACGGCACCACGCGGTCGAGTTCACGATCGCCGAGTGGTACCGCATGGGTCCGCTCGATGGATTGCTGACGGAAATGGACCTGCTGCTGGGAGACATCCTGGGCACGCTCCCGGCCGAGCGGCGCACCTACCGGGAGCTCTTCCTCGCCGCTGCCGGGGTGGACCCGCTGACGGCGGCCGAGGACCGCCTGGTGACGCTGGCCGAAGCGCACGGCTACCCGGGTCGTCCCGATGACCGCGCCGCGGCCCTCGACTACCTGTTCTCACGGCTCGTGGAACCCGGTCTCGGGGCGGGGGTCCCCACGATCGTGACCCGGTTTCCGGCTCCCCTGGCGGCGCTCGCCCGGCTGAGCGACGACGATTCCCGGACCGCGGAGCGATTCGAGGTCTTCTGGGCCGGACTCGAACTCGCGAACGGCTACGACGAGTTGCAGGACCCGGAGGAGCACCGCCGGCGCTTCGCGGCCGAGAACCGGGCGCGGGCGCGGGCCGGAAAGCCCGCCGCCCACCCCGACGGGCGATTCCTGGCTGCCCTCGAGCATCCGGGCATCCCGCGCTGCTCGGGGGTGGCGCTGGGCGTGGACCGCCTGGTCATGGCGGCTCTCGGAGCTTCGCGGCTCGACGAGATCGTCGCGTTTCGCGAGACGCCGGGTGACTGAGCCGAGACCCTGCGCCCCGCGCTCCCCGGTAAACTGACCGGCTCGTTCCCGGGGGGACCTCTTGATGCACATTGGACGATTTCTTCGCATTTCTGCGGCGCTTGCCATGGCCGTGTTGCTCGCCGCGCCGTTCGCGCTGGGGCAGGGGAGTCATCGCGACTACGACGAGCACTTCGATGAAGCGAACGTCACGGTCCCGCCGGAGTACTACGAGGACATGCGGTTCCGCTCCGTCGGTTTCACCCGTGGCGGGCGCTCCACCGCGGCGACGGGAGTTCCGGGCGATCCGCTGACCTACTACTTCGGCGGCACCGGCGGGGGCGTCTTCAAGACGACCGACGCCGGGCACAGCTGGACGAACGTCAGCGACGGCTTCTTCGGCGTCGGCTCGGTGGGCTCCGTCCGGGTGGCCCCCTCGGACACCAACGTCATCTATGTGGGCACCGGTTCCGCCTCGACCCGGGGAAACATCTCGGTCGGTGACGGCATGTACCGCTCCGACGACGCGGGCAAGACGTGGGAGCACGTGGGGCTCCGGCACGCGGGCCAGATCGGCGCCCTCGCGATCCACCCGGAGGATCCCGACCTCGTGTACGCGGCGGCGCTCGGGTACATCTTCGGCCCCAACGACGAGCGCGGCATCTTCCGGACGAAGGACGGCGGCCAGACCTGGGAGCGGGTGCTCCACATCTCCGACCGCACCGGTTTCGTGGAGATCCAGATGGATCCCAACAACCCGCGCATCCTCTACGCAGGAGCGTGGCGCGCCGAGCGGAAGCCGTGGACCATGATCTCGGGCAGCGAGGACGGCGGGATCTTCCGCAGCCGCGACGGCGGGGACACCTGGGAGCGGGTGGAGAACGGGCTTCCCTCCGGGATGATCGGGAAGACCGCGGTCGCCATTTCCGCGGCGAACTCGGACCGCGTCTGGGTTCTCCTCGAAGCCGAAGGGGAGCGCGGCGGGTTGTACCGCTCGGATGACGGCGGCGAATCGTTCACCCGGATCAACGGTGACGCGGCCCTCCGGCAGCGCCCTTGGTACTACATCCACCTCTACGCCGACACCCACGATGAGAACACCGTCTACGTGCTGAACGTGGCCTTCCACAAGTCGATTGACGGGGGACGGACGTTCCCCGAGCGCATCCGGGTGCCGCATGGCGACAACCACGACCTCTGGATCAACCCGGACAACCCGCTCAACATGATCAACGCCAACGACGGCGGCGCCAACGTGTCGTTCGACGGCGGGAAGAGCTGGACCGACCAGATGGGGCAGGAAACCTCCGAGATGTACCGGGTGTACGTCGACGACCAGTGGCCCTACCGGATCTACGGGTCGCAGCAGGACAACAGCACCATCTCGGTGCCGTCACGGAGCGGCTTCACCGTGGTTCGCGATTGGTACCAGGTCGGTGGCTGCGAGAGCGGCCACATCGCAGTGGATCCCCGCGACCCCGACATCATTTACGCGGGCTGCTACGGCGGTTCCATCACGCGCGTGAACCGGAGGACCGGTGAATTCCGGCAGATCCTCCACTACCCGCAGCTCCAGCTCGGCCAGGCGGCCCGGGATCTCAACTACCGCTTCCAGTGGAACGCCCCGATCCGGCTCTCTCCGCACGACCCGGACATCCTCTACCACGCCTCGCAAGTGGTCCACATGTCCCGAGACCAGGGCCAGAGCTGGCAGGTGATCAGCCCCGACCTGACCACCAACAACCCCGAGCACCAGGACTACGCCGGGGGACCGATCACCCGCGACAACACCGGTGTCGAGGTCTACAACACCCTCTTCTCGTTCGAGGAGTCGCCGCACACGCCCGCCGAGCTGTGGGCGGGCAGTGACGACGGCCGCGTGCACATCTCCCGCGACCGCGGCGACACGTGGACCGAGATCACTCCCGACGACATGCCGGCAGGGGGCACGGTCAACGTCATCGAGATGTCCTCCCACGATCCCGCGCGGGTGTTCATCGCGGTGTACCGCTACCGGGAGAATGACTTCCGGCCCTACATCTTCCGGACCAACGACTCCGGGGAGAGCTGGGACCTGCTGACCGACGGGACGAACGGCATTCCGCCGACGCACTTCACTCGCGCCATCCGCGAGGATCACGACCGCAAGGGACTGCTCTACGCGGGAACCGAGTTCGGGCTCTACGTCTCGTTCGACGACGGCGCCCACTGGCAGCGCTTCCAGAACAACCTCCCGGTAAGCCCGATCACCGATCTGCAGGTGCACCGGAAAGACCTCGTGATCGCGACCCAGGGCCGGTCCTTCTGGGTGCTCGACGACCTGAGCCCGCTCCACCAGGTCACCGACGAGACGATGGCGGCGGCCTCTGTCCTCTATGCCCCCCGGACCGCGTACCGGGGCGGCTTCGGCAGTGCGGCGGAGATCCGGTATCACCTGAAAGAGCAGCCGGACTCCGCGATCACCCTGGAGATCCTGGACTCGGACGGCAACTCGGTGCGGAAGGTCACCGGGCAGCCCGGGGCGGCGGCTCCGACCGGCCCGGTCTCGCCGTTTGCGGCTTTCTTCGGCGGAGGTCCGCGCGCCCGGCTCCCCGCCGCGGCGGGGCTCAACTCGTTCCGCTGGAACCTGCGCAGCGAGGGCATCCAGCGCCCGGCCGGGGTGGTCCACTGGGGCGGCACGCCGGGACTCTCGGTGGTCCCGGGAACCTACGAGGTTCGCCTCACGGTCGGGGAGGAGACCCACACGCAGCCGCTCGAGGTGGCGATGAATCCGAACCTCTCTTCCACCGCCGACGACCTCGCGAAGCAGCGTGAGCTCGGCGAGACCGTTGCCGGCGAGATCACGAAGCTCTTCGACGCGCTCAACCGGCTCCGCGACGTCAAGTCCCAGGCGGGCGACATCGTCGGGAGGCTCCGGAAGGCCGGCAAGGCGGACGAGGAGCTCGGGACCCTCAGCGAGGCGCTCACGGATCGCCTGACGGAGATCGAGGAAACGATTACGCAGACGAACAGCAAGTCGTCGCAGGACCCGATCAACTTCCCGCCGCAGATCGACAACCAGTTGGTGACGCTCTACGGCTACATCGTGCAGGGGGACTATGAGCCGACCGCAGGCGCCTACGAGCGCTTCGACGACCTGAAGCCCGAGCTCGACGCCATCCACGCGGACCTCGAGGCCGCCATGTCCGAGCACCTGAATCCGTTCAACGAGCGGGTTGCGAGCCTCGGGGTCCCGGCGGTGCTCGTCGCCACGGAGGAGAACTGACGGCGCTCGGAGCGCCAGCCTCCGGACGGCATGGCGCGGGGGCTTGGAACGCCGGCTTCAGCCGGCGGCCAGTTCTCCCGGTGGGGGCCGCGCGGGAGCCCGAGACCCGCGCGATGGCGCCGCGCCATGCAAGGAAGAAGGGCGGAATGATTGAGTGGGCCCGTGCACTCGCGAACTCAGGGAGACGGAGTCCTGCGCGAGCGATGCAGAAACATCGCATCCCTCGGCGGGCGGCCCTCTCGCTGCTCGGGAGTGCGGCCACGATTCCGTTCCTGGCGGCCACGAGGCCCCGTTCGCAACAGCCGGCCCTGATTCGCCCTCCGCGAGTCCAGCCGGGGGATGCGTTCGGGATCGTCAGTCCCGCCACCGCTGCCTTCGAGACCGACCCAACGGAGGTCTTCGCGGACGCCTTCCGGGCGGTGGGACTCGAACCTCGGCTTGGATCGAACTACTACCGGCGCCGCGGCTATTTCGCCGGGAGCGACGCGGAGCGGGCGGCGGACATCATGGAATTCTTCGCCGACCCCAACGTGAAGGGCATCTTCGCCCGGGGCGGCTGGGGGTCGGCGCGCGTTCTGCCGCTCCTCGACTACGACGTGATCCGGGCGAACCCCAAGGTCCTGCTCGGCTACAGCGACGCGACCGCGCTTCTCACCGGGGTCCACGCGAATACGGGCCTCGTCGTGATGCATGGTCCCGGTCCGGGGAACCGCTTCTCGACCGAGCACTTCCGCCGCACCTTGATGGAAGGCGAAGCTGGGCTGCTCGAGAACCTGGCCGACGACCCCGGAGACCACATCGTGCCGCGGGAGCATCGGATCCGCACCATCATGGGCGGCCGGGTGACCGGGCCGCTCCTTGGCGGAAACCTGACCGTGCTCACCGCGATCATCGGGTCCGAGTACCTGCCCGACTTCTCCGGTTCCATCCTCTTCCTCGAGGACGTGGACGAGGCGGTCTACCGGGTGGACCGGATGATGACCACCCTGAAGCTCGCCGGGGTCCTCGACCGGATCGCCGGCTTCATCTTCGGGCGCTGCACGGACTGCGACCCCGGATCGGGGTTCGGTTCGCTCACCCTGGAGCAGGTGCTCGAAGACCACATCGCCCCGCTCGGCATCCCGGCCTTCCGGGGGAGCATGATCGGGCACATCCCCGAACAGTTCACCTTGCCGATCGGGGGCCGCGCCGAGATGGACGCGGACCGCGGCACGATCCGGCTGCTGGAGCCGGCGGTCGTGTAGCCCGCCACCGGGTTGCGGCGGTAGACTCTCGGCGCTGGGTCACGAGGAACTTGACGCGTCCGCAACGCGGACGGAACACCTTGACGCTTGACAACTCGATGAGCCCCAAAGGGCTCGACGGCCGGGAACCGGCTGGAGGCAGTGTGAAGAGGAAAGAGTGGATTCCGTTCGTGTCGCTCGGGGTCTTCATGGCGGTGATGAACCTCACCATCGCCGCGTTCGGTTTCGAGCGGATCGACCGCCTGGAAACGCGCATGGATCGCCTGGAGGTCCGCCTCGAGGCTCGGATGGATCGCCTCGAGGCTCGGATGGATCGTCTCGAGGCTCGGATGGATCGTCTCGAGGAGAGGCTGATCAGCCTGGAGCAGCGTGTTTCGCGAATCGAGGGAGTTCTGCGGCTCCGCGTGGAACAAGCTGACGGGGGCGGGTTGTCCGAAGACGGCCGTCTCGAAGAACCGAAGCGCTAGCGGCTTCTATTGCGAAGGAGCCAGGCTCGCTTTGCCATCCATTGATAGAACTAAATCACTAGTGATATAGTTATGTGGTCATGGCGACCACGATCCCTCTGAACGAGGACATCGCGGCAGCGAGTCTGGGCGCGCTTGGGAATCCGACACGTCTCAGGCTCTACCGGCTACTGGTCCGTGCGGGTCAGCCCGGACTCCCGGTGGGGACGCTCATCCGCATGCTCGGCACGCCCGCTTCCACGCTCGCCCACCACTTGGCTTGCCTGACCCGGGCCGGGCTGGTGGAACAGGAGCAGCGGGGCCGCGAGGTGCGTTCGCGTCCTGATTTTGCCGTCATGAACCAGCTCATGGACTTTCTGACCGCCGAATGCTGCACGGGTGCGCCTTCGGCCCAAACGACGGAGGAAAACGACTGTGTCCCGACTGCAGCTTGCCCTGAACGTGACGAACCTCGAGAAGGCGATTGACTTCTACTCGCGGATGTTCGCGACCGCGCCGGCGAAGGTGAAACCCGGCTACGCCAACTTCGCCATCGCCGATCCGCCGCTCAAGCTGGTGCTCTTCGAAGGCTCTGAGGGCGCCACGATCAACCACCTCGGGGTGGAGGTCGAGGCGGCGCCGCAGGTGCGGGCGGCCGAAGGGCGGCTCCGGGAGTCGGGGCTCGAGACGACCGGCGTTGACGACACCGAATGCTGCTACGCGCAAAAGACCGAAACCTGGGTCACGGATCCGGACGGGGCCCGGTGGGAGTGGTACGTGAAGTCGGGGGATGCGGAGCAATTGCAGAACGTGGTGATCGCGACGGATGGGGCCGACATGGAGACGGAAGGGGCCGAAGGGGTCTGCTGTACCTGAGAGCGGCGCCGTGAGGGTGGTCCGGTGCGCACCCTTTTCGTTCGCCTGCGGCGAACGATGCCGGCCGGAGGCCGGCGCTCCAAGCCGTCGCGCCACCGTCTCGGGCGGAAATTTGCGGCGGAACCGGCGGCGTGACCCGGCCGCGCTAAGTCCGCGCCTCGACGTCGATTGCGACGCGGTGGGGGTGTGACGGCTGCTCCGCAGCGCGGGCGACGTTCACGGTTGAGAGAAGACGTTCGCGCAGGACCGTCTCTACGCCGGGCCAGTCGGCTTCGGCCGTGCGTCCGCGAATCCGCACCACATCGGCGAGCCTGGCCTTCAGCGACTGGAGGGCGCCTTCCATCCGGTCGACCACGAAGTGAGTCTGGGACCGGATGTCGCCGCCGCCGATGAGGCGGCCACGATGGGTCGGAGTGACCCCGGAAATCCGGATGTCAGGCCCGGCGCGAACCGCTTCCGGGAAGCCCGCCTCCGGAGCCAGCTCGAGGCCCCGATCCGTGTCCCGCACGGCATACGGCGCCGGGAAGTGGGAGACGTGGTGGTGGAGGTCGCCGGACGCGGTCAGGTAGGGCGGCCGCCGGTACTCGTCGCCGCAGTCGCCGGGAATCGGGTCCAGACCGGCCTGCGCCTCGGCAAGCTCCGCCCGGGACCGCTCGTTGAGCGAGAAATCGAAGAGCCGCAGGTTGTCCTCGAGATGGGTTCGTTCCCCGGGACGGGCTCCCACGATCACCCCGGCCACGGCGGGCTGTTCCAGCACGTAGCGGACGGCGACATTGGCGATGGACACCCGGTAGCGGTCCGCGACCCGGCGCGCGGCGCGCAGCACCACCTGGAAGCGGTCCCAGCCGCCCGCCTGGTCGATGAAGCGGCGGTACTTCATCTGCGACCAGGTCAGCGAGTCGTCGATCGGAGGCTCCGCCGCTCCGAGCCAGCGATCGCTCAGCAGTCCCCCGGCAAGGGTGCCGTAGGCGAGCAGCCCGACCCCGTGCGTGCGGCACACCTCGGCCATGGGTCCCGCTGGCCGGCGGTCCACCAGCGAGTAGGCGACCTGGTTCGTGACGATCGGGATTCCGCTCCGCACCGCGAGATCGAGATGGACCGCGTCGAAGTTGGTGACGCCGAGCTGGCCGATCCGTCCCTCGGCCTGAATCTCCATCAGGTGAAACAGGCAGTCGAGCCAACCCGGATCGGGGTAGCTCCAGGCGTGGAACTGGAGCGCGTCGAGGCGGCCGGTCCCGATCCGGTCGAGTGACCGCTCGATGGCGGCTTCCACGTCGGTTCGGGACGAAACCCCGGGTTCCGGAACCCATTTCGTCAGCACCCGGATCTCGGGACGACGTCGCTGAAGCGCGCCGGCGATCAGTTCGGCGGATCCGTAGTGGTCCGCCACGTCCACCGTGGTGAAGCCGGCATCGACTGCGGGTTCGAGCGCACGAGCGGCCCTCTCCGTTTCCAGCGCGTCGCCGCCCCGCTCCTGGTCGGCGACCTGCCACAGCCCGGTCAGGACCCGGGACGCCTCCAGTCCGGCGGCCAGCCGGGTCCGTTCTACCGCGCTCACTCGGGCGGCAACGCGCGGAACAAACGGTCGGTGTCCACGCCGCGCCGGCGGAGCCGCGACATCTCCCGCAGGTAGATCAGCGAGGCAATCCCCATCACGAGCAGCCACACCCAGGTCGAGTGGAAGTACCAGGCGGCGGTTTCGGTGGAGAGGTCCTTGACGATGTGAAGGACCAGGAACAGCCCGAGCAACGCGGCGCCCCCGCCACCGACCACCACCTGCGCGGGCCTCCCCAGGACCTTCACGTCGGCGGCGAGGTCCGGGTTGCGGCGGGGGAGGGTCACCAGCGAGAGGCAGATGAGCCCGAAATTGACGAGCATCGAGGTCACCAGGATGTCGATCCCGAGGAAGAAGTCGCCCGCGAGGTGGCTTCCCACAATCCCCACCGTCGCCATCGTGCCGCTCAGCAGAATCGCCACCCAGGGGGTGTGGAAGCTCCGGTGTACGGTGGCCACCCCCTTCGGGAAGATGCCGTCCTCGGCCCAGGCGAACATCATGCGGGACACGGCGAGCAGCATGGCCGGCAGGTCGTTGATGAGCGCGACCGCGGCCCCGGCGAGGATCGCCGCGGTGCCGGCCGCCGGCAGCAGGTAGCCGAGCAGTCCCGGCGCGGTCACGTCGCGGACGGCCGCTTCTTCGGCGACGAACTGCCACGGCACGGCGTGGTACATCGCGGCGGTGAACAGGAAATAGAACCCGCCGACCGAGGCGATCGCGATCCCGATGGCGAGCGGGATGTTGCGGCCGGGGTTTTTCGCCTCGCCACCGGCCTGCGCGATCGAGTCGAACCCGATGAAGGTGGCGAAGAGCACGACGGCCGCGGTCACGAACGGGACGAGCTGGAGTGGCGTGGCGGGCGCGTCCGGGACCGAACGGCCCTCGCTCGCCATCAGCGCGGCGGCGAAGTCCGCGTGGTCGAACGCGAAGCCGCTGACGATCACCACCCCGCCAAGCGCGAACATGAGGAACATCATCGGGACCAGGGTCCGCTCGTAGAGCTTCAGTCCCCGCACGTTCACCAGCACGAAGGTCCAGAGGAAGGCGATCGAAATGCCGACCCGCACCGGGCCGCGCTCGAGGGCTGCGGCAACCGCGGAGTAGCCCAGCGCACCGGCCATGTCGCGGATGAAGGGAACGAGCAGGTACGACACCACCCCGATGGCGATGGACAGGCCGAACCACTGGGAGAAGCTGGCGATGAACCCCCACCAGGGGCTGAGCGCTCGGCTCGCGTAGACGTAGCTGCCGCCGGCCCGGGGCATCGCCGATCCCAGGCTGCCGTAGGCGAGCGCCGCCAGGAAGGCAGGAAGGGCCGCGAAGAGGTAGGCCTGCAGGACGTAGGGCCCGATCTCCGGGATGCCCCGGAGCAGCGCGAACGGCATCACGTTGATCGCCGCCCCGAGCATCGAGCAGATCCCGGTGGCGGCGAGCCCCATGAGGCCCAGGTTCCGGGCGAGCCCGGAGTGGGAGCCAGCGCCGCCGCTACTCGTCATGGGCGGCCCACCATATCGCTGAACCCGGAATCCTCAGATCACTCCGTGGAGCGGCCCGCCGGGAGCCGCGAGCGCATCCACCCGGCGGCTGACCGCGCGGTCCTCGATCAGCGGGGGGGCATGGTGAGGCTTGAGACGGGCGTCGATGAGCACGGGTTCCACGCAGCTCCAGTGCTTGTGCTGGATCGCGGCCTGCCGGCCGTGGACATCATGAGACGGATTGGACCGGGTGAAGGCCACCCAGAGCAGGTTGCGGAGGGTCTCGGCGGCGAAGCCGGGATCGTCGCAGAGGATGACCAGCGGCATCCCGCTCAGATCGGCGCCGGCGCGTTCCGCGGCATCGAGCGCGTCCCACAGCGGGGCCAGGTCACCTTCCACCCGTTCGTAGGACTCGAATCGCGGTCCGCCCAGGACGAAGACGCCCGGCAGCACCACCTGAAGGCCCGAGAACCCCGGCGGAAGTGCGCCCACTTGTGCCGGGACTTCGCGGGCGAGCGCCCGTCGTTCCGCTCCCGCCCCGGCAATCACCAGCTTGGAGCCGGCGTTCAGGCCGGTGCCCGAGTAGTCGAGGGTGTCGATGGTGGTACGGGTCTGGAAGTGGAGATCGGAGGCCAGATCCACGCGGCGGAGAACGTGGTCCAGCATTCCGGGAATGTCGTGGGCGGCCAGTTCCGGAGCGTCCTCGCGGGCCGCGATGAACAGGTACTTGGCCAGCGAGCACTGTCCGAAACCAAGGATCGCGTTGGCGATGGTCCACAGCTCCTGCGGCCGCCGGCCGGTGAAGGGCGAGTAACGCTCGCTCCCAACGGCGAGCAACAGTGGATGGACGCCGGCCGCGTCCACGGCGTGCACTGAATGGACCCCCGGCAGGGTGGTGGGGACCATCGGTTCGGTGATCTCGTGGATCAGCTGGCCGAAGGTGGTGTCCTCCTGCGGGGGACGGCCCACCACGGTGAGTGGCCAGATGGCTCCCTTGCGGTGCGTCACGGAGGTCACCCGCAGGACCGGGAAGGGATGGGTCAGGCTGTAGTAGCCGAGGTGGTCCCCGAAAGGCCCTTCCGGGAGAGTGCGCCCCGGATCGACCCAGCCGGTGATCGTGAAATCGGCGTCCGCCGAGACCACGAAACCGTCATCACGCCGCTTCCAGGCGAAGCGTCGTCCGGCCAGCATCCCGGCGAACAGCAGTTCGCTGAGCCCTTCGGGAAGCGGCATCACCGCCGCGAGCGTGTGCGCCGGAGGGCCGCCGACGAAGATGCTCACCCGGAGCGGTTCGCCGCGGCGCTCGGCGGCGGTGTGGTGAACCCCGATCCCGCGGTGGATCTGGTAGTGCATGCCGGCCTCCCCACCGCCGTAGTCGCCTCCGGCCAGCTGGATGCGGTACATCCCGACGTTCGAGGAGAGGGGAGCGCCGAGCGGACCTTTTCCGGGGGGAACGTCGGGGTCCTCGGTGAAGACCTGGGGCAGGGTGATGAACGGCCCCCCGTCGTCCGGCCACGAGGCGATGCGGGGGACATCGGAGAGGGTGATGGGATGCGCCTGGCTCGGCGCCTTGACCACCCGGCGGGGCAGGGAGTGGATCGCTGCTTTCGCGGCGTCCAGCGGGGCGGCGGGACGGCTCCGGAGATCCGAAAGGACCTTGCCCGGCGCGGCCCGGTAGCGGACGGCCGCCTTTGCCCCGTCGAGCCCGTGCCGCAGCAGGAACCGCGCCCGCTCCATGGTTCCGAAGAGGTTGGAAACGCACGGAAACGCCGAACCCCTCACGTTCTCGTAGAGGATGGCGGGGGCGCCGGCGGCATAGGCGCGACGCTGGATCTCGGCGACCTCGAGATGGCCGTCCACCTCGCCCGGAACGCGGATCAACATCCGGTTGGCTTCGAGGTCGGCGACGGCGTCGGTGAGCGACCGGTAGGACATCGGCAAGGTGGAGGGTACCGGGCGGAGCCGGCCCGGTCCGGCCTTCCCTCGAAACCGGACCCCCGCTATAGGATGAGAGACATGGAGAGGAAAGCGATCAGTCTGATAGGTGTGCCGCTGGACCTGGGAGCCGGATGCCGGGGAGTGGACATGGGGCCCTCGGCCATCCGCCGCGCGGGGATCGCGTCGCGGCTGGACCGGCTCGGAGCCGTGGTGGAGGACGCCGGGAACATCGACGCGCCCCTCGCCGAGACGCTGGCCGGACCGGGCGAACCGAACGCCCGCTATCTCGAGGAGGTCGTGGGCGTCCTCGAGCACCTGGCACGGGAGGTGCGGCGTCATCGGGAGGCGGACCGGCTGCCCGTGGTGCTCGGCGGCGATCACTCCATCGCGCTCGGCACGGTTTCCGGCATGGCCGGATGCGCGCATCGCGGGGGCGGCTACCCATTGGAACAACGTCTCGGGCTCCTGTGGGTGGATGCCCACACGGACGCGAATACCCCGGAGACCACCCCCACCGGCAACCTGCACGGGATGCCGGTGGCCGCACTGTTCGGCCGGGGTCCCGAGGCCCTCACCCGGGTGGGAGGTTTCGCGGCGGGAGCCCCGAGGCTGGAACCCCACAACGCCGCCCTGATCGGGGTCCGGAGCGTCGATCCGGCCGAGGCGGAGGTGGTGGAGGATCTGGGGGTCCGGGTGTACACGATGGAAGAGGTGGATCGCCGGGGCTTCGCGACCGTCGTGGACGAGGCGGTTGCCCGCGTACTCGACGGGACCGACGGGATGCACCTCAGTCTCGACATGGACGGACTCGATCCGGAGATCGCCCCCGGGGTCGGGACTCCCGTACGGGGTGGACTCAGCTATCGGGAGGCGCACACCCTGATGGAGGCGGTGGCGGAGAGCGGCGGACTCCGGTCGCTCGAGGTGGCGGAGGTAAATCCGATCCGCGACGTCCGCAACCAGACTGCCGAACTCGCGGTCGAGCTGGTGGCGTCCGCGCTCGGCAAGCGGACGCTACCGTCGTAGGCGGCGTGATCCTGAAGGCGGGAGCCATGGGGGCCAGGCAACGACGAGCGGTGCGCTTGATCGGGGCGCCGGTGGACCTCGCGGACGGTTTCGGTGGCGTGAACCAGGGCCCGGCAGCGCTCCGGGCGGCGGGCATCGCCGCGCGCCTCGAGCGGCTCGGTTACGTGGTCGAAGATGTTGGTGACCTCGATGTCCCGACCCCGGAGGCCACGGCCGGCCCCGGCGACCCCAAGGCCCGTTATCTCGCAGAACTGGTCCCGGTTCTCGAGGACCTGGCGGCGGCGGTGCGGCGAGCCCGGGACGAGGGACGGATCCCCCTGGTGTTGGGCGGCAACCACTCGGTCGGACTGGGCGCCCTGTCGGGGATGACCGGCACCGGCGATTCCGGGCGAGGTGTCGGAGGCCGGACCGCCTCGCTGGGACTGATCTGGGTGGACGCCCACCCCGACGCGAATACGCCGGAGACAACCGTGACCGGAAACCTGAGCGGAATGCCCCTGGCGGCTCTCTTCGGTCGGGGACGGCGCGCCTATGCCGGCGTGGGCGGTTTTGCCGCCGGAGCGTGCCGCGTCCGTCCGGAGAACACCGTCCTCATCGGCGTCCGGAGCGTGGACGCCGGAGAGGATGAAGTCATCGCCGATATCGGTGTCCGGACCTGCACGATGGAAGAAGTGGATCGGCGGGGCATCATCGCCGTCGTCGAAGACGCCGTGCGGCGGGCTCTGGACGGGACCGACGGGCTGCACCTCAGCGTGGACGTGGACGCGCTCGACCCGGCGGTGGCTCCGGGCGTCAGCGTTCCCGAGCCCGGGGGTCTGACATTCCGAGAAGCGCGCCTGCTGATGGAATGCGTAGCGGAGAGCGGCGGTCTGCGGTCGATGGACATCGGCGAAGTGAACCCGCGGCGTGATGTCGGGAACCGGACCGCCGAAGCGGCCGCCGAGTTGGTCGCCTCCGCCTTCGGCAAGCGGATTCTGCCGAATCGATAGTCGCGGCTCTCCCTTGTCTCCAGGAATCCTTCACCTACCCGACGGCCACGCGGGAACGGTCAGCGCGGCGCTTCACGAACCTTCAACTGCCGTGAACGACACCCCACTACTCGCCCTCACCCACGGCGCCGGCGGGAATCGGGACACGCCGGGACTCGTTTCGCTGGCCGAGTCCCTGGCGGAGCGGAACATCCGGACGCTCCGCTTCAACCTGCCGGCCGCGGAAGCCGGACGGCGACGCCCTGACCGCTCCGAACGCGCCATCGGTTGCGTCGCTGCGGTCGCGGACTGGGCCGCGCGGGAGTTCGGGGCGCCCCTTTTCCTCGGGGGCCGCTCGTTCGGCGGAAGGATGGCGTCGCTCCTGCTCGCGGACCCGGACACGGGAACGCGCCGCCGGGTAGCGGGCCTGGTGCTCCTCGCCTATCCGCTGAAACCGCCGGGCAAGGCCGAGGTCCCTCCGGAGCGGATGGAGCACCTTCCCCGGATCGGCGTTCCGACCCTTTTCGTGAGCGGTGACCGGGATCCCTTCGCGCCGCCGGCGCTACTGAACCCCGTGGTCGCCGCCGCCCGCGCCGAGGTGAGCTGGATCACGGGGGGCGACCACGGGTTCCGGGTGCCGAAAGCGATCCTCGCGGAGACCGGACGCACCGCCGCCGACGTCCGCGACGAGGTCGCCGGAGCGGTGGCGGCCTTTGTCGCCACCACCGCTGCCTGCGGCCCGACCCGGGGCGGGTAGCGCTCCGGTCGTTACTTCGGTCCGAAGACCCAGGACATCCCGATCGTGAACGTGTTCTGGCTCTTCGAGAGTCCCTCACCGCAGCCGGAGCAACTGAAGAACTCGGCATCCGACCAGTCCCGCCGGTACTCGAGCCGGGCGAGGAAGCGCGGGTCGTCCACCACCGGCTGGAACTCCAGCGTGATGGTGTTCTCCATGAGCATCTGCTCGAGGCCGGTGGAGCGCGCCTCGCGATCGTTCATGAACTCGTAGCGCTCGGCGATCCGCACCTGGTCGTTGACGTGGAAGCGGAGGTATCCGCCGAGTCCCCAGGAAGTCGCGCTGGTCCCCATCTCGTCCGTCGCGGAGATGTAGTCCATGTTCACCATGGCCTCCACCCGGTCGGTGAGTCCGACGTAGGCGTTCCAGCTCAGATCCCGCAGCCACCCGTCGTTCGTGCCGGCGTTCTCGGGTCCGTTGATCCAGGTCAGCGTGGTGTTGAACTGCTCGCTGGGAGCGAGCGAACCCTGGACGCCGTAGGACTTGCCGGTGTTCTGGTCCCAGGCGTTGTCGAAACCGTTCACCAGCATCAGGGTTCCGGTGAAGGTGTCGCTGAGCGGCACGCCCAGCCGCGCTCCGACGTGCGAGAAGGGCTCGTTCCAGGCCCACAGGATCCCGCGGGTGTAGTTCCAGTTCAGGTGCGATTCGGCGACCTCGAGTCCGGCGATCGTCCCGAAGGCGCCCATGTCGAGCTGGGCGCCGTTTCCGAACTGGTAGTAGCCGTAGGCCTGCTGGACGTACAACAGGTCGGCCAGCGGCCCTGGTTCGAGTCCGTCGCGGAACAGACGCGCCCCGGAGCCGAACCAGATGTCGGACCGGAAACCGAAGGGGCCGTCGCCGGTGGTCTCGATCTCCAGCTTCAACTGGTTGAGGCCGAATCCCCGGGCGTTCGGGTTCGTGTAGTAGAGCGTGTTGTTCCCGTCTTCGGGATCGTTCGCGTTGTGGGTGTAGTAGGTATCGACCAGGCCGGTGATGGAGAGCGGCTGCCCGCCGGTGCTCGCCACGCCCTCGGGCATTGCCAAAGCATCGTCCTGGGCCCCCGGAGAGGGCAGGTCAGAACCTCGAGACGCGCCGGCATCGGCCGCCGCGAGCGGCAGGCTGGGCTCCGCGCCTGCGGGCGGAACTTCGCTGTCGCGGGCGGCCACGAGGGTCGCAAGCAGGACTTCGAGATCCTCGATCCGCTCGCGCAACGAATCCAGTTCGCTACGGATCTCGGCTTCCAGTTCCACAGTGGTCACTGCGGCAGCTGGTGGGGAGTCGCTGGCCACCACCGCCGCCGGCGCCGCGAGACCGCAAGCAAGGATCGCGACGAATGCCGTACGCGCAAATCGCGTTTTCATGATGTTTCCTCCGCCCATCCCGGGCTGTACATGCGAAAACTGAACTGTCCCATCCCCCCAGAGACAGGCCCGGCTAGTCCGGGCCTCCGGAGTTTTCGAGGGCGTAGCGGGCCACCTCTTCGTGGGTGGCGTACCAGACGCCACCGGCCGCGCCCATGTGCTCGATCAGCCGCTCCAGCATGGCGATGCGGGAACGGTGGCCGATGACGTGGGGATGCATGGTGAGCAGGAACATGCCGCCCTCGGCGTGCGCCATGTCGAATTCCGCCTTCCAGATGGACAGCACGTCGTCGGGAGTGCTGTGCGGACGCAGCGCCGAGTACCGGCTGAAACCGAAATAGGGGGCATCGTCCAGGATCCACTCCACGGGGAGTTCCACGACGCCGGTGGGTTCGCCATTCGCCACGATCTCGTAGGGCCAGTCGTCCGCCATCAGGCTGGAGTCGTAGAGGAAGCCGAGGTCGCGGACGATCTGCAGCGTGTTCGGACTGTAATCCCACGATGGCGTGCGGAGCCCGACCGGACGCGTTCCCGTCAGTTCGGTGAGGGTGTCGGTCGCGCGCTCGATGAGTTCCCGTTCCGCATCGCCGGGGATGAGCGAGTTGCGTTCGTGGATCCAGCCGTGGACGCCGATCTCGTGTCCGTCGGCGACGATTTCGGCCACATCCTCCTGGTAGAGCAGGGCGCTGACCGCCGGGATGAAGAAGGAGGCGGGGATCTCGTACTTCCGCAGCAGGTTCAGGACCCGTGGCAGTCCGGCCCTGGACCCGTACTGTCCCCGGGAGAGAACGGACGCCGAGGTGTTGTTGTCCCGGAGCGACACCGTTTCGTTGTCGAAGTCGAAGGACAGGGCGACCGCGACGCGGTTCCCGCCCGGCCACTCCGACGGCGCCAGCCGGCGTCCGGCGCGGACCGCTTCGATCGGCGCCCGCCACTCCGCCTCGGTCCACTCCCAGGGTCGGACCTCGGGTTCTTCCACCGGCGGCGGTGTGTTGCAGGCGCCGACCGATACCGGTACGGCGAACAGGATCCAGGGCAGCACCGAACCACGCATGGCCCACGATTCTATGCGGTGCGGCGCTCAACAGCCGGTGGTGAAACCCACGTGAGCGCCGAGACGGGCGAGGCCCAGTTCTCCCGGTGGGGGTCCGGCTGACAAGGCGCGTGAGGGAGGAATACCGGGTGTATTCCGACCGAAACGCAACGCAGAGCGCCTCGCAGAGGTGCGGTTCAGCCGGTATGCATCGCCCGTCGAACGCCGCGTGGGTTTTGCCACAGGCTGTTAAGTGCCGCCTCCGGCCCGCGCGGGCCCGAACCGTCCCCCCCGACGGTAGAATGCGGCGCCCGTGTCCGCGCCCCACGATCCCTCCGCCCTGAGCGTCAATCTGGCGGCAGTGCCTTCGCAGGGCGCCCGCGTCGCCGTCTCCACCGCGCGGGAGGCCTTCGGATTCCCGGAGGCGGAGTTCCAGATCGTGGGTGGTCTCCGGCTGCATGGCCGCCTCGATCGTCTGGAGCGCGACGGCTTTCGGCTGCGGGCGCACCTCGGAGGAGAGTTGCGGCTCGAGTGTGTCCGCTGTCTCGCTCCCGTTCCGCTTCCCGTGAACGAAGAACTCGACCTCGTGTACCTGCCGCGGGTCGCCGAGTCAGCCTCCCTCGGAGGCGGCGAGCGTGCTCTCGAGGCCTCCGACATGAATGTGTCCTTCTACGACGAAGATCGCCTTGAACTGGCCGAGACGGTCTGGGAGCAGCTTCACCTGGCCTTGCCGAGCAAACCGCTGTGTTCCTCCGGCTGTCTCGGGCTCTGCAGTTCGTGCGGAGCCGACCGCAACCACCATCCCGGGTGCTGTCGTGACGAGAATACCGGCCGTCCCGACCGGAGCGGGCTCGGTGCCCTCCGTGAGCTGGCAGGCTTCACGGAGGCTCCGGGATAGTCAGCCGCGAACAGCCACCCGCGCTTGCCAGCGGCCAGCCGACAACACCATTCCTCCAGCGAACTGACAGGAGAATCGAAATGCCACAACCCAAGAGGCGGCACTCCCCCGGCCGCCGGAACAACCGGCGTTCGCACGACAGCCTGAAGCCTCCGGGCCTCTCGGTGTGCGTCGAGTGCAACCGCCGGGTCCGCCCGCACGTGGTCTGCAAGTATTGCGGCTACTACAAGGGCAAGAAAGTCCTTGACGTAGACGACGTGTGAAGGCGCGGACGGTCCGCCCCACGACGTGAGCAAGACGGCCTTCCTCTTCCCCGGCCAGGGTTCGCAGCGACCCGGTATGGGCCGGGCGCTTCGAGATGCCTTCCCGGAGTCCCGGGCGGTTTTCGAAGAAGCGGACGAGGTGCTCGGAGAACCGCTCTCGAACCTCTGCTTCGAAGGACCGGAGGAGGACCTCCGGCGCACCCGGAACACCCAACCGGCCATGCTCACCGTCAGCTTTGCCGCCTGGCGGGCGATCGCGGTGCGCGGAGCGGCCCCGGACATGGCCGCCGGGCACAGCCTGGGGGAGTACTCCGCGCTGGTCGCACTGGGAGCGCTCTCGTTCACGGACGCGTTGCGGCTCACCAGGCGCCGGGCCGAATTCATGCAGGAGGCGGTGCCCGAGGGGCAGGGCGCGATGGCGGCGGTTCTCGGGCTGTCGGCGGAGGCCGTGGCCGAGGTCGCTTCCGAGGTGACCGGCCGCGGCGAGGGCCTCGTGGAGCCTGCCAACTTCAACGGTGGGGGCCAGGTGGTCATCGGCGGCCACCGGGCTGCGGTGTCCGCAGCCGGGGAGGAGTTGAAATCCCGCGGCGCGCGGCGCGTACTCCCGCTCCCGGTGAGTGCGCCGTTCCACACGCGGCTGATGGAACCGGCCGCCGAACGCCTTTCGGCCGAACTCGACGCCACCCCCTTCCGCGACCTCTCGGCGCCGCTGTGGACGAACGTCGATGCGGCTCCCATCCGTACCGGCGCGGAGGCGCGGGAGGCTCTCCGCCGCCAGGTGGCCTCGCCGGTACGCTGGGAGGAGACGCTCCGGGGGATGGCGGCGGCCGGCGCTGCCGCATTCGTGGAAATCGGTCAGGGCAGGGTGCTGACCGGAATGGTCCGCAAGGTGCTCCCGAATTCCTCCGCGTTCGCAGTATCCGATCCGGACGGCGTCGAACGGCTTCAGGAGCTGGTGTTGGAGCCGGTCGCGAGCGCATGATGGTTTCCGCCGCCCAGGACCCCCGCGGGATGCGGTTCGAAGAGCAGACGGCGCTCGTTACCGGCGGCACCCGCGGGATCGGCCACGCGATTGCCGCCCGGCTCGCCGACGAGGGGGCCGTGGTGTACCTCACCGGGACCGATGCGTCCCGCGCCGAAGCCGCCGCCGAGGTGCTCGACGCCGGCCGCGGCCGCGTGCGAGGCCTGGCGCTTGACCTCACCGATCCCGAATCGGTCAGGCATTGCGTGGCGGGGGCCAGCGCGAACGGCGGGTTGCAGATCCTCGTCAACAACGCCGGAGTCTCCCGCGATGGGCTGCTCGCGCGTCAATCGGCGGACGCCTGGCGCGAGGTCATGGCGACCAACCTGGACGGACTGCACGCTTGCTGCCAGGCTGCCGTCCGGCCTATGATGCGCGCTCGCTACGGTCGCATCGTCAACCTCAGTTCCATCGTTGGACTTCGCGGCAATCCGGGTCAGACCGCTTACGCAACTTCGAAGGCCGGCATCGTCGGTTTCACGAAGGCGCTGGCGAAGGAACTGGCGCGCCGGAACATCACCGTGAACGCGGTGGCTCCGGGGCTCGTGGAAACCGACATGACCCGGGAATTGCCCGAGGCGGCGCGGTCCCAGCTCGGAAGCGCCATCGCCATGGGACGTTCCGGATCGCCGGAAGAAGTGGCGGCCGCGGTCGCCTTCCTCGCTTCGGCCGAGGCGAGCTACATCACCGGCGCGGTTCTCGAAGTAACCGGAGGACTCGCGCTTTAGCCCGTGTCGCCGGATCTACGGCGGGCGCGGAAGAGCAGAGACAGGAGAAAGACCAATGCCCGACAAAGCCAAGGAAGCGGAAGGCGCGCCGGAGCCGGAAGAGCTCCCGGTGGACGAGCGCGTCCGGGAACTCATCTGCGAGCAGCTTTCCGTGTCCCCCGACGAGGTCACGCCGGAGGCCACCTTCGTGGGTGACCTGAGCGCCGATTCACTGGATATGGTCGAGCTGATGATGGCGCTCGAGGAGCAGTTCGGGATTGACATCTCGGAGGATCAGGCGGAGCGGATCCAGACCGTCGGCGATGCAGTCGCTTTCATCGAGCAGCGCATCAACTGAGGGAGGGCGGGTCTTGCCCCTGCGAGACTGCCGGGCCTTGCCGCAGGCCGGCGAACCGGCGGTGCGGCCCGGGTCGCGGCGCACGCTTCAGCGCCGATGACAGCGCGTCGGGTCGTGGTCACGGGGGTGGGCCTCGTGTCCCCCCTGGGCATCGGAACCCGGGAGACCTGGGACGGTCTGGTCGCGGGCCGTTCCGGCGCCGGGCGGATCACGCGTTTCGACGCCTCCGACTTCACGTCGCGGATTGCGTGCGAGGTCAAGGGTTTTGATCCGCTCGACTACGCGGACCGCCGCGACGCACGCAAGATGGACACCTTCATCCAGTACGCGCTCGCGGCTTCGCTGTTCGCGGCCGAAGATGCCGCCCTGGAGACTCCGCTGGAAGACCCCGACCGCGTCGGGGTGGTCATCTCTTCGGGAATCGGCGGTTTCGAGACGATCGAGCGGGAGCACCGCAAGCTGCTCGAGAAGGGGCCGCGCCGCATCTCTCCCTTCTTCGTGCCGGCGATGGTGGTGAACCTGGCAGCCGGTTGGGTGTCGATCCGGCTGGGCGCCAGGGGACCCAACTCGGCGATGGCGACCGCGTGCTCCGCGGGTGCTCACGCGGTCGGCGAGGCCTTCCGCCTCGTCCGCCACGGACACGCCGACGTGATGGTCGCCGGTGGGGCGGAAGCGACGATTACCCCGATGTGCATCGGCGGATTCGCCTCCATGAAAGCGCTTTCCACCCGCAATAGCGACCCTGAGCGCGCGTCGCGCCCGTTCGATCGGAACCGCGACGGCTTCGTGGTCGGTGAGGGAGCGGGCATCCTCATCCTGGAGGAGCGCGAGCGGGCGCGCGCGCGGGGCGCTACGCTGTACGCGGAGGTGATCGGCTACGGAATGAGTGGGGATGCGTTCCACATCACGGCGCCGGCGGAGGACGGGGGTGGCGCGGTCCGGGTGATGCAGGCGGCGCTCGCCGAAGCCGGAGCCTCGCCGGAAGACGTGGATGCGGTGAACGCACACGGCACCTCCACCCCCCTCAACGACCGGATCGAGACGGCCGCCATCCGGCGGGTGTTCGGCGGGCATGCCGACCGGCTCGCGGTGAGTTCCACGAAGTCGATGACCGGGCACCTGCTCGGCGGCGCCGGAGGCCTCGAGGCCGGCATTGCCTGCCTGACGCTCCACCACCAGACACTGCCTCCGACGATCAACCACGAGACCCCGGATCCCGACTGCGATCTGGATATCGTTCCCAACACCGCCCGTCCCGCGGCGGTGAGGAGCGTGCTTTCCAACTCCTTCGGCTTTGGCGGCACGAACGTCTCCTTGCTGTTCCGTCAACCTGAGGATTCCTGAGCACGCCATGGACGAGCTCTTCCGATATCTGCGGGAAATCGTGGACATCCCCTCGGTGACCGGCGATGAAGAAGCTGTCGCCGAGCGTGTCGGTTCGGACCTCGCGGCCATCGGACTCGACGTCGAGTTCGACGAGGCCGCCCCGGGCCGGCCGAACCTGATCGCACGCGCCGGGAATGGTCCGACGCGACTTTGGTACTGCACGCATCTGGACACGGTGCCGCCCTTCTTCCCGTCGAGCGAGACGGAGACCCACATCGTCGGCCGCGGTTCCTGTGACGCGAAGGGCATCCTGGCGGCGATGCTCTTCGCGGCCCGCCGGCTCCGGGAGGATGGTGTTGCGGGATTTGGCCTCGTTTTCACCGTCGGGGAGGAAGTGGACAGCGCTGGCGCCATCCACCTCGACGCGCGGGGTCCCGGTGCGCCGGTGGACGGGCTCCACCTGGTGTGCGGGGAACCCACCGAGGGGATCATGGCCGCCGGCCACAAGGGGACCCTGCGGGCCCGGATCATGGTTCGCGGGAAGGCGGCGCACTCCTCCTACCCTGAGTCCGGGGATTCGGCGATCCATCGCCTGCTGGCGCTGATCGCGCATCTCCAGTCGCTTGACTGGGGGCATAGCGAGGTCCTCGGCTCGGCAACTCTCAACGTGGGCCTCATTTCCGGGGGCGTCGCCGGCAACGTGCTGGCTCCTTCCGCGGAGGCGACGCTCTACTGGCGGCTGGTCGGGGAGGCGGAACCGGCGCGGCGCCGCCTCGAGGAGATCCTGTCCGCGGACGGCAACCTCAGCTACGAACACGTCGGCCAGAACGACGCGGTCTTCTGCCGGACGCTGCCCGGTTTCGCGGTGGCCTCGATGTCGTATTCGACCGACATCCCGTTCATGCCCTCCTGGGGCACCCCGCTGCTCATCGGCCCGGGCAGCATCCACGACGCCCACACCGCTCACGAACACGTGCTGAAGAGCGACCTGGTGGACGCCGTCGGCTACTACCAGAAGATCGCCCACGAGCTCCTCTAGGCGCGACAGCGCGCCGGCCGCGGAGCGGCGGCCAGAGGCGGCTCGCTCCGGCCACATGTCCGACCTTCCTCCAGCCTCCCCGTTCCGTCTCCTGCGGCGGACCCTGCTCGCCTGGTTCCGGAAGAACAAGCGCCAGCTTCCGTTTCGCGAATCCCCCGATGCCTGGCGCGTCTGGGTGTCGGAGGTGATGCTCCAGCAGACGCGGATGGAAGCCGTGCTGCCGCGCTACGGGGCTTTCGTCGCTCGCTTTCCGGACCCCGGGGCGCTGGCTGACGCGTCCGAGGACGAGGTCCTCGCCGCCTGGGCGGGCCTCGGCTACTACGGCCGCGCCCGCGCGCTCCACCGGGCGGCGCGGCAACTGGCTGCGGAAGACCGGGACATCCCCGGCAAGGCCGAGTCGCTGCGGGGCCTCCCCGGGATCGGCGAGTACACCGCGGCGGCCATCGCCTCCATCGCCTTTGGCGAACCGGTGGCCGCGGTCGATGGAAACGTGCGCCGGGTGTTGTCCCGGCTGTTCATGGTCGGGGGGGTCCGGGGACGGGCGCCGTTCGAGGGGCGCGTCCGGGACCTGGCCGGCCGCCTGATGGAAGCGGATGGCGCCCGGGACCCGGGCGACTGGAACCAGGCGCTGATGGAACTCGGAGCGACGGTCTGCACGCCGGCCGTTCCCCGGTGCGGACCGTGTCCGGTCCGTGAGTTCTGCTGGTCGCGCGTGGCGGGGCGGCAGACGGAGTTTCCCGAGCGTCCGGCGCGTCCACGGGCGGTTTCCGTACGCCTCGCGGTGGCCGTCGTCCGGGACCGGGAGGGCCGGATCCTGGTGTTTCGGCGTGGGGAAAGCCCCATGCGCGGCCTCTACGAGTTGCCGTGCGGTGAATACCGGAGCGATGAGTCCGCGGACACGGCGCTCGTCCGGGAGGCCGCCTCGCGCTACGGGATCCGGTTGCAGCCGGCGCGAGCACTGTCCGGCTTCCGGCACACCGTGATGAATCGAAGGATCGCGGTGGTTCCGTTCGAGGCCGATCTCGTGGATCCGGCGCCCAGCGGGATCGGTCCGGCGGGCCGCTTCGTGCACCCGCGGGAGCTCGATCGGATCCCGTCCGGGTCCATGCTGCGAAAGGCGCTGCAGCGGGTCGGTTCGACCAGCCGAGCGGCCGGGAAACCATCTGAGCGGCTGCTAGTCTCCGCGCCCGGCGACCCATGAGCACCTTTCACGAACGCGTCGAAACCAAGTGGCAGGACCGCTGGGAGCGGGAGGGTTCCTTCCGCGCGCCGGACCTGCCGGAGGGGCCGCGCTTCTACTGCCTCGAGATGCTTCCTTATCCGTCCGGGCGCATCCACATGGGCCATGTGCGGAACTACTCCATCGGCGACGTGGTCGCCCGCTTCTACCGGCGCAACGGTTTCACCGTGATGCATCCCATCGGATGGGACGCTCTCGGCCTGCCGGCCGAGAACGCGGCGCTCCAGCGCGGGGCTCACCCGGCCGACTGGACCACGCAGAACATCGACCACATGCGGCGCCAGCTCCGCCGGCTCGGGTTCAGCTACGACTGGGAGCGCGAGTTCGCCACCTGCGATTCGTCCTACTACCGCTGGAACCAGTGGTTCTTCGTCAAGATGTGGGAGCGCGGGCTCGCCTACCGGAAGAACGGCGCCGTCAACTGGTGCCCCGGTTGCGAAACCGTGCTCGCCAACGAGCAGGTCGAGGCCGGGGGGTGCTGGCGCTGCGAGGCGGTGGTCGAGGAGCGGGAACTCCCCCAGTGGTTCCTGCGCGTCACCGACTACGCCGACGAGCTGCTCGACGAGATGGAGCGGATGCCCGGTTGGCCGCACAAGGTGCTGGTGCTGCAGCGCAACTGGATCGGGCGCTCGGAAGGCGCGGAGATCCACTTCCGGATCCCGGCGCTGGGAGACGGGGGCGACGTCCCGGTGTTCACCACCCGGGTCGACACCATCTATGGCGCGACCGCACTGGTGCTCGCTCCCCGTCATGCCGCGGCCCTGGCCATCGCGGCCCGGAACCCGGAGGTGGCCGACTACGTCCGCACCGCCGCCGCGCCGCGCCCCGGTGAGAGCCACTCGACCGGCGAGACCGAAAAGACTGGAGTGAACACCGGCTTCAAGGCGCTGAACCCGTTCTCGGGAGAGGAGATTCCGGTCTTCGTCGCCGACTACGTGCTCATGGAGTACGGGACCGGCGCCGTCATGGCGGTTCCGGCGCACGACGAGCGCGACCACGAGTTCGCGAAGACGTACGGGATCGAGATCCGGACCGTCGTCATCCCGAACGATTCCGACCTCGCGGCGGCGGACGGCGCCTTCGTGGACCACGGGACCGTGGTCGATTCCGGCCCGTTCAGCGGTCTGCCCACGGAGGAGGCAAAGACCGCAATGGCGGAGCACGCCCGCGAAGGCGGCTACGGCGAGCCCAAGATCGCCTGGCGGTTCCGCGACTGGGGAATCTCCCGGCAGCGGTACTGGGGCACGCCCATTCCGATGATCCATTGCGGGGAGTGCGGCGAGGTTCCGGTGCCCGAGGACGATCTCCCGGTCGAGTTGCCCCGCGATGTCGAGATCACGGGCATGGGAGGGTCCGTGCTCTCGAAGATGGAGTCCTGGCTCCAGGTGGACTGCCCGCGCTGCGGTTGTGCCGCACGCCGCGAGACCGACACCATGGACACCTTTGTGGACTCGTCGTGGTACTTCTACCGCTACCTCGATCCGCACAACGCCGGGGCGCCTTTCGATGCGGAGAAGGCCCGCGCCTGGTTCCCCATTGATCTCTACATCGGCGGCGTCGAGCACGCCATCCTGCACCTCATCTACTGCCGGTTCTGGACCAAGATGATGCGGGACCTCGGGCTGGCCGGCACCGATGAACCGGTGGTCCGCCAACTGAGCCAGGGGATGGTCATCAAGGACGGCGCCAAGATGTCCAAGAGCAAGGGCAACGTCGTGGACCCGGACGCCGTGGTGGAACGGCACGGGGCCGACGCGATCCGTCTCTACGTCCTCTTCGAGTCGCCTCCGGAAAAGGAGATGGATTGGACCGATGCCCGTCTCTCCGGGCCGGCGCGCTTCCTGCGACGGCTGGAACGACTGATTCCCGGGGACGCGGACTGGCTGGTGTCCACACCGCCACCGGTTGGGGACGAGGACTTCGCGCCCGAGGACGTGGCGCTCCGCCGCAAGACCCATCAGACGATTCGGCGGGTCACCCGGGACCTCCAGGACCGCATCCATCCCAATACCGCGATTGCCGCCGTCATGGAACTGACCTCAGCGCTTTCGCAGCGCCTGTCGGACGCCGCCAGCGAGGCCTCCCGCCGGACGGTGCGCGAGGCGGTCGAAACGGTCGTCTCGCTCCTCAACCCCATGGCGCCCCATCTCACGGAGGAACTCTGGGAGCGGCTGGGCGGCGAGACGATGCTCGTGGAAGCCCCGTGGCCCGAATGCGACGAGGATCTCGCCCGGGATGAGCAGGTGCTCGTGGTGCTGCAGGTGAACGGAAAACTCCGGGGCCGCCTCGAGGTGCCGGCGGGCCTCGAGCGGGGGGTGCTCGTCGACCAGGCCCGGGAGAACGCGGGAATCCGCCGTCACCTGGAGGGACTCGAGGTTCGCCGTATCGTGACCGTGCCGGACCGGCTCGTGAACTTCGTGGCGGCCCGCCCGTCGTGAACTCCGCCATCCGCTCCGCCCGTCGGGGCGCCGTTTGCGCCCGCCGGGGCTGGAGGCGTCCGGCGCTGTTCGGACTCGTGTGGCTGGGCGTCCTCGGGGGATGCGGTTACCGGCTTGCAGGCATCGGCGGGGGGCTCCCCGGCCACGTCCAGGTCGTCGCCATCCTCCCCTTCGACAACGAGAGCGCCTTCCCCGAGGTGGAAGAGGGGATGACGGAACAGATCATCGCGGGGTTCAACCGGCGGGGCCGTTACGAGGTCCAGGAGACCGAGGAGGGGGCCGACGCGGTGATGCGGGGCACGGTGCTGAGCGTGGATTTCTCGCCGGCGCAGCTCGATCCGGCGACGGGAGCGGCCTCCACGTATCTCATCATCGTGCGCGCCACCGTGGAGTTCACGGACGTCGTCAATGACGTCGTGCTCTTCGAGTCGGACGAGTTCACGCTGCGTGACGAGTTCTCGATCGGGGACGATCCCGATGCCGCCTTCGACCGGGAGGGGCTCGCGTTCTCGCGGATCGCCAGCGCTTTCGCGGACTCCCTGCTGGTGGCGATTCTCGAGGGGTTCTGATGGCCTTCGCCGAGGCCGGGTTCGGCAAGACTTTCGCCGCGCTCGGGCCCGTTCCGGCGGAGAAGATGGTCGATCGGCTGCCGGCCCCCGAAGCGGGCGCCTTCTATGTCGTGGGGGGCGCGGACAGCTGGCTCCGGCAGCGAACCCTGCGGCGGCTGGCTGACCACCATCTGGGACGGCCGCCGGCGCCGTTCCGGCTGCGCCGTTTCGACGGCCGGGCGGCGAGCGCCGAGCAGGTGGTGAGCGCCACCCGCACGGTTTCGTTCAGCGGCGCTCCCGTCGTTCTCATCGAAAACGGCCTGCGGATCTCCCAGCCGCCCGCCAGCGCCACGGGGCTTGCCGGCGTCGTGCTCGAGCTTGTCGATCGACCGCCGGGACGGGCCGTCATCGCTCTCGAATGGGAGCGGAGCCCCGACCGGCGGCGCAAGGACTGGAAGGCGCTGGCCTCTTCGTTGGGCGATGCCGTCGCCGGTGGAGGGGCGCTGGTGCTCGATTGCGACGCGCCTCCTCCGGCCCGGATGGTCCACTGGATCCGGCGCGCCGCGCGCGAGCGCGGCCTCAACCTGCCCGAACAGGGTGCGGAGTTGCTCTTCGAGCGGTTCGGCCGGGAACTGCGCCAGCAGGTGAACGAGATCGAGAAACTCGCCGTGTACGCCGCCAGCGACGAGGGTGGTGACGTCACCCTTGCGGACATGGAACAGGTGCTCGGCGGCGGCAGTGTCCAGGACCGCTTCCGTTTCACCGATGCGTTGCAGGCGGGCCGCACCGAGACGGCGCTTTCTTCGCTCGAATCGCTGCTTCGGGACGGGGAGTCGCCGCAGGCGCTCATGGCGCTGCTGTACCGGCTCGTGACCCAGATCCAGTTGGCCCAGGCCCACGGCGGGGACGAACCCCTCGCCGAGGCGCTGCGCGTGCCCCGCCGGGTCGCCGACGATCTCGAGCGCGCGGCCCGCCGCTTCCGCCCGGCCGAACTCAGGGCCATGCTCAGGCAACTGGCCGAGATGGACCTGCGGATGAAGACCACCCGGGTCCCGGATCGCGCCGCGCTCGCCTCGCTGGCGCTGCTCCTCGGCAAGGGTTCGTCCGGTACGCGGCGGCGCCGGAGTTAGAGCGTCCGGCCGAGACGATGCCGGCGAAACGCGTTTGACCCGTACAATTCGCCCGGTGACCCCGACTCTGCCCCGGGCCCCCGGAATCGACCGGTTGTCCGCACATCACCTGCACGCCCTGGCGGTGGCCGTGCTCATCGACCGTTATCTCAAGGTGGATCCGACCCCCGGGAGACTGGCGGAAATCGCCGGCAAAGTGGCCGGGTTCGCGGAAAAGGAACTGTTCCCCCACTTCCAGGTGGAGGAGACCGCTCTCTTACCCGCGTTGCGGCAGGCGCTCGACTCCGATCCGTTGATCGACCAATTGATTGCCCATCACCGGAACATGGAGACACTGGTCGGGCGGCTCGCGGGCTCCTCCGCTCACGAGCGCGCCTCGCTGCTGCGGCAGTTCGGAGCATCGCTTCGCCGGCACATCCGCATGGAGGAGGTGGAACTCTTCCGGCAGATCGATGGCCGACTCGACGAAGCGGGACGGGAAGAGCTCGGCCTCAAGGTTGACGAGGCAAGACGGGCGATGGGCCTCACGGTCCACAGGCTCTGGTAGGACCGGGTCTCCCGAGCAGCTGGCAACGCTCCCGTAGCAACGCTGCTCGGCCTCGAGGCAACGACGGCAGGGAACGCGGCGCCAGCTGTCGCGACCCGCATCCATCCCGCCGGCCCGGCCACTGCGACTAGAGTGCGGGGATGGCCCCGCAACCGCTGCACCGGGATCCGGGCCTCATCCCGCTCTCCCATCAGCACCAGCACGGCCTGGCCCTCACGGTATTCATCGACCGTGGTCTGAAGGCGGAGCCCACCCGGGAGAAAGCGCTCGAACTCGCGGACAAGGTGGCCCGCCTCGCCGAGGTCGAACTCCTCGGGCATTTTCGTGTCGAGGAGGAGGTCCTCTTCCCGGCGGTCCGGCCCTTCCTTCGCTCGGGCGCCTTGCTCGACAGCCTCGTCGCGGAGCACCGGGTGATGGAAGACCTCGTTCGGCGTATCGCCGGGGCGACCGACGAAGAGCGCATCCCGCTCCTGCGGCGGTTCGCAGAGGTGCTTCACGGCCACATCCGCACCGAGGAGCGCCAGTTGTTCGAGGAAATCCAGGGCCAACTGGACGCATCGCAGCTCGCGGCGGTCGGGCGGGAGATCGCGGCGAAGGTCGAGGCGGTCTGCCCGCTCGCCGGCAAGCCGTCCTCGCGTGAGCGAAAGCCGTAAACGCCGGGGGAGACCCGCCGGAGGGGACGCGCTCCGTGGTACCCTCCGCCCCCTGATGCAGCTCGACGAATCCGCCCAACCTCCGGAACCCAGCCGGAGAACCGCCCCCGTCGAGGTGCGCCCTTCCGGTACCCGCCATGGTTCTCACCAAGACCCCGCTGCTCGCGGAGACGGTGCGCAAACTGGTGTCCCGGGGGGCCTTCGCTAACGCACACCGCATCCTCGAGAAGCTGCATCCGGCGGATGTGGCGCAGGTTCTCGCCGACCTGCCGGAGGCCTACCGGCTGAAGACGTTCCGGGTCGTTTTCCAGCGGGATCTGAATCTCGCCGCCGCGGCGCTCGGAGAGTTCGGGGTCGAGCGCGCCGCCGACCTGATGCCGCGGCTCGAGCCCGCGGAGATTTCCCAGCTTCTCCAGGAACTCGACCCCGACGACGCCGCCGAGTTCCTGAGCGAGCTCCCCGAGGAACTCCGCGAGCGGGTGCTCCGGGGCATGCGGACCCGTGAGGCCTCCGATGTCGAGGACCTGCTCCAGTACCCGGAGGAGACCGCCGGCCGGATCATGAGCCCGAAGGTGTTCTCGGTCCCCGAGGACGCCACCATCGGCGAGACCATCGCGCGCCTCCAGGAGTCGCCCGACGTGGAGATGGTCTTCTATATCTACGTCGTGGATGGCCACGGGACCCTGGTGGGGGTGCTCTCGCTGCGCCAGCTCCTCCAGCGGCGCCCGGAGGCGCTGCTCTCGGAGGTCATGGTGACCGACGTCCTCCGGGTGCGCACCGAGATGGACCAGGAGGAGGTCGCCCAGTTGGTGGCCAGCTACAACATCCTCGCGGTCCCGGTGGTGAACCAGCAGGGGAAGCTGGTCGGAGTCATCACCGTGGACGACATCATCGACGTGATCAAGGAAGAGGCCACCGAGGACATGTACCGGATGGCCGGGCTCGGGGTTTCCGAGAGCGTCTTCACCAAGGCGTCCCGTTCCATCCGGATGCGCATCCCCTGGCTGACGGTCAACCTCGCCACCGCCTTTGTGGCGGCCTGGGTGGTCAGCCTCTTCGAGGAAGACATCGCCCGGTTCGCGATCCTCGCCGTCTTCATGCCCATGGTGCCGTTGCTTGGCGGCAACGCGGGCAACCAGACGCTGACCGTGATGGTGCGCGGCATCGCGCTCGGAGAGCTGAGCTGGAAGAACAGCCGGCAGGCTCTCTTCAAGGAACTCGCGGTCGGTTCGGCCAACGGTCTGATGATCGGCGTCCTGATCGCCGGGGTCTCCTGGGTCTGGAAGGGGGACCCCCGCATCGGGCTGGCTCTCGCGCTGGCCATGGTCGGCACCATGGTGGTGGCCGCGGTGGTGGGCACGCTGATGCCGCTGACCCTGCGGTGGCTCAAGGTGGACCCGGCGCTGGCCTCCTCGGTCTTCGTCACCACCGCCACGGATGTCTCCGGCTTCCTGCTGTTCCTGAGCATCGGGGTGGCAGCCCTGACGTACCTCTGAGGCGAGACGGCTCGGAGCGCCGGCCTCTGGCCGGCGGCCAGTTCTCCCGGTGGGGGCCGCGGCCCGGGAGGGTCGCGAAACCGCGCGGTCCTCCGAGCGATAGCGAAAACACCGGTTAGCCTCTGACCAGCCGCTTCCCATGCCGCTCAAACAATCCCGCGCGTTCGTTCTCCGCACCTACGCGGTCGCCGAGGCGGACCGGGTCGCCGTGCTGTTCAGCGGGGAGGAGGGGAAGGTCCGGGCGTGGGCGCGCGGGGCGCGGCGGCCCAAATCGCGCTACGGGAGCGCGCTCGACATCGGGAACGAGGTGGAGGCGGGCTGGTACGAGCGCGAGGGCAGGGAACTCGTGCATCTCGACCGCTGTGAACTCGTGACTTCCGCCTTGCCGCTCGCCCGTGACCCCGTAAGCGCCGCCGCACTGGGCTACCTTTCCCGGCTCGTGGACACCTTCGCCCCCGACCGGGAAGCCGACCCCAAGCTCTACCGGTTGATCTCTGCCTGCCGGGACGCGCTCCTCGAGCGCCGGCCCGCGGAAGTGGTGGTCGCCTATTTCGAGGCGTGGCTGCTGCGCCTGGCGGGGCTCTACCCGCGGCCCGGGCGCTGCGCCTGCGGCGCCGGCTTCGAGCAGGGCGGGGCGGTGTTCTTCGCCGCCGGTCCGGTCTACGCCTGCACCCGCTGCGCTCCCGGGCACGGAGAGCCGACCGATCGCCTGTCCGCCGGGGCGCTCGGTTTGCTGGAGACCTTCTGGGTCGCACCGCCCTCGGCTTCGGTTCCGGAAGGCTCGACCGCTCGCGAGCTCTTCCGGTTCCACGGGCGGCTCACCGCCGGCTTCGCGGAGCGGGCGCTACCGGCCCGCCATGCCCTCGAGGGGCTCCTCGAACCCCGCCTCAGCCCCGCCCGGGATCGCGCGCAGTGACCTTTCAGCAACTGATCGCGAAGCTGACGGGCTTCTGGGCCGACCAGGGCGCCGTCGTCGTCCAGCCGTACGACATGGAGATGGGCGCCGGGACCATGCATCCGGAGACGTTTTTCCGGGTGCTCGGAGAAACGCCGTGGAGGGTGGTGTACGTGCAGCCTTCCCGCCGGCCCGCCGACGGGCGCTACGGCGAGAACCCGAACCGCCTCGGGAAGCACCATCAGCTCCAGCTCATCCTGAAGCCGTCTCCCCAGGACATTCAGGACCTGTACCTCGAGAGCCTCGCGGAGTGCGGGGTGGACGCTTCCCGGCACGATCTCCGCTTCGAGGAGGACAACTGGGCCGCGCCCACCCTCGGGGCCTGGGGCGTGGGCTGGCAGGTCGTGCTCGACGGCCTCGAGATCAGCCAGTTCACCTACTTCCAGCAGGCCGGGGGCCTCGAACTGGCTCCCATCTCGGTGGAGATCACCTACGGGCTGGAGCGGCTCGCGATGTATCTACAGGACGTGGACGACGTGTACGACCTCGAGTGGGCGAAGGGCGTTGACTACCGGACCGTCCGGCTGGCCGACGAGCAGCAGTCCTCGCGTTACGCGTTCGAGGCGGCGGACACGGCGGTGCTGAGCCGCAACTTCGACGAGGCGATCGCCGAGGGCGCCCGCCTGATCGAGGGAGGAATGGTGGTGCCGGGCTACGAGCAGTGCCTGCGGGCCTCGCATCTGTTCAACCTGCTCGATTCCCGGGGGGCCGTCTCCGTCAGCGACCGCCCACGCCGCATCCTCGCGGTGCGCGGCTTGGCGACGGCGGCCGCGCAGCGCTACCTGGCCGACCAATGAGCGGACGGACACTCCTGATCGAGATCGGGTGCGAGGAGATTCCCGCCGACTGGGTCGCGGGTCTCGCGAAGGGGTTCGAGACCGCCGTCGCCGAAGGTCTCGACCGGCAGCGGCTGACCGCGGACACGATCGGCTCGCACAGCACCGCCCGTCGGCTGGTGGTCCACGGCGCCGGGATACCCGAATCCCAGCCCGATGAGGTTCGCGAGGTCCTGGGTCCCCCGTGGCGGGTCGCGCGGGACGCCGGCGGCGGGTGGAGCCGGGCCGCCGCAGGCTTCGCCCGGCGTCAGGGAATCGAGGAACGGGACTTCGAAGAGCGCCTGCAGGCAGTGGAGACTCCCCGCGGCCAATACCTGGGGATCCGTCAGGTCGCACCGGGAGAGCCGGCGATCCGGATCCTGCCCGGCATCCTCGAGGACGCGCTGCGCGCCGTACCGCTCCCGAAGGCCATGAACTGGGATGCCTCCATCGGAGCGAAGCCGTTCGCCTTCGTTCGCCCCATCCGCTGGATCGTGGCCCTCTTCGGAGACGAGGCCATCCCCTTCCGGATCGAGGTGACGGGAGGCGCGCCGGTGGTGGCCGGCAATGTCAGCTACGGCCACCGCGCGCGGACCGCGGTGCCAGGCGAGAGTCCCGGCGCTGCGTTTCTCGTGGATTCGCTCGAGAGTCTCGTCGAGGGCCTGCGGAACCGTTACGTGTTGCTCGACGCCGAGGAACGGAGGGCTCGGCTGCTCGCAGCGATCGGGCGTTGTGAGACCGAGGCCGGAGAGTGCGCGGAGGTCGGCGCCGCGGCCGACGTGCACAAGGACCTGGTGGAGTTTCCCGGGGCGGTTCTGGGCCGGTTCCCCGATGAGTTCCTGTCGCTGCCGAAGGAGATCCGGGACACCGTTCTGGTTCACCACCAGAAGTTCTTCCCGTTTCCCACGAGTCCGTCTTTCATCGCCGTCACCAACCTGCCGGACGACCCCGAGGGGCGCGTCCGCCGCGGCGCCGAACGGGTCGTGGTGGCCCGGCTGCGGGATGCGCGGTTCTTCCGGGATGAGGATCGGAAGGTCCCGCTCGCCGAGACCCGGCCGCGCCTCGCCGGCGTGGTCTTCCATCAGAGACTCGGCAGCTTTCGGGAAAAAGCCGACCGGATGGAGCCCCTCGCCGGGTGGATCGCGGAAGCCGTCGGCGCCGACGCCGATGCGGCGTCGAAGGCTGCCGGACTCGCCAAGTGCGACCTCACCGGCAATCTCGTCGGTGAGTTCGCGTCGCTCCAGGGAGTCGCGGGAGGACTTCTCCTGCGCGAGGAGGGCGCTTCGGAAGCGGTGTGGCAGGCGGTCCACGACCACTACCGGCCCGCGGGGCTTGACGGAGACCTTCCGCGGAGCCCGGAGGGAGCAGCGGTTTCGCTGGCCGACCGGGCGGACACGCTCGCCGGCCTCTTCCTCGCCGGGGAAGAACCTTCGGGGTCGGGTGACCCGTTCGCGCTGCGCCGGGCCGCACTCTCGCTGATTCGGGTGCTGCGGGACGCCCCCGCGGAGTACCCGGGACTTCGAAGCGGCTGGCCGTCACCGGCAGCCCTGCTGGGCCGGGCTCTCGACGGACACCACCCGGACGATGAACAGGGGGCCGTCGTTGCCGGAAAGCTGGTGACTTTCGTGAACGACCGCCTCCCGCACGCGTTCGTCGGTCCCTCGACGCCGAGGGGGGTGGTGAACGCCGTGCTCGCGATCAGAGATTGGTCCCATCCGGTCGCCGACACCTGGCAGCGGATCACCGATCTCGCAAAAGCCGTGGGCAGCGGGGACTACGCCACGCTGGCGGCGGCGTCGCGGCGTGTCCGGCGCATCCTGGCGCCCGAGGTCCGGGAGGGCAGGGGAACCGATCTCGATCCGGCCCTGTTGACGGAGCCGGCGGAGGAGCGGCTCTACGCCAGGCTCGAACGCGAGGAGGCGGAGGTCCTTCGCTGCTTTGCGGAGAACCGGTATTTCCCGGCGTTTCGGGCGCTGGCCACCCTCTCGCCCGCCATCGCCACCTTCTTTGACGACGTGCTGGTGATGGCCGAGGACCCCGCGGTGCGCGCGAACCGGCTGGCGCTGCTCGCCCGGCTGGATGCCCTGTTCAGCGAGGTTGGTGATCTGAGTCAGATAGAAGCCTCGGCGCCATGAAGGCCGGTAGGGGTTGTGACGCGCGCGGTGCGCCAGTTCTCCCGGTGGGGGGCGCCGCGCGTGCCGGTCTGAAGACCGGCGTTCCCTAAGGTCCCCCAATGGGGCAGATTCGTCGGCTCCCGCCGGCGGTGGCCAACCAGATCGCGGCCGGGGAGGTGGTCGAGCGGCCGGCGGCGGTGGTCCGCGAGCTGGTCGAGAACTCGATCGACGCCGGGGCGACGGCGGTCTCGGTGCGCGTCAGGGATGCCGGGAGAACCGAGATCCGGGTGAGCGACGACGGCGTGGGGATGACTCCCGAGGACGCCCGGCTGGCCATCGAGCGCCATGCCACCAGCAAGATCGATTCGGTGGATGACCTGACTTCCATCGGGTCGCTGGGCTTTCGGGGGGAGGCACTGCCCTCGATCGCCTCGGTTTCCCGATTCCGGCTGCGGACCCGCGAGAGAGAGGCCGAGTCCGGCTGGGAGGTCGGGGTCGACGGCGGCGCGACGATCGCCGACCGGCCGGCCGGCACGCGGCCGGGCACCATCGTGGAGGTACGTGACCTGTTCTTCAACACGCCGGCCCGGCGCAAGTTCCTGCGGGCGGAAAGGACCGAAGCCTCCTACATCGTTCAGGCGGTTACGAACCTGGCGCTCGCCTGGCCCCAGATCCGTTTCGATCTGCAGAGTGGAGAGCGGCAGGTGTTCGCCCTCGAGCCGGCGGGTGACGCCGCGGAGCGTCTCCAGCAACTGGATCCGCGCTGGGCCCGGGATGCCATCCCGATCGAGGCGCGGGCCGGGGAGTTCACGGTCCGGGCCTTCCTGTCGCCTCCGATGGCGCGCCGCGGCGCTTCTTCCCGGCTGTTGTTGTTCCTGAATGGACGGCCGATCAAGGACCGGCGGCTCTTCCACGCCGTCACGGAGGGCTACCGCCGGCTATCGAGCCTGAGCGGTACGCCGAAGGCCTACGTGTTCATCGAGGCGCCGCCGGACGCCGTGGACGTGAACGTGCATCCGGCGAAGGCGGAGGTGCGGTTCGCGGATCCCGAAGCGGCCTGGGGCGCCGTCTTCCGCAGCGTGCGTGCGGGCCTCGAGGGGTCGCCGAAGCGGGTGGACCTCGGAGTGGCCGGCGGCGGACGCGCCGCAGATGCTCCCGCGGGAACGGGACAGCGCGCCGGCGGCGCTGGGGATATCGGGCGGGGCGCCGCTCCGCCGGGGAGCCGGATGGGGCAACCCGCCGGATGGGACGGGGCCGGGGTCGGCGAACTGCTCTACGGCGCGGACCGGGTCGAGGAGCCGGTGCGGGGCAGCTATCTGGACTTCGGGACGACGCCTCCGAAGGTGCTCGGCCAGTTCCGGCGCACCTATATCCTCGCCGAGGAACGCTCGGAACTGCTTCTCATCGATCAGCACGCCGCGGATGAACGGGTCATCTACAACCGTTTGATGGACGCGCCGAGCGAGGTCCGGACCCAGGAACTCCTGCAGCCGGTGCCGCTCGAACTCTCGCCCGTGGAGCGGGCGGTGCTCGCCGAGGAGCACGAGCGGCTGGCCGGCGCCGGCTTCGACATCGAACCCTTCGGAGGCGACGCCTGGATCCTTCGTGGAGTACCGGAAGCGCTGGGAGTGGGCCGCGGGCTGGATGTCCTCATGCGTTCGCTCGCTTCCGAAGAGCACGAATGCACGGCCGCCGCCGCCCACGACGCCCGTGCCCGGATCATGGCGCGCGTCGCGTGCCATGCCGCGGTGACCGCCGGGGTCACCCTCACGACCGAGCGAATGGAGGAGGTGCTCGCCTCGCTTTGGGGAACGGCGAATCCCTCGACCTGCCCGCACGGCCGCCCCACGGTGCTGCGCCTCGACCTGCCGTTCATCGAGCGGCGTTTCGGACGGAGTTGACCAGGATGGCGTCGCGCAGCAGGAAGCCGTTGCCCATCGCGGTGACGCTCGCCTGGATTCGTTACTTCGCCGGCCGGACGCTGATGATGCTGGGGATGCTGGTGGTGACCGGCGCCGCGGCTCTGTTTTTCGGAGCGGATGCCGAGCGCCGCATGCTGGTGTTCACGGGGGTGGGAGCGGCGCTGTTCGTTACCGGATGGCTGCTCTCGAAGAAGCGGCCACCGGCGGCGCGCTGAGCCCGGCGTTCCGGACTCAACCCCCGATGCCGTCGGCAGTGAAGAAGCTGACCACGGACTCGAGTGCTTCCTTTTCCTCGTCGAGTTTGTGCTTCAGCACGCGGCGCACGGTCGCGACCCCGACCACCTCGTCGCCGTCCACGATGGGGAGGTGCCGGAAGTCATTGGTGACCATGATCTCGAGAGCCTGCTCCAGCGAGGTGTCCGGGGTGATGGTGACCGGCTCCGTGGTCATTGCGTCTCCGACGAGGGTGGTCTCGGGGTCCCGGTGAATGGCCACCACGCGGGTCATCAGGTCACGCTCGGTGAAGATCCCGGCGAGCGAGCCGTCGGCATTCATGACCGCGGCCGCCCCGGTCCGGTCCTGCACCATGGCCTTCACCGTCGCACTGACGGTCTCTTCCGGGGCAACCCGGGTCGCCGGCCGGTGGCTGATCTTGAGCAGCGGGTCCATGACGTTGTCCTTCGGTGATCGTGGTTCGAGACCGGCTAGTTTCGCAAAAGGCGGGCGTGATGGCAATTTCCCCCCGAGGCGCATGCGAAAGGGAACAGAATTGCCCGCCTTTCCGTCATAGGACCGAACCGCGCATGCGCCTCGCCATCGTCTGCTATCCCACCCACGGCGGGAGTGGCGCGGTCGCGTCCGATCTGGCGATCGGGATGGCGGACGCCGGACACGATGTCCACGTGGTGAGTTACGCGGTTCCCTTCCGCCTGCGCCGATTCCACCCGGGCGTGCGGATCCACGAGGTGGAGATCGCGTCCTACCCACTGTTCCGCTATCCCCCGTACACGCTGGGGCTTGCGACCAAACTGGCCGAGGTCGCCGACGAGGACGGCGACTTCGACATCATCCACGCCCACTACGCCGTCCCCAACGCGGTGAGCGCCTTCCTGGCGCGCGAGATCATCGGCGGCGGCCGCACCCGGGTGGTCACCACCCTCCACGGCACCGACATCACCCTGGTCGGCGCGGACAAGTCCTTCCACCGGGTCATCCGCTTCGCGCTGGAGCGTTCCGATGCCGTCACCGCGGTTTCGGACTATCTCGCCGACCGCACCCAGCGCGACTTCGCTCCCCACGTTCCGGTCGAGGTCATTCCCAACTTCGTGGATACCGAGTTGCCGGCCCCCGGTCCGGAGCGCTACGCCCGCGAGGCCTGGGCGCCGAACGGGGAACGGATCCTGATGCACATCTCGAACTTCCGGCCCGTGAAACGCATCAGCGATGTGGTGCGGGTCTTCGCCGAGGTCCGCCGGCAGTTCCCCGCAAAGCTGGTCCTGGTCGGAGAAGGCCCGGAGCGGCTCTTCGCGCAGCAGCTCGTGCGGGAACTCGAACTGACTTCGGAGGTGGTCTTCCTCGGCCAGCAGGACGACATCCGGGGGCCCCTCGCATGCGCGGATCTCTTGCTGCTGCCGAGTGCACAGGAGAGCTTCGGCCTGACGGCGCTGGAGGCGATGGTGAGCCGGGTACCGGTGATCGCGACCACCATCGGCGGCCTCCCGGAAGTGGTCACCGATGGCGAAGCCGGGCGGCTGTTCCCGGTGGGCGAGGTGCGGGGGATGGCCACGGAAGCGGTCCGGCTCCTTACCGACGAGCCGGCGCGCCAGGCGATGGGTGACGCGGGACGGACGCGCGCCATCACCCACTTTGCGCGGGAGATCGTCCTGCCCCGGTACGAGGACCTCTACCGGCGGGTGACGGCCGGTGTCCCCACCGGCTGCTAGTCGGGATAGATCCCTTCGCGGTAGGCGAGGGACTTCGGCCGCTCGGCGAGGTACGCCTGGTTCCCGAGGCTCGGAACCTCCAGTCGTGCCGCCCAGGCGGAGAGGGAACGGACCGGCGTCGCCAGGGGGACCTCGCGCGCCAGGAACGCCGCGATCTCGCGGCGCAGGCGCTCTCGAGCCGCCGGATCGAGCGGTCTCCTGAGGTGTCCGGCCAGGTGAAGGAGAACGTTGTGGTGCGTCCCCACCGATGCCGGTTCGGCGAGCCCGGCGAGGAACGCTTCCCGGTAGCGCGGCAGCGCGTCCCGCGCGTCCCGGGTGGCGGCGAGAAAGCGGCCGAGCCGGCGGGCAGTCCGTTCCGAGTGCGCCATCAGGACCATCTTCCAGCGCGCGTGGAAGGCGTAGAGCCTCGCGGCGTCGGGCGAGCCCGAAGACACTTCCCGGATCTCCGCGAGGGCGAAGACCCGGGTCAGCCAGTGGTCGCGACGCGCGGGGCTCTCGAGGTCGGTTTCCGAGATCCGCGGCGCCTCGGGAAGCGCCGCCGCGAGCCGGCTCGCGAAGATCCCGGTCCCGTCCTCCGAGATCACCGCGCCGCCCGCGTGAAGCTTCACGTCACCCATGCCGCAGCTCGGTGACCGGGACTTGAGCACGATCCCGGCGACGCGGGCCTCGGCGAAGCGGGTGGCGGCCTGGCGCGCGTAGTCGTCCATGACCGGGGTCAGGTCCTTCTCCCGGGAGTCGAGCAGCCTGGTGACGCCTCCACTGCGTGCGAGCCGGATCTTCGGCCGCGGCACCCCCAGGCCGATGCCGACCTCGGGACACTCGGAGACCAGTTCGAAAGCGCCGCCGAGCGCGTCGGTCGCATAGCTGCTCCGGCGGTGCCCGCCGTCGTAGCGCACCTCTTCGCCGAGGAGGCAGCCCGAAACCGCGATCCGGACCCGGGGCCGCTGCTCCATCGTCACTCCCCGCACAGTTCCCGGGCGGCCGCGAAGACCTCGTGGAACATGGGCCGGGTGAGCCGGCCGGTGAAGGTGTTCTGCTGGCTCGGGTGGTAGCTCGCGAGCAGGTGGGTTCCGGGGGCGATCCGGGCCGCGGCGCCGTGACCGAAGCGGGGGAGCGGCGTCGGGACCGCGCGGCCGAGCGCCCTCCAGGTACGGAGAAAGGTCCGGAAAGCGATCGAGCCGAGGGCGAGGACCACCCGGAGCCTGGCTGCGCGGCGGATCTCCTCCTCGAGGAACGGTTGGCAGGCGGCGAGTTCCGCGGCGGTCGGGCGGTTGGCCGGGGGAGCGCAGTGGATCGCGGCGGTGATTCGGGTGTCGAGCAACCGGAGCCCGTCGCCGGGATTCGGCGAATACGGCGCCGACGAGAACCCGAACCGGTGGAGCGCCTCGTAGAGCCACTCCCCCGACCGGTCTCCGGTGAACATCCGGCCCGTGCGGTTGGCGCCGTGGGCCGCCGGAGCGAGACCGACGATGAGCAGGCGGAAGCCTTCGTCCCCAAGCGACGGGACGGGCCGGGCCCAGTACTCGAGGCCGCGAAACCGCCGCGGCGGCTCGCGCGCGACGGCCTCGCGATGGGCCACGAGCCGCGGACAGGCCCGGCAGGCGGTAACGCGCGAGTGGAAGTCGGCGGGGAGGGGCACGGGCGCCCCGATTGTCGCAGCCCCCTTCGGAGCGCCAGCCTCCGGCTGGCATCGCGCGGGAGCGCGAAACCCGCGCTGATGGCGCTCCTGCCCTTGAGGGTGGGGCCCACGTTCGGCTCGTTTCGGGAGCCGAGTAGCGGTTCCTGGTTGGGATCACGCCATGGGAATCGGCTGAGGCGTGCGTTTCGCGGCCTGCGGCCACGGCCCCCACCGGGAGAACTGGCCGCCGGCGAGAGGCCGGCGCTCCGAGTTCGAGCCGTTTCCGCCGTCTTCATGGATGGGCCGGGCGTGCGGGAGGACGCGGATATGACGCGGCATCCGTCAGAATGTGCGGCCGGAATCCCGAATGACCGCGCAGGAGCAGTTCCTCGAGCCCGACGATCCGGGACGCGACCGTCTCGCGCTGAGCTGGACCCCGGGAACCGATACCGGGGCGCCGGTCTGGGTTTTCCTCCACGGGCTCGGTTCCGACCGGAAGGGAGAAAAGGCGGCCCGGTTCCGTGACCACCTCGCCGGACGCGGACCCGGATTCCTGTCGCTCGACTTCACCGGGCACGGCGACTCGGGGGGCGACTGCCACGGTCTCTCGCTGACCCGGAATCTCGAGGACGTCGGGCGGGCCGTTTCCTTCCTTCGGGAGGAGGCGCCCGCGGCGCCACTCGTTCTGGTGGGGTCCTCGATGGGGGGGATCGCGGCGCTCTGGTACGCCGCGCTCTTTCCGGGCGCGGTCCGCCGGGTGTTCGTCATCGCTCCCGCCTTCCGGATGGCGGCCCGTTTCGCGGCCAGCCTTTCCGCCGCCGCGCGCCGGGAATGGGCCGGTCGGGGGTTCCTGTCCGTGTCGGTCGGGGACCGGGACCTTGAGATCGGTTGGGGGATGGTTCCGGACGAGGACGGCTATCCGACCGAGCGGCTGGCAGCGAATCTCGGGACCCCGTCCCTCCTGATCCACGGAGACGCGGACGCGGTGGTTCCGGTGGAACTCTCACGGGACTTCGCCGGGTCTTGCAACGCCGCGGAACTCATCGAGATCGAGGGCGGCGACCATCGGTTGAGCGGTGCGAAGGACCTCCTGTTCGAGATCATGTGGACCGCCGCGTCGGCAAGCTGATGTCCACCCTCTTCGTCGCGCTGAGCCTCTACGCGGCGGTCCTGGTGGTCGCCTTCGGCGCCGGGCTCGTGATCGAACGGGCCGCGCGCGCCTTCTTCCGCAAGAAGGCGGAAAAGACCCGAACCGACTGGGACGACTGGCTGGCCACCGAGGGATTCCACCTGGTGCCCTCCCTGTTGCTGGCGGTGGTCGCGACGCGGGTCCTGATGGCGCTCCGGCCACCGTCGGCGGTGGTGGAGCCGCTCGTCACCACCGGCCTGCAGGTGGTGCTGGTGCTCGCCGCCATCCGGGTCGGGGTGGACATCGGGCTCGCCAGCCTCCGCATGCGGCAGCAGCGGCTCGGCCACCAGGGCGTCTCCATCCTCCGCAACACCCTGGTCGGGGTGGCGCTCACGGTCGGCATCCTGGTGGTGCTGGACCAACTCGGGATCTCGGTGGCGCCCCTGCTCGCGACCCTGGGAGTCGGAGCGTTGGCCCTCGCCCTCGCGCTCCAGCCGACCCTCGGCAACATCTTCGCCGGAATCCAGCTCGTGGCCGCGGCGCAGTTCAAGGTGGGAGATTTCCTGCGGGTCAACGAGGCGGGAGTCGAGGGCTACGTGACCGACATCGGCTGGCGGACGACCACGCTCCGAACCCTGCTCGACAACTACGTGATCATCCCCAATTCGCAGCTCGCGGATTCGGTGCTGACCAACCTGCACACCCCCGATCCGCGCGTCCGGCTCAGCATCGGGGTCGGTGTCCACTACGACACCGACCTGGAGGAGGCGGACCGGATCGCGCGGGAGGTCATCCGCGAGGTCCAGAACGGAACCGAAGCCGGTGTGCCCGGTTTCGCGGGCCACATCCGCTGGAAGGAATTCGGGGACTCGGCGATCACGTTCGACGCGATCCTGCAGGCGAGGAAGCCACTCGACCGGTTCGACCTGGCCAGCGCTTTCATCAAGCGGCTCCACCGCCGCTACGACGAGGCCGGGATCGAGATCCCGTACCCCATCCGCAACCTGTATCTCCGCACCGGGCTGGAAGTAACCGGCCCGGGCAGCCGGACGACAGGGCCGGAGGACGGATAGCAGGTCCCCGAATCGGGGCAAAGGGTCTTCACAAGGAGGAGGTTCCACGTGACAGCAGCACAATCTTCGGCGGGCGGCGCCCCGGCGTCCTCGATCCGCTACCAGCCGGACGAAAGACCGCCGGGGGCGCTCGCCTTCGGCCTCGGACTCCAGATGGCGATCCTGCAGGTCGCCGGCATCGTCCTCACGCCCGCCATCGTGATCCGCGCCGCGGGACTGGGCGAGCCGTATCTCTCCTGGGCGGTTTTCGCCGCGCTTACCGTGTGCGGTCTCTCCACCATCCTGCAGGCGAACCGCGTCGGCCGGTTTGGCGCCGGACACGTCCTGCTCATGGGAACCTCCGGCGCCTTCATCGCGATTTCGGTCGCCGCCCTCCGGGAAGGGGGGCCGGCGCTGCTCGCGGTCCTGGTCCTCGTCTCTTCCCTGTTCCAGTTCGGTCTCGCCTTCCGGCTCACCTGGCTGCGCCGGGTGATCACCCCGACCGTCGCCGGGATCGTCATCATGCTCATCGCGGCGACCGTGATGCCCATCCTGTTCCCGCTGCTTGGCGACGTGCCCGAGGGAGCCAGCCCGCTGGCAGCCCCGCTGAGCGCCGGCATCGCGCTCGCGGTCTTCGCCGGTCTCGCGCTCCGGGGAAGGGGGCTCCTGCGGCTCTGGGCTCCGATCATTGGTGTGGTCGTCGGCTCCACCGTCGGCGCCCTTACCGGAATCTTCGATTTCGCGCCGGTCGCGAACGCGGGCTGGATCGGCATCCCGAGCGGGTGGCCGGGACTCGACTTCTCCTTCGGAGCCTCCTTCTGGGCGCTCCTGCCCGCCTTCATCTTCGTGACCCTTATCGGGGCCATCGAGACGATCGGCGACTCCATCGCCATTCAGCGGGTCTCGTGGCGGAAGCCCCAGGCGCCGGACTACCGGGTCGTAGCCGGTGCGGTGGCCGCTGACGGTGTCGGCAACCTGCTCTCCGGCGTCCTCGCCACGGTCCCCAACACGACCTATTCGAACAGCATCTCGATGACGGAGTTGACCGGCGTGGCCTCGCGCCGGGTCGGGACCTGGATCGGGATCAGTTTCCTCGGACTCGCGCTGTTGCCCAAGGTCGCGGCTCTCTTCCTCGCGATCCCGGGTCCGGTGGTCGGCGCCTTCGGGATGGGCCTCATCGGCATCCTGTTCAGTCTGGGAATGCACATGGTCGTGAAGGACGGGATGAATCTCCAGAAGGCGGTCATCGTCGGCCTCTCCTTCTGGGTCGGCAGCGGCTTCCAGGGCGCCGCGATCTTCCCCGAGTTGCTCGAGGGTTTCTGGGGAGTCCTGCTGGACAACGGCATGACCGCCGGCGGTCTGATGGCCATCCTGCTGATGGTCTTCCTCAACCTCACCGGAGCGCGCCCGAAGCGGCTCGCCACCATTCTCGACATGGAGGCGGGACCGAAGATCGACGAATTCCTGACCTCCGAGGCATTCCGGCGCGGCTGGGATGGAAGTTCCACCGCCCGCCTCGTTTCGGCCGGCGAGGAGGCGCTGCTGACGCTGCTGGAGGTCGGGGAGGCAGGCGACGCCGAGGTCCGGCAGCTCCGCCTCACCGCGCGGACGGGACGGCGCTCCGCGGAACTGGAGTTCGTGGCGGTGGCCGGCGACGTGAACATCGAGGACCGGATGACGATGCTCGGCGACCGGCCGGAGGTTCCCGACGAGAGCGAGATCTCGCTGCGCCTCCTCCGGCACTACGCCAGTTCGGTGCGTCACCAGAAGTACCCGGACGTGGACATCGTGACGGTGGAGGTGGAAGGACGCGCCTGATCGTGGAGTGCGCCGAATGAGGATCCCCCGTCGCGTCGTCGCGCTCGCGCTCGCCTCGCTCGCCGTCGCGGTCACCGCCGCGGCCGGGGAGTCCTGGACGTTCACGTCGGGCGAGGTGCGGGTCCGGTGCCGGCTCACGGTGGGGGGGAGCTTCGACGCGGTCACGTCGCAGATTTCCGGAACCCTGCGGCTGGAGGACGCCGGCGCTCCTGGGGGTGCTGGAAACGTCCGGGTGCGACTCGACTCGCTGGACACCGGCATCGAACTCCGCAATCGGCACCTTCGGGAGACCTACCTGGAGGTTGACCGGGGGGAGCAATTCCGGGTGGCGGTCCTGACCGCCGTAGAGCTTGTCGAGGCGCTTCCTCCCGAAGCCCGCGATCACGAAACGGGGTTCCGAGGGTTGCTTTCGCTCCACGGACTGGAGCGGCCGATCGAGGGAGACGTGCGCCTCGGGCGGCGCGACGGACGGGTGCGGGTTGAAGCCGAGTTCCCGCTGAGTCTCACGGAGTTCGCGATTCCACCCCCCCGCTATCTCGGGGTGGGCGTGCGCGATGAAGTCCGGATCACGGTCACCTTCGAGTCCGCGGTCGCTCCTTCTCCGGGAGCGCCGCCGTGACCGGGGCGGGAGGGCCTCGCGGGTACTTCCGTCTCGCCCTCGTCGGCGCGTGGGCGGCGTGGATCGCCGTGCCGGCCGCCGCGGAACCCACGTTTTTGTCGAAGCAGTATCCGCGGTGCACTGCTTGCCACTACTCCCCTTCCGGCGGAGGACTCCTGACGCCCTACGGGCGCTCGCTCTCGCGGGAGGAACTCTCGACCTTCGGCCGCCGGGACGCGACCGCGGAAGCGGGCGACCGGGCCGAGGAGGAATTCCTCTTCGGAGCGGTCGGCAGTGACAGCCCGCTGCAACTCGGGCTGGACTTCCGGCCGTCGCAACTCCAGATCGAGGTCGCCGGCCGTGACCTGCCGGACCGGAACTTCCTCATGAACCTGGATCTGCAGGCGGCCTGGCGCTTCGGGGGCTGGACGGCCTATGGGACGGCGGGGCGGCGCCCCGGCGGTGACTTCGTCTCGTACGAGCACTGGCTCGCGCGACAGGTCTCGGACCGGGTCAGCATCCGCGGAGGACGTTTCCTCCCGGCCTACGGGGTGCGGTTCGCCGATCACACCGCACTTTCCCGAAGGCAACTGGGTCTTGGCGAGGACGACCAGGTCTACGGGGTGGAGCTGGGACTCTCCTCCGATCGCTGGCTTCTCCAGGTCGCCGCCGGGCCGGGGCGGGCCGAGTCGCTCCTGGACGACGACGGGCGAGCGGCCCTCACCGTCAGCGGCCGTGCCCAGCGGGATCTCGGTTCCCGCACCGTGGCGGTCGCCTCGGTGCTCCATCGCGGCGCAGCGGACCGGGCCGCCCGCCGTACTGCGGTGGGAGCCTCGTTCGGATACGCCCCGGCGCCGTGGCTCACCACCTGGACGCAACTGGACGTCCAGTTCCGGGACTCGGCTCCCGATGATCGCGCCGTCATCCTCACCAACCAGACGTCCGTCGAGGTGTGGCGCGGTGTCTGGCTCCGGATCTCGCCGCAGAGATATCGGGTGCCGGACGACTCGCGCGCCGAGATCCACCGGATGGTCTACGGACTGGATCTCTACCCGCGCACCCACTGGCACGTGAACCTGTCCTGGTACCGGGACCGCTTCGTGTTTTCGGATCGGCTCGACAGGCGGTTGCTGTTGCAGTTGCACCTCTATCTGTAGCGGGCCGTCCTCCCCGCCGGGATGCGGTTTTCAGTTCGGGCGATCGCTGTTAGCGTTCGTGCGATGTTTCGCACGGCTCGACTGACGGCTCTGTTGCTGGCGGCCGGGGTTTTCGTCCGGTGCGGTTCGTCGGATGCTCCGGCTCCGGCCGCTCCGACGGCTCCACCCCCCGCGACCCCAGCGCCTCTGCCCGCACCTCCACCCATGGAAGAGACGCTGATGCCCACGCTCTCGAGCATCCAGACGCTGGTGTTCGATCCCCGCTGCGTTGCGCACCACGGGGGTGACACCGTGCAGGCCGGGCTCGACCTCAGTGAGGGGATGTCGCACGCGGCGCTGGTGAATGTGCCGAGCACCCAGACCGCACTCGATCTGGTGGAACCCGGAGATGCCGAAAACAGCTACTTGGTCCATAAGCTGGAAGGCCGCGCGGGCATCGTCCGGGACCGCATGCCGCCCATCGGAGATCCGCTTACCGCCGAGGAGATCGAGGCCATCCGGGACTGGATCAACGCCGGCGCCCTGAGCGAATAGGCCCGCCGGCGCCGCCTCGTCGCGAACCAAGGGTCCACCCGGAGGTTCCGGGACACGTGGTGTACGCTCGCTGGTTGCCCGTGCGGCGGTGTCAGAACCCGCGCGGCAAGGGAGGCGAAACGATGTTTGTTCCGTTGAAAACGCGCCGGAGGGCCCGGAGTGCCCGCACCTCATTGCTGTTGTCCTGCGGATTGCTGCTGGCCGCCGCCCCGGCGACTGCGCAGACCGCCGAGCAGGTCGAGTCGATCCTCAACCGGATCGAGTGGCGCAACATCGGACCGGCGATCATGGGAGGCCGCATCGACGACCTCGCGGTCGTCGAGTCCGACCCCAAGGTGTTCTGGGTCGGCACCGCCTCCGCGGGCGTCTGGAAGACCGTGAACCACGGCGTCACCTGGATCCCGCAGTTCCAGGACGAGGAGGTGTCCTCGATCGGCTCCATCGCGGTGGCGCCCTCCGACCCGTCGGTGGTGTGGGTCGGCACCGGGGAACCCGCAAACCGGCAGAGCAGCTCCTGGGGCAACGGCGTGTACGTCTCCACCGACGGGGGAAGCACCTGGAACCACAAGGGGCTCGAGGACACGCACCACATCGGCCGGGTGCTGGTGCATCCCACCGACCCGGGTACCGTGTACGTGGCTGCGCTCGGCCACCTCTGGGGCCCGAACGAGGAGCGGGGCGTCTACCGGACGCGCGACGGTGGGGAGACCTGGGACCGCGTGCTCCACGGGGACGAGAACACCGGCGCCGTGGAGCTCGCGATGGACCCGGAGAGCCCGGACACTCTCTACGCCGCGCTCTACCAGCGCCGGCGCCGCGCCTACGGGTTTGCGGGCGGCGGACCGGGCAGCGGCATCCACCGCACCACGGATGGCGGAGACACCTGGACGAAGCTGGGCGGCGGGCTCCCCGAGGGCGACACCGGACGGATCGGGCTCAACGTGTACCGGCGCGATCCGCGGATCGTCTACGCGATCGTCGAGAACAAGGAGGGTGGCGTCTTCCGGTCGGAGGACAAGGGACTCACCTGGGAGCGGATGAGCGACACCAACCCGCGACCCATGTACTACAGCCAGATCCGGATCGATCCCAACAACGACCAGCGCATCTGGGTCCTCGGAACCCAGATGTACTACTCCCAGGACGGCGGCCGGACCTTCGCCACCGACTGGGTCCAGCGCATCCACGTGGACCATCACGCCCTCTGGATCGATCCCGCCGACTCGAACCACATGGTGCTCGGGAACGACGGGGGCATCCACATTTCCTGGGACCGGGGCCGGAGCTGGGACTTCGTGAACACCATCGCGCTCGGGCAGTTCTACGAGATCGGCCACGACATGGGCACGCCGTACATGGTCTATGGCGGCCTTCAGGACAACGGGAGTTGGGGCGCTCCGTCGCGCACCTTCTTCCGGCAGGGGATCAGCAACGAGGACTGGTTCCGGATCGGGGGCGGGGACGGGTTCTATACCGAAGCGATCCCGGGCGACCCGGACACGGTCTACGTGGAGTCCCAAAACGGCAACCTGCGCCGCCTGAACCGCCGGACCTCCGAGACCAAGCTGATCCGGCCACAACCGGAGAACGGCGGCGAGCGCTACCGCTTCGACTGGAACAGCCCCATCGTGATCTCCCCGCACGACCCGGAAACCGTGTACTACGGCGGAAACCGGCTCTTCATCTCGTCCGACCGGGGCGACGTCTGGACCCGGACCGATGACCTGACGAAGCGCCTCGACCGCGACGAGCTGCCCATCATGGATGTCCCGGTGACCGAGGACACGCTGTCGCGCCACGACGGGATTTCGAGTTTCGGCCAGATCGTGACCATCGCCGTCTCCTCGCTCGAGGAGGGGGTCATCTACGTGGGGGCCGACGACGGCAACCTGCAGCGAAGCCGCGACGGGGGCCAGACCTGGGACAACCTGACCGGGAACCTGCCCGGAGTGCCGGACCAGACCTATGTCACCCGCCTCATCGCGTCGGCGCATTCGGCGTCCCGGGTCTACGTCACGCTGGACGGACACCGGAACGACGACTACTCAACCTACGCGTTCCGGAGCGACGACTACGGGGACAGTTTCCAGTCCATCGCCGGCACGCTCCCGCCGGAGGCCGCGCTCAACGTGATCCGTGAGCACCATGACAACGAAGACTTCCTGGTGACCGGTGGCGAGTTCGGGGTGTACGTGACGCTCGACCGCGGCGCCAACTGGCACCGGATCCGCGGTCAGGTCCCCACCGTGCCGGTGGACGACCTCGCGATCCACCCACGCGAGAACGACCTGATCCTGGGCACCCACGGCCGGAGCATCTGGATCGCCGACGACATCGCGCCGCTCACCACCCTCGACGCCTCGGTATTCGAGAAGGACCTCCACCTGTTCCCGGTGCGGGACGCCGTCGCCTGGCGCATCTACACCCACAAGGGGAACACCGGCCACAAGTTCTTCATCGCGGAGAACCCGCCCGAGGGCGCCCTTTTCCACATCTATGCGAAAACGGCCGGAGAGGCCGAGATCACGGTCAGCGCCGCGGGCGGCGACGCGGTCCGCACCCTCAAGGCCGAGCTCGAGCCGGGGCTCAACCGGATCAACTGGGACCTCCGCTACGACTCCCCGGTCCCGGACGGCGGTCAGGGCTTTGGCGGCCCGCCGCGGGGTCCGCGGGTGCTTCCCGGCGCGTACTCGTTGCGGGTGGCGAGCGGCGACGCCTCGGCGGAGGGATCCGTCGCGGTGTCGGAGGACCCCCGCATCCAGATTCCGGAGTCCGACCGCCGCGCCAACCACGACGCCCTGGTGCGCCTCACCGCGATGGTCGCGGGGATGACGAAGGCCCACGAGGCGGCGGAGGCGACCGCCACGGAAGCGGCGGAGCTGGTCCAGGCGTTTGCCATGGAATCCGACAGCGATCTGAAGACCCGGGTCGGGGAGTTCCGGGAGGCGGCCGCGGAGGCGGCGAAGAACCTCTCGCGCAACGAGGGCCGTCCGGGATTCCGCGCCTGGCCGCGGCCACTCTTCGCCCGGATCGGGGCCGAGGCCCGGAACCTCGACGCCTACACCGAGGCCCCGAACGCCGAGGTCCTCGCCCGGATCGACGCGTTGAGCGCGGAGTACGACGAGCGGATTGCGGCCTGGGAAGTGGTGCGGAGGCAGATCGGAGCGCTGAACGAGGCGCTGCAAAGCGCTGGCCCACCGCGTCTTACGCCACGTCCATAAGATTGTGAGTCCGTTGACCTCCGAATCCGCCTCACCAGTCAGGAGGAAATCGCCTGATGTCCCGTCTGCTTGACAAGAATCTGAGCCGCGCCGAATTCCTGAAGCTCTCGGGCGCCGCCACGGCTGCCGGACTCACGACCGCCTGCGGTGCGGGTGGGGGCTCGGCAACCCCGCAGCTGATCGTCCACAACGCCCGGGTGTACACGGCCGAGTACAGCGAGGGCGGGGAGACCATGGACCAGGCCCAGGCGCTCGCCGTCAACCACGGCAAGTTCGTCGCGTTGGGTTCGGACGAGGACGTGCTGCATCTCGCCGGGCCGGGAACGGAAGTGGTGGACGCGGGCGGGATGACCGTGGTGCCCGGGTTCATCGACGCCCACTGCCATCCGGGCGGGATGCGGGACCTCTTCGAGGTGAACCTCGACGTCCGCACCATCGAGGACATCAAGATGGCGATCCGGGCCGCCGCCGCCGACACCCAGCCGGGCTACTGGGTGGACGGGTTCAAGTACGACGACACGAAGGTCACCGGCGAGAACGGGGAGTACCGCCGGATCACCAGGCACGATCTCGACGAGGCGACGACGGACGTTCCGGTGCGCGTGTCCCACCGGGGCGGCCACATCTACTGGTACAACTCGAAGGCGTTCGAGATGGCCGGCATCACGAAGGACGTCGCCGATCCTCCCGGCGGCCGGTTCGAGAAGGATGCAGACGGTGAACTGACCGGGCTCGTCGAGGAGAAGGCCGACGACGTCTTCGACGGGGTCGGACAGCGCCGCGTCTACGGCCGCGCCGAGTTCCAGCAGGGCGTGGCCCACATGTCGAAGCTGATGACCGCCGCCGGAATCACCAGCGTGCATCAGACCGGCGGCGACTCCGACGGCCTCCTCGCCCTGGAAGACGCCTATGCCGCCGGCGACCTCCGCTACCGGATGTACTACTTCGCTTCCGCGGACTCCGACCTCCACCGCGGACTGAAGAACGCCAAGATCCACCGCGGCTTCGGGAACGAGTGGCTCCGGATCGGAGCGATCAAGTACGGCGCCGACGGCTCCGCCTCGGGCCGCACGATGTACATGAGCACGCCGTACGAAGGCACCGACGACCACGGAATCCTGACCATGACTCCCGAGGAGATCATGGAGGCGGTCGAGGACTCCCACGCCCACGACTTCCACATCGGGATCCACGCGAACGGCGACCTGACCATCGGTTACGTGCTCGACGCCTACGAGAAGGTGCTCGCCGATGCGCCCCGGGATGCGCGGCACCGCATCGAGCACTGCTCGCTGGTGAACCCCGAACTGCTCCAGCGGATCCACGAGTCCGGTTCGATTCCCACCCCGTTCTGGACCTACGTCCACTACCACGGGAACAAGTGGGTGGAGTACGGCGAAGAGAAGATGAAGTGGATGTTCGCCCACAAGTCCTTCCTCGACTGCGACATCAAGGTGGCGGGCGCTTCCGACTACGTGCCGGGACCCTACGAGCCGATGATGGCGCTCCAGGCCATGGTGACCCGCAAGGACACCCAGGGCCGGGTGTGGGGCGGAAACCAGAAGGTCACGATGGACGAGGCGCTCCGGATCGGCACGATCAACGGCGCCTGGGCCTCCTTCGAGGAGGACATCAAGGGCAGCATCAAGATCGGCAAGCTCGCCGACTTCGTGATGCTCGAGCAGGATCCTCACGATGTCGCCGCGGACGATCCGGACCAGCTCAAGCACATCGCCATCCACCGCACCGTCGTCGGCGGCAAGACGATGTTCCAGGCTTAGCCGCCGGGACCGCCGGGCAGTTCTCCCGGTGGGGCCCTTCAGACCGGCACGCGCAGCGGCTTGGAACGCCGGCTTCAGCCGGCACGCGCGGTGCTCCGCAGCGCGCAGGTCGCAACCCCCACCCGGAAGGATGGCTCCCACCTCGGCGTGGCGCTCCGCGGCGGAGACGACCCGCACGGCTCGGAGCGCCGGCCTCCGGCCGGCATCGCGGCCCACCGGGCCGCGAAACGCTCAGCGCTATTCCGCCGAACCGTCCCTCAGCCCTTCGCCCGCAGCTTCGCCGCGATGAACGCCGGGTGCTCCACGTGCAGCAGCGTCGCCACCTTGCGGATGACCTGTTCTTCCTCGCCCGCGAGCCAGCCGTCCGCGAACGCGACCCGGAAGAGCAGTTCGATGATCGTTGCCTTGTGTTCCCGGGAGAGGCTCCGGTCCACGAGCCGGGTGAACTCGTAGAGCGAAACCGCCTCGGACGACCGCTGGTCGGCGATCTCGACGATTTCTGCGGTCTCGTCCGCGCTCAGCGCGAACGCCGACTCGATGCTCCGGACGATCTCGCGGCTCTCCCGCTCGTCCACGTCGTGATCCGCTGCCGATACTTCGAGCAGGAGTACGGCGGTCGCGATCTGGACGTCCCGCGGCGAGGGCGGTGGGGGAGGGGAGCTGTC